>CAXMPY010000211.1:0-3375 GCA_964195275.1 uncultured Paracoccaceae bacterium
TCTTAGGAATGGTTGCGCAATTGTTGATCGCGGGAAGCGTGGTTTTTGTTCTGTGGAACGCGCCCTATTCACAACGGCGGATGACGCCCGCCTGGCATTTGACATTCTCAGGCATCATCGTCGCGCCACAGGCCGGGGTGGCGTTTGATTGGTTACAGTTGTCCGAAATCGTTGTATTTGTAACATTGGCGCTGGCGCTTACAATTTGGCTGGGCAATCTGGTTGGGATGCACCGCACGGCAACCCCGCCGCCGCTGCGCCCGGCACAGGCCATTCATCTGGCACCGGTTTCGTTGCTGGGCATTGCCGCGATGCTGTTGGGATATGTCACGCTGGCAATGGTTTTAAGCTGGCTTGCAATTGTATTGGCTGCACTCATGCTGGCACGCATTCGGTATCTGACTGCTGCCGGATTTTCACCGTTATGGGGTGCCTTCACTTTTCCTATGGCGTCGCTCTCAGGGCTTACGCTGATTATGGCGCAAGATTTTGGCGGGCCATTCCAAGTATTAGCTGGACTGGCCCTGGTTGCGTCGACAACCGCCATACCGATAATTGCTTACAGAATTGTCAGAATGTGGTTTGCTGGCTCTTTGGCCACCAAAACCCAGGCCTCTGCCGCTTAAAGCTGGAAATACATCTTTCCATTCCAACGGCTCCGTGAAATAGGGAGGCGTCAAACGAAGACCTCCAAGGAGACCGCACATGGAGATTCGCGAGGCGCTTACTTTTGATGATGTACTGCTGGTTCCGGCCGCATCCAACGTGTTGCCGTCGACGGCAGATACGTCAACCAACGTGACCAGCACCATTCGGTTAAACATCCCGTTGCTTAGTTCGGCAATGGACACCGTAACCGAGGCGCCGATGGCGATAGCAATGGCCCAGGCCGGCGGCCTGGGCGTAGTGCACCGTAACCTAAACGTTGATGAACAAGCCCGCGAAGTCCGGCGCGTAAAACGGTTCGAAAGTGGCGTTGTGTTCAACCCGGTCACACTGGCACCGGATCAGACACTGGCAGACGCCAAAGCTTTGCAAGAACGCTACCGCGTGACTGGTTTTCCAGTTGTCAACAATGCCGGGCGCGTGCTGGGGATCGTGACGAACCGGGATATGCGGTTTGCCAGTGATGACAACACACCGGTACACGCAATGATGACATCGGAAAACCTGGCGGTTCTGCAAGAACCCGCAGATTTGGATACCGCCCGCAGCCTGATGCAGGCGCGTCGCATCGAAAAATTACTGGTGACGGATGCCGAAGGAAAATTAACCGGTTTGCTGACGTTAAAAGACAGCGAGCTGGCGGTGCTAAATCCTCAGGCCTGCAAGGATGATCTTGGTCGGTTGCGGGTGGCAGCGGCAACAACCGTTGGCGACGCCGGGTTTGAACGTTCTCAGGCGCTGTTAGATGCAGGTTGCGATTTGATTGTTGTTGATACTGCCCATGGCCATTCCGAAGGCGTGACGATTGCCGTTGAACGCATCAAACGGCTGTCAAATCAGGTGCAGGTTCTGGCCGGTAACGTTGCGACGGCTGAAGCAACACGCGCGCTGATTGGTGCTGGTGCTGATGGCGTTAAAGTGGGCATTGGACCGGGTTCAATATGCACAACGCGTATGGTTGCCGGCGTTGGCGTACCACAACTTACCGCGATCAGGGACTGCGCAGCAGCAGCGGGTGATGTGCCGGTAATCGCCGATGGCGGCATTAAGTTTTCTGGTGATTTTGCCAAGGCAATTGCCGCGGGCGCGTCCTGTGCAATGGTTGGTTCTATGATTGCAGGCACCGATGAAAGTCCGGGCGAATTGGTTCTGTTTCAGGGGCGATCCTACAAATCCTATCGTGGTATGGGGTCACTGGGTGCTATGGCGCGCGGTTCCGCTGACCGATATTTTCAGAAAGACGCCGCCAGCGACAAATTGGTGCCCGAAGGTATTGAAGGCCAAGTGCCTTACAAAGGTGCGGCGGGTACGGTTGTGCACCAATTGGTTGGCGGACTGCGCGCCGCTATGGGCTATACCGGCAACGCAACCATCAAAGATATGCGCCAGAACTGCCAGTTTGTGAAAATTACGGGTGCCGGGCTGAAAGAAAGCCATGTTCATGATGTTCAAATCACGCGCGAAAGCCCTAATTACAGATTAATGTCGTGATTGCTATTGCTTATGGCAAATACTTAAGGTGACCAAATGACCCCAGCTGCACGCGTTGCCGCCGCCATAGACATACTTGATACAATCGTGGCGGGGGAACCATCTGAACGGACGCTGACACGCTGGGGGCGTGGCAATCGATATGCTGGTTCAGGTGATCGCGCGGCCATTCGCGACCATGTTTTTGGGGCTGTTCGGTGTATGCGATCCTTTGGATATTTGGGTGGCGGAACCTCGGGGCGCGCGCTTATGGTCGGGTGGATGCATGCATGCGAAATGGACGCTAAAGCGCTGTTTTCTGGCGAAAAATACGCACCATCCGAATTGACTGACATTGAAATTCAAGCGCCAAGCCTGGCCAAAGCTGACCGGGGTGTACAACTGGATTGCCCCGATTGGTTGCTGGATCGGTTTGACGCCAGTTTCGGGCAAACCAGCGATACTGTTTTAAGCAGTATGCAGATGAGGGCACCGTTGTTTTTGCGTGTTAATACCCAGTTATCCGACCGGGATACTGTTCTTAGCATATTGGCGGAAACCGAAATATTAGCGACGCCCAGTTCGCTGTCGCCCACAGCACTTGAAGTAACCCAGAATCCCCGCCGAGTGATGCAAAGTGACGCCTACAACGACGGGTTTGTCGAGGTTCAGGACGCGGCATCGCAGGCCGTGGTTGATAAGATACCATTGCAGGATGGCATGACGGTTCTGGATTATTGCGCAGGTGGCGGCGGCAAAAGCCTGGCAATGGCAGCGCGCGCGACCATAAAAATTGTGGCCTATGATTCCGACCCAGACCGGATGAAAGATTTACCAGTTCGCGCCGGTCGGGCAGCGGCAGAAATTGAGATCGTGCAAGCCGAAGAATTGGCGGAATTGGTGTTTGATCTTGTGGTATGTGATGTTCCCTGTTCCGGCAGCGGCGGTTGGCGACGCGCCCCGGATGCAAAATGGAACCTTACGGCCAACCGTTTGGCGGAACTGGTTGAAATACAATCAGAAATACTGATGACGGCCAAGAACCACGTGGCAAATTCCGGCCAACTGGCCTATATAACCTGTTCAGTATTTGAAGACGAGAATCTTATTCAAATTGAAAATTTTCTAACAAATAATCAAGATTTTAAACTGGTCGAGAACCACAGCTTTTCGCCCCTTGCTGGCGGCGATGGGTTTTTTATTGCATTACTTGAACGGGTACATGTAAGTGAAGGACTA
>CAXMPY010000212.1:0-364 GCA_964195275.1 uncultured Paracoccaceae bacterium
CATGCATTGCGCAATGCGATGATACCTGTGCTGACAATCATCGGGCTGCAATTTTCTTTCCTGTTGGCCGGCGCCATCATCATCGAGAACGTATTTTTCCTGCCAGGGCTGGGCCGGTTGGTGTTTCAAAGCATTTCACAGCGCGACCTGATCGTGGTGGAAAGCGTGGTCATGTTGCTGGTTTTTGCGGTTGTCATGGTCAATTTTGCAGTTGATCTGGCCTATGCGACGGTTGATCCACGCCTGCGGGGACGCAACTAATCATGGCGCATTCTGACAATCCCCCAACGCCCCGCCATTGGCTAGGTGTCGCGTTATCTTCGCGTAGTCTGGTGCTGGGTCTGGCACTGTCCTTGGCATTTAT
>CAXMPY010000212.1:374-3341 GCA_964195275.1 uncultured Paracoccaceae bacterium
GTAACCCAACTGGACATTCCCAATAAATTAAAAACACCAACCGCTGCGCACCTGTTTGGTACCGACCATTTTGGCCGCGACATATTCTCGATGATCATGGTCGGCGCCCGCATTTCCATCGCGGTGGCTTTGGTGGCGGTCAGTATTGGTATGATCGTTGGGGTTCCCCTGGGCCTAGCGGCAGCGGCGCGCAGCGGTGGTTGGTTGGATGAAGTGATCATGCGCGGTAATGACCTGGTATTCGCCTTTCCCGCGCTACTGATCGCAATCATGATCACGGCGGTTTTCGGGCCCAGTGCGGTAAATGCAATTATCGCAATTGGCATATTCAATATCCCGGTATTTGCGCGCCTTACCCGTGGATCTGCCCTGTCGCTGTGGACCCGCGATTATGTCCTGTCGGCGCGTGTTTCGGGCAAGGGTGCGGTGCGGATATCAGCGGAACACATTCTGCCAAATATATTAAATCTGTTAATTGTGCAGGGCACAATTCAGTTCAGTCTTGGCATTCTGGCCGAGGCCGGGCTGTCCTATGTTGGATTGGGGGCGCAACCGCCCTTGCCAAGTTGGGGGCGTATGTTGGCCGATAGCCAAACCATGATCAGCTTTGCCCCCCACATGGCGATGTTTCCAGGATTTGCAATCCTGTTTACCGTTCTTGGTCTTAACCTGATGGGTGACGGGCTGCGCGATTTGTTTGATCCACGGATCAGAAGGGGCAGGGGGTGAATATTCTTGAGATAAATAACCTGTCACTGGCCATTCATGGTGCAGCGATACTAGGCGACATTTGCCTGTCTTTGGCACCCGGAAAAATTCTGGGCGTAATCGGCGAAAGCGGGTCAGGAAAATCTATGACGGCACTGTCGATTATGCGCCTGCTACCCCGCGGTGCCGCTTTGTCGGGGCAGATTATGATGGATGGGCAAGACCTGTTGGCAGCATCTGAAACAACATTGTGCGGGCTGCGTGGCCGCGACATTGGGATGGTGTTTCAAGAACCAATGACGGCGTTGAACCCGGTAAAATCAATAGGTGCCCAAGTTGCAGAAACGATTTTGGTTCACGGACAGGCAAACCGGACCCAGGCCCTGGAAATAGCCCGTAACACCCTGAACCGGGTTGGGTTGCCAGCCGAACAATTTCCGCTGTCGCGTTATCCGCACGAATTGTCAGGCGGCCAGCGCCAGCGGGTAGTGATTGCGATGGCAATCGCGTTGCGCCCAAAACTGTTGATTGCAGATGAACCGACCACCGCACTTGATGTGACCACACAGGCCCAAATCCTTGATTTGCTAAAAAGATTGGTGGTTGAGGATAAGATGGCGATGATGATGATAACCCATGATCTGGCGGTCGTATCCGATTTGGCGGATGATATCGTGATCATGAAAGACGGTCAGGTTGTTGAAACCGGCGCGGCAGCAACGTTGTTTCGCACCATGTCGCACCCCTATACCAAGGCGCTGTTTGCCGCGTCCGGGCACGTTCCGAACCGCACAGTAACTGAACAGGATACGCCAATATTGCAGGTGAAAAACGTTAGCCGAGACTATACGTTGCCCCGGATAACGCTGTTTGGTGGCCAGAAACTATTTCGGGCGATCAATGATGTTAGTTTCAACATCCGACGCGGCGAAAGCCTGGGACTTGTGGGCGAAAGCGGCTGCGGTAAATCCACTCTGACCCGGGCAATTCTGGGGTTGGAAGATGTTCAGGCTGGGCAAATTCTAATTGACGGCAATCCGGTTTTTTCGGGCAACCACGTAAACTTGGATGTTCGACGTAAAATGCAGGTGGTATTTCAGGATCCCTACGGCTCGTTCAACCCCCGCCACAAAGTAGCGCGATTGGTGGCCGAACCATTTCATTTGTTGCCCGATACACCAACGGGTGCAGACCGCCTGGACCTGGTCGTGCAGGCGTTGGAAAGTGTGGGGTTAAGCGGTGCAGATGGTAACAAATACATTCATGAGTTTTCCGGCGGCCAGCGCCAACGCATCGCCATCGCCCGCGCGCTGGTTATCAAGCCAGAATTGATTATTCTGGACGAAGCGGTTTCGGCACTGGATGTCTCAATTCGCGCACAGATACTGGATTTGTTGGCTGATCTGTCTGACCGGTTTAGGTTGACTTATTTGTTCATTTCCCACGATTTGTCGGTGGTACGTTCAATCACCGACAGGGTTTTAGTGATGAAGGCCGGTGAAATTGTTGAGCAAGGCGATACAAAGCGGGTGTTTGAGCATCCGGAACATGCGTACACAAAGACATTGATCAACGCCGCCCCAAAGCTGCCTGATCAGATGTCGGCCTGAGGGACCCAGACATGAGCATTGAAAATGACCTTTGGTTCAAAGCTGACCAAATATTTGTTGGCGGCCAATGGCTGGCCCCAACCAACGGTGACAAATTGGCGCTGCAAGACCCGTCAACCGGCCAAACCATTGGCCAAATTGCCCGCGGTAAGATGGCGGATATCGACCGGGCCGTACAGGCGGCGCAGATTGCCCTAGCCGTAGAATGGGGGCGAAGTACAGCGGCCGAGCGCGGGCGCGTTCTGACGCGGCTTTCTGGGTTGGTACTTGAACATGTTGATGTACTGGCAAGGCTTGAAGCGCGCGATGTGGGAAAACCATTACAGCAAGCACGCGCTGATGCCGTCGCGCTGGCGCGATATATGGAATATTATGGTGGCGCTGCCGACAAAGTGCACGGCGCGACAATTCCCTACCTAGATGGCTATACGGTCTACACATTGCGCGAGCCCCATGGCGTGACCGGGCATATCGTGCCGTGGAATTATCCAATGCAAATAATTGGCCGTTCGGTAGGCGCGGCTTTGGCCATGGGCAATGCCTGCGTTTTGAAACCCGCCGAAGAGGCCTGTCTGACAGCGTTGGCTTTTGCCGATCTGGCCCGACAGGCCAGATTACCAGACGGGGTGTTGAATGTGGTTCCGGGTTT
>CAXMPY010000213.1:0-3320 GCA_964195275.1 uncultured Paracoccaceae bacterium
ACAGGCGTTGCCCATCTGACGATGAACAATCCAAGCCGCCTAAACGCGTTATCGGCGGACATGCTTACTGATTTGACCACCGAATTTACCGCTTTGGCCGCTGACCGTTCAATCCGGGTTGTTGTTATCTCTGGTGCGGGCAAAGCATTTTGCGCAGGCCAGGACTTGAAAGAAATGACATTGGCCCGCAGCGCACCGGATAGTGGTGCTTCACTGTTTGCCAATCAATTTTTGCACAGCGGTGCACTGATGCAGATGATACGGCATTTACCCCAGCCGGTCATTGCACAGGTTCACGGCATTGCAACCGCCGCAGGCTGCCAATTGGTCGCGTCCTGTGATATGGCGGTGGCTGCCCAGGGCACTCGGTTTGGCGTTAACGGCGTCAACATTGGCCTGTTCTGTTCCACACCTATGGTGGCCCTGACGCGTAACATACCGGCCAAACAGGCCTTTGAAATGCTGACCACCGGAGATTTTGTTGATGCCGCGCGGGCGGTTGAACTGGGGCTGATCAATAAGGTGGTGCCACTGGATGATCTTGAAGCAGAAACGACGGCCCTTGCAGTTAAGGTCGCGGCCAAACTGGGGTCGGCAATTCAGCGTGGCAAACAGGCGTTTTATGCGCAACAGCAGATGGGGCTGGAAGAAGCTTATGCATTTACCAGCAAAGTTATGACCCAAAACATGCTGGACGCAGACACCGCCGAAGGTGTCACAGCATTCGTTGAAAAACGCGACGCATTTTGGACCAACGATTAGCCAGAATTCGTTTGGCTTTGCGATCTGATCAACATCGCCAGTCCCAGCGCAGCGACGGCCAGCGCTAAGCTTGCGGTTAACAAACCATAAACGCCACCGACCTTTAGCATTAGCGCGCCAATGACAGGGGCTGTTGCCGTGGCGGTCAGCGGAACCGAGGCCACAGCCCCAGACACCGCTCCAAAACCTTTGCGACCCATGACTTCGGCAATCAGCACTGGGCGCAGAATGGTGGTCATACCAATAGAAGCCCCTTGGATGGCCGCGAAGATAAAGACCAATACTGAGGCCAACCCGGCTGACATCAGTATCAAGCTTGATAGTGCCAGCCCCAACAGGGCCATCCACGTTGAAAAAAGCGTTGTGATATGCCCGCCCCTGACCATCAGAAATAGCCGACCCATAACCTGAAACGGTCCGACGGTGCTGGCGGCCACAACCGCCGTGGTTTTGGCCACCCCCAGCCCGGTAAACAGGGGGATGAAATAGGTCACCAACATTGTATGGTTCATAGCTGCCAGACCAAATGCACCCGCCAACAGCCAAAATCCTGGCCGTTGGATAATTTGGCGCATTCGGGGTTTGCTGTCAGCCAGCTTTTCAACAACTTGGGCGCGTTCGCTGCGACGCAATATTTTCCCGGCAAAATAAAACAGCGGAACAGTTGCGCAGATTTGCAACACGCCAAAGGACGCAACCGCGCCCCGCCAACCAAATGTTTGGGCCAGAACTGCGCCCATTGGGAAGGCTAAGGTAGACGCCAGCCCGGCCATCAGCGTTACCCGAATAATCGCCGGGCGCGCATCGGGTCCCAATCTGCGGGTCAGAAACGCAAAACATATGTCATAAAAACTTGCCGACATGGCCAGCCCAATGCAAGCCCACATGAAATACCAACCCAAAAGCGATGTCACCTGTGACAGACCCAACAACGCCAGCCCGCCCAAACCAGCGCCACCAATCAAAAGCTCTGCGCCCCATCCACGGTCTACCAGACGCCCGGCAAAACCCACAAAAATCGCTGATACAATCAGCGCCAATGTCAGCCCCAGGGCCAGCGACGCGCGGTCCCACCCGGTATCGGCTTCGATCCAGACCAGCAGCGCACCGTATATGTAATATAAACTGGCCCAGCCAAATGTTTGGCCCAAAGCAAGCATCCAGATGGCCAAAGAATTGTTTGTACCAAAGCCAGAATTCAAGGCGGTTAGACTCCGTAGATTGCCTCAAATTTGGCGTCTAAATAATCCAGCAATGGCCCCTCGCCCGGTTCAAATCCGCAGGCCCGCGCCACAACTTCACGCGGTTCATACAGGCCGCCATGTTGTTGCAGTTTCTCGCGTAACCACCCGGTAGCGGCTGATGTGTCACCCACAACCAGTTGGTCATCAAGGTCGGGCAGTTCGCTGCGCATTGCCTGGTTCAGACAGCCCGCATAAACATTGCCCAATGTGTAGGTTGGAAAGTAGCCAAACAGCCCCACCGACCAGTGCACATCCTGCAAACAGCCGTTGGATGGTTTGTCTACCGCAACACCGAAATCCGACAGGAACCGTTCGTTCCACGCACCTGGCAAATCCGCAGGTGCCAGGTCACCAGATATCAGCGCGCGTTCCAGATCAAACCGCATCAGGATGTGCAGGTTGTAATGTACTTCGTCCGCTTCGGTCCTGATATAGCCCGGTTGGACACGATTGACGGTGGCATAAAAATCGTCCGCCGAACCAACGCCAAAATCGCCAAATTGATCATTCATCATGCCAAATAAATGCGCCGTAAATGCCTGCCCGCGCCCGATCTGATTTTCATAAATCCGGCTTTGGCTTTCATGCACCCCCAACGACACCCCGCGGCCAAGCGGCGTTAATAAATAGGCGTCATCGATACCTTGTTCGTAAGCGGCGTGGCCAACTTCGTGGATAGTTGAGTAAAAACAATTGAAAGGATCAAGCGGACTGACCCGGGTTGTGATGCGTACATCCTGGCCGGACCCGCTGGAAAACGGGTGCACAGCCTTATCAATACGTCCCTGTTCAAAGTCATATCCAAATGTCTGTGCCAATTTATGGCCAATTGCCATCTGGCCTGTTTCGTCAAATTCTCGGTCCAGGCTGGTCACTGATTTTGCTGATCCCAGTACCTTTTCACGCAGAGCCACTAACCGGGGACGCAGGGCACCAAACATCGCCTTAATCTCAGCACCGGTTGCGCCTGGTTCGTAATCATCCAGCAACGCGTCATACATATCGCCGCCATCGGCCAGCGCCTGTGCTTCCTGCTGGCGAAGCCTGACAACGTTATGAAGTGTTGGCGCAAAGGCGGCGAAATCTTCGTCAGCACGCGCTTTGGCCCATATTCCCTGCGCCATGCTTGTAACGCGGGCAAGTTCGGCTGCTAGCGCTGCGGGTACTTTGGAATTGCGATCAAAACTGCGATGGATATGGCGCAAATTGGCGCGCCCGACGGTATCCAAATCGCCCGGCTCAATCGCGCCCAGCCAATCGCCAATGCGGGCATCGGTGCGACGGGCGTGTAATACCGTTTCCATCGCCCCCATC
>CAXMPY010000214.1:0-245 GCA_964195275.1 uncultured Paracoccaceae bacterium
CTTCAGTTGGCGCAGCGTCAAACCGGTCAACTGCCATAACTTCGGGGTCCATTTTGTACGGCACCCGGGTGCGGGCGCTGGGTTGCAAACCAGCGGTTTCTTGTTGTTCGTCAAGCCAGGACTTGACGGCGTCCAGCGATTGACCGTCCAAGGGGAATGAAGAAATTGGAACGCCGTTCTTCAGTAAATGCAGTGCGAACGGCGCCAGTGAAAGCCCGGTCTGATACCCACCCGCCATTTCCAAC
>CAXMPY010000214.1:255-3305 GCA_964195275.1 uncultured Paracoccaceae bacterium
AAAGGCTGGAATGGCTGTGGTCCGGTGTCGGTTCAAAATTCGCGCGGGCGGACTTGGTCAGCAAATGCAGGCCAATATGCGCAAGCAATCGAGCTTTGATCAGCGCCTCTGGGGAACCCAGTTGCGAATGTGAAATCATCTTTCTTCTCCTAAATTAAACAAGTTCGGCGTCGGTCATGATCTCGACAAGGGCTGGACCTTTTATTGCCAAGGCCGTTTTGATTGCTGTCGCGATGTCTTCGGTTTTTGTGACTTTTTCTCCATGACCGCCGCACAGGCGAGCGAAGGCCGCAAACGACGGGTTGACCAAACTTGTTTCCCAGACCGGCCACTCGCCCGATCGCTGTTCCTTGGAGATTTTGCCCAGCTCGCCATTGTGCAAAAGGATGTGGGTAACATCCATGCCGTATTTGACAGCGGTGGTGAAATCCATCGGATATTGGCCAAAACCGCCGTCGCCCGAGATTGAAATCACTTTCCGACCCTTCATCTCCTCCACGTCTTGTGTGGCTGCCCAGGCCCCCATTCCGGCTGGAAAGCCAAAACCGATTGAGCCCAGGTAGCCCGACATCAGTACCCGCTGGTGGCCCTTGGTTTCCAAATATCGACCAAAGGAATAGGTGTTGTTGCCGACATCGACGGCAAATATTGCATCACCTGGGGCCAACTTTCCGAGCGCCTCGAAAATCGCAAAAGAATGGATGCCGTCGCCGTGCTCTTCCGCGAGGCGGCGCCTCTTTTCGTCGCGCCACATGACCCAGCGGTCGGCAAGTTCACTGACCTGATCGTCCGCGGCATCGCTCCGATCAAACTTTCCGTCCGTGGCGTCGCAGAATGCACCAATTTCCCCCCAAATTGGTAGTTTCACCTTGCCAAATTTTCCCAGTTGCATCCGGTCATAATCGACTTGGATCATGTTGCGTTTGGCGGTGATCCCGGTGTGGCTTGAGAAGCTGGCGCCCAACACAATGATCGTGTCGGCCAAGGTCATGAACCAACTGGCAATGGGCGTGCCTGAACGGCCCAGCACACCGGCCGCGTTTGGATGGTCGTCGGGGATCAACCCTTTGGCCTTGAAGGTCGTCAGCACAGGGGCGCCCGTGCGTTCAGCCAGGGCGATAATCTGGTCGCGTGCTCCTTGGGCGCCGTGGCCCACAATGATAACCGGGCGTTTTGCTGCGTTCATCATTTCGACCGCGGCGTCAATATCGGCCTGTGCTGGCGAGACTTGATAACCGGCGACGCGACCCGCCGGTGTTGCTGGCTTTTTGTTTGAGGGCAGCGTTTGTACATCATCTGGGAAAATCAAATGCGCCACATCCTGTTCGACGATGGCTGTCTTACAGGCCAGAGACATCAGCTCTGCATGTTTGGTCGTGCTCAGTACGGGTTGTGAAAATTTTGCCACCGCCTGAAACGCAGATCGCAGATCGATATCCTGGAATGCACCAGGGCCGAACACCTGGGTCTGCACCTGTCCGGTCAATGCAAGAATCGGCGCCCGGTCCACTTTGGCATCCCAAAGCCCAGTCATCAGATTGGTCGCCCCTGGACCGGCGATTGTCAGGCAGGCGGCGGGCTTGCCTGTCAGCTTGCCATAGGCGGAAGCGGCAAAAGCGGCCGCGCCTTCATGGCGAATACCGTAATATTTCAGCTTCTTGTCGCCAACAGCCTTCCGGATCGCGTCGGCCAGCCCCAGATTACTGTGGCCGACCATGCCAAAGACGCTTTGCACCCCCCAGTTTGCCATGGTCTCGACCATCACATCGGTGACCGTGCGCACGTGTTCTGGCTCAGGCTCCAGCCCAACGAATATTTCACCGCCGCGTATATCCAACGGGAAAACTTTTTGGCCATTATCTTTGACATCGCTGCCGGGCGGTTTGCCGGTGATCGGGTCAAAATCCCAGCCATGCCAAGGACAACGGATCCAGCATTTTCCGGCAACGCCTCTCTCGATCGTACCTTCACCCAGCGGCCCCCGTTGATGCGGACAGTGGTTGTCCATGGCGCTCCATTGGCCATCGAAATGCGACAAGCAGATCGAAGTGGTGCGCGCTGTGACTGTCTTGACCCGGTCTTCGGGCAAGTCATCGACATGGCCGATGCGGATCCATTCAAGGTTTTCTTTGTTCATTTTCAAACTCCTCCACGTAGGCCGCCATAGGCGACACCAAACAGTTCAGACATCTCGCGTTTCAAGGTTGTCAGGTCATTATGTTCGAATTGCAAAACGTTTTTTAATCTTGAGAAATAAATTTCTAAATTATTTGGGCGGGTACCCGTTCTGGATTTGCTGGGAGACGGTACAGACTGTACCGCTCGGCACTGTCAGAGGAAAACTTTGAATTCATGAAGCGGTGTGAATTCGCTTAGTCCGATCCGAATAAACCGTGAGAAATCTATGGTCGCCAAATGCAAGATTTTCGTTTCGGCGAGTAAATAATTTTCCTCTGACAGTTCCGGGAAATACGCACATTACGCCTTTGGGCTGTCGGGCCGCCATGTACGGTTTGGCAGCCTTGAGAATTGCGTGAACTGCGCCCTCGATGGATACGCGCCGGATGGTCTGCCGCACTGGCTTGAAGAGTAAACTGGACTGCGCGCGGGGCGTTGTCACATTAGACCCTTACGACCATTTTGCCAAAGCTGCGTCCTTCCAACAGATCGTATAGTGCGGATGGTGCGTTCTCGAGGCGGTCGACCATTTGTTCTTTGTATTGAACTTTACTCTCGTTCAGCCATGCGGTCATATCGCGACTGAACGCTTCGTAAATCTCGGGCCCGAAGCTGTCGAAGATGATGAAGCCTTGTACCTTGACCTTCATCCGCAGGATTGTGCCCATGATCGCGGGCGCCATGTCTGGACCTTCGGGCAGGCCGGGGAGGTTGTACCAAGAGACGACACCGCAAACAGGCATACGCGCGAATGGGTTGAGAAGCGGAAGGACGGCATAAAGAACCTTGCCGCCGACATTTTCAAAATAAACGTCAATGCCAGCCGGGCAAGCCGCCTTGAGTTGGGCCGCAAAATCATCTGATTTACGATC
>CAXMPY010000215.1:0-3267 GCA_964195275.1 uncultured Paracoccaceae bacterium
ACCCGAACCCGAACCCGAACCCGAACCCGAACCCGAACCCGAACCCGAACCCGAACCCGAACCCGAACCCGAACCCGTTAAAGTATCCCCTGAACCAGTGCCACCGGCGTTGGCTGCTGCCACCAAAAGCATCAAAACCACCAATAAACCCAGCCTTATGGGTAGACTATTGGGCCGCAAGGAAACCAAAACCGTCATCCGTCGTGAACTTGATGACGCCATGTTGGAAAGCCTTGAAGAACTGTTGATCAGCACCGACATGGGCGTTGATACTGCTTTGCGGGTCACGGCAAACATGGCCGAAGGCCGGTTCGGGAAAAAGCTTTCGGCGCATGAAATCAAACAGTTGCTGGCTGCCGAAATCAGCCGCATCATGGAATCTGTGGCAAAACCGATGCCGCTTTACCCAAACACGCCCCAAGTTGTTCTGGTGGTTGGTGTCAATGGGTCCGGTAAAACCACGACCATTGGCAAACTGGCCAGCCAGTTCCGCGCGGCGGGCAAAAAGGTGGTTATCGCGGCCGGTGACACATTTCGTGCGGCGGCCGTAGAACAGCTGCAAGTCTGGGGTGATCGCGCCGGTGTGCCGGTATTGACCGCACCCGAAGGATCTGATCCGGCCAGTCTGGCATATGAAGCCATGGAACAGGCCCAACACGACGGCGCCGACCTGTTGTTGATCGACACCGCCGGACGTTTGCAAAACCGCACTGACCTGATGGAAGAATTGTCCAAGATCGTTCGGGTTATTCGCAAAAAGGACGAAACAGCACCCCACAACACGCTATTGGTGCTTGATGCGACAACCGGACAAAACGCGCTTAACCAGGTGGATGTTTTCCAGAAAATTTCTGACGTATCTGGCCTGATCATGACCAAACTTGATGGCACCGCCAAGGGCGGGGTTTTAGTTGCCTTGGCAGATAAATTCGCCCTGCCGATCCACGCCATCGGGGTAGGTGAACAAATTGATGACCTTGCTGCATTTGATCCCGAAGAATTCGCCCAAGCGCTGACGGGATTGGATCAATAACCAATGCATTTTCCTCTTTTCAAAAATATCCTCGGGGGTGAATTCGCCACCGGCGAAGGGGAGGCAAACAGCCCCCCGGTGTTGCTGTCAATTTGCCCGAACACCTGTTCATGACCGAATGGTTTCTGTCCATAGAAGGCACCGATACCGGGCACCGTGCGGCAATAACCCTTGCTTTATTGGCGGCTGTGCTGCACGCCATTTTTGGTGCGTTGCAAAAGGGCCGACATGATCCCTGGCTCAGCCGGGGTGCCATTGATATATGCTATGCAGCCATGGCGCTACCCTTCGTACTGTTCGTAGTGCCCTTGCCTGAACCCCACATGTGGTCAATATTTGCGATCGCGATATTGATCCATATCGGCTATAAAATTGCCCAGGCACACACCTATACAATGGGGGCCTATACGGTGGTCTACCCCGTCGTGCGCGGCACCGGGCCGGTTTTTACTGTGATCGGCGCGTTTTTGTTATTTGGTGAAGTATTTTCATTAATTCAATGGCTTGGTGTGTTGGTTTTGGTGTCGGGCATCTTTGGTCTTGCGGCATTTAATTTGCGAACCGTCCGTCTGAACCGCGATACGTTGGTGCCAGCACTTTGGATGGCGGTGCTGACCGGTGTGTTTGTCGCACTCTATACAACCTATGACGCTTTCGGCATTCGCGCCACGGCGGACCCGTTTACCTTTTTGGCTTGGTTTTTTCTGTTGGATGGCATCGTGCTGCCAATAATGGCGTACCGCCGATGGCGTGTGATGGATGCGCGGCCAACACTTGGGCCGCTGTTTGCGCGCGGGGTTATCGGAGCAGTGGTTGCGATATTCAGTTTTGGGTCAATTTTGATGGCGACCAGGCTGGATAACGTCGGTCAGGCGGCGGTTTTGCGCGAAACCAGCGTGGTTTTTGCCGCCCTAATCGGTTGGCTGTTATTGAAAGAACGGGTCGGACCACAACAGTTGGCATTAATGACGTTGATCGCAGCCGGGGCTGTGATAGTTGAACTGGGCGGCTAAAGAGGTAAGTCATGGATGAGAAACAGATCAACCCGATCGTCAAAATGGCCCTGGAACTAGGGCCTGTTGTGCTGTTTTTCATCCTCTATATTCGCCTGCGAGACCAAGTATTTAACATTAGCGGAACGGAATATTCTGGCTTTATCGTCGTGACGGCGATCTTTATTCCACTAATCGCGATTTCAACCTTTATTCTGTATCGTTTGACCGGAAAACTGGCGAAAATGCAGATCGCGACACTGATCCTTGTCACGGTTTTTGGTGGGCTGACCATCTATTTCAACGACGAACGGTTTTTTAAGATGAAGCCAACGATTATCTATTTGATATTTGGGGGTGCCCTTGGTGTTGGTCTGTTGCGGGGGCGGTCCTATCTCGAATTCATGATGGGGGAATTGATGCCCTTACAGCCCGCCGGTTGGATGGTGCTGACACGGCGGATGATGATATTCTTCTTCACGCTTGCAATTCTAAACGAAGTGATTTGGCGCAGCCTATCAACGGATGCTTGGGTCAGCTTCAAAACATTTGGGCTGCCTGTTGCAATTTTCGCCTTCTTCATGACCCAGAGTGGGTTATTGGCGAAATATGGCATATCCCCGGAAGGCGACGAAAAATCTTAGGATAAGATTTTTGCTTGCAGCGCGGATATTTTAGAAAAGAAGAAAGTAAAGTGTTAGGCCTTTTGGCCGAACAATATCTTTTGCGCGGCTTCCTCTTCGCCCTTTTCCTTTTTGCGATCCCTTAGTTCTGCACCCAGTGCGCGCCCGGCGATGACGGCCTTACGCTCGCCCATTTCGTTCAACCATCTGGACAAATTTGGCCGTTCATCCAGCGATTGCTGCTGGCCTTCCCAGCCCGAAACCCAACCCCAAAGGGCCATATCGGCAATTGAATAAAAGTCCCCCGCCACATAGCGATTATCGGCAATCTGGGTGTCCAGCACGCGGTACAACCTGCCAACTTCGTTGCGGTATCGATCCTTGGCATAGGGCAAATCGTGAGGTGGCGACATGGATGGTGCATATTTCAGGAAATGATGTGCTTGCCCTGACATTGGCCCAACGCCGCCCATTTGCCACATCAGCCATTCATCAACCGCAATCTGTTGGCGTTGTGTTTCGCCGTAGAACTTGCCTGTCTTTCGGGCCAGATATTGCAGGATTGCACCGCTTTCGAAGATCGAGATTGGCGCGCCATCTGGCCCGTCTGGGTCGGTTA
>CAXMPY010000216.1:0-231 GCA_964195275.1 uncultured Paracoccaceae bacterium
TTGATGTCCAAACCGGCGCTGCTTATCCTGGATGAACCAACGACGGCGCTGGATGTGACGGTCGAGGCTGCCGTTGTTGAACTGGTCAAAGATCTGGGCAAAAAATACGGCACATCGATGCTGTTTATTAGCCACAATCTGGGGCTGATCCTGGAAACCTGTGACCGGATTTGTGTGATGTATTCCGGCGAAGCCGTGGAAACCGGATCGATCAAGGACGTGTTTGACAAA
>CAXMPY010000216.1:256-2896 GCA_964195275.1 uncultured Paracoccaceae bacterium
GGAGCCGACAAGAATACCCACCCGCTGGTCGCCATCCCCGGCAATTTTCCATTGCCCCACGAACGCCCACCTGGCTGCAATTTTGGCCCGCGCTGTGATTATTTTGAGGCCGGAAATTGTGACGCCGGGGACATACGAATGGATGCGGTAGAAGGCGATAGCCGCCACGATTCACGTTGTGTTAAATTCAAGGAAATTGATTGGGATGCACCGATTACGGTCGGCGAAGCCAGAGAAAAGGCACCGATTGGCGATGTGGTGCTGAAAATGGACAACCTCAAGAAACACTACGAAGTTGCCGCAAACGCGTTGTTTGGCGGCGGCGACAAAAAAGTCGTCAAGGCCAACGAAACACTGTCATTTGAAGCGCGCGAAAGTGAAACACTGGCCATTGTGGGGGAAAGTGGTTGCGGCAAATCAACATTCGCCAAAGTTCTGATGGGGCTGGAAACCGCAACATCGGGCGAAATCACCCTGGATGGCCGCAATATCGAAAGCATCCCAATAGAAGATCGGGACAAAGAAACGGTTTCATCTGTACAAATGGTGTTCCAAAACCCGTTTGACACGCTGAATCCATCGATGACGGTTGGTCGACAGATCGTTCGCGCGTTGGAAATATTTGGCATTGGCGACAGTGATGCCGATCGCCAACAGCGCACGTTGGAACTGTTGGATCTGGTGAAACTGCCACGCGAATTTGCCGAACGGATGCCACGCCAATTGTCCGGGGGTCAAAAGCAACGGGTGGGCATTGCGCGCGCCTTTGCAGGCGGCGCCCGGATCGTCGTGGCGGATGAACCGGTGTCAGCGCTTGATGTGTCGGTTCAGGCAGCGGTGACCGATTTGTTGATGGAAATACAGCGCAACGAAAAAACCACGCTACTGTTCATCAGCCATGATTTGTCAATTGTGCGCTACCTGTCTGATCGGGTGATGGTGATGTATCTGGGTCATGTGGTTGAAATTGGTGATACCGATCAGGTTTTTGCACCACCCTATCATCCATATACCGAGGCCCTGCTGTCGGCTGTTCCCATCGCCGATACCAGCGTCCAAAAGAAACATATAGTGCTAGAAGGCGATATACCTTCGGCGATGAACCCGCCGCCCGGGTGCCCCTTTCAAACCCGTTGTGGCTGGAAAGACAAAGTAGCAGACGGGCTGTGTGATCGCGAACTGCCACCGATGCGGACGTTGGCCGATGGACATGAGATAAAATGCCATCTGCCGGATCAGGAACTTGCCAGCATGGAACCCGTGATCAAGATCGCGGCGGAATAAATTTCTGTGTGGTGCCCGAGCCTAAAGATGGCCACAGAATAAGTACCTATATCGATGACTTCGGCTAGGGCGTTTGCAACAGAACACTGACGTAATTCTGCGTTTCTGTGTACGGCGGCACCCCACCATATTTAGCTACTGCCTCCGGCCCGGCGTTATAGGCGGCCAGTGCCAGTTTCCAACTGCCAAACCGGTCATACATCATCCGCAGATAACGCGCGCCACCGTTCAGGTTTTCAGTTGGCGTGTGCGGATTTACCCGCAACAGGCGCGCGGTGGCTGGCATTAGCTGGGCCAAACCAATGGCGCCTTTCACCGAAACCGCCTTTTCGTTCCAACCGCTTTCCTGTTGAATAAGCCGCATGAACAAATCAGGCGGCACGTCATAGGCTTGGGCAGCTAGCCGGGCCGGTTCAAAATACGGGCTGTTTTGTGCATCAAAATTCGACAAAGCCTGCGGTGTACCCGGTATGATCGCGCGCGGTGGCTGTAAAGTGATGGAATTGCTATATTGTTGCGCGGCTCGGTTGTCCAAAACCGAAAGCTGCGAACGCAACAAATCACTGCGGGATTTGGTTGATAACGTAAGGGGTTCGGCCTGCACAAAGGCAGGTACAAGCATTATGGTCGCCAGAACCGATATCTTTACCCACATCATGCCGCCACCTTACTAATTTGATCTTCACTATATAGGAAAAATTAACCGTACTGCCAGACTGTAGGGTCATTAACGTGTGTTTAACCATGATGAGCTGGTGTAACTTAAACCAAATTAACGAAGATTCGGCGGAGAAAAAGACATGGCGGGTTCAGTAAACAAAGTAATTTTGGTGGGCAATCTGGGCCGCGACCCGGAAGTGCGGACTTTTCAAAACGGTGGTAAAGTCTGCAACCTTCGGATTGCAACCTCTGAAAACTGGAAAGACAAAAATACCGGCGAGCGCCGGGAAAAGACCGAGTGGCACTCTGTCGCAATTTTCAGTGAAGGCCTGGTTCGCGTCGCCGAGCAATACCTGAAGAAGGGTTCCAAGGTTTACGTCGAAGGCGCGCTACAAACCCGTAAATGGCAAAACCAGCAGGGCCAAGACCAGTATACTACTGAAGTGGTCGTACAAGGATTTAACGGTGTTATGCAAATGCTTGACGGTAAGCCACAAGGACAGCCAACAGCGGCACAGGCAGGTTTTCAACAACAAGCACCAGCACAGCAACAAGGTGGGTATGTTCAACCGCAACAACAACCAGCGCCACAGCAAGGATATACGCAACCAGGATTCCCTAACAGCTAACTAACAAAGCCGCTTAAGGGCGGATAACCTTTTAAATAAGATGCAAATACGGCACTTAGGCGCAGCC
>CAXMPY010000216.1:2906-3266 GCA_964195275.1 uncultured Paracoccaceae bacterium
TTGTTTTTCAGGGCTTTGGCAGCACGTTTACCATGCTTGACGGGCGCAGCGAAGGCGGCGGAGGTGGTGGTTATATGGCTGACCAACAAAACGACGGCAGTAGCGACGGTGGCTTTAGCGGCGCGCCGGCGACCAGCGACATGGACGACGAAATCCCGTTCTAGGGTCCCGGAACCGACTATCGGTTTTGCCTTAGGCTAACGCATCTTTCAACACTGATCTGACCACAGTATGATCAACGTCAGCGGTCACAAACGCCTTCCCAATACCGCGCACCATGACAAAATGCAGCTGCCCTCTTTTCATTTTCTTGTCTTGGGTCAATAGGTCAAAAATTTCGCCTGCATCAGGTAAGTTGCC
>CAXMPY010000217.1:0-3266 GCA_964195275.1 uncultured Paracoccaceae bacterium
TTGGTCTGTGTGGGTTTCAACCGGCATTTCAGGTGACTTTGTATAAGCAACTGCTTGCTCATATAAAGATTCCAGTGACTGGAAGGTCAAGGGGCGGATCAAGTTTTTAATGCGTTGGCATAACGGCTAGTGCAAACATATGCTGGAATTGATCTAAGACATGTTTTGTTCAAAACGCGCAAAGCGCAAGACCTAGCCCCGCATCCGGCTGGCATCCGCATCAAACAAGGGTGTCGTATTGACGACCGCGGCCTTGCGTTCCCCCAGTATCTCGACGTCAAACTCAGCCCCATCATTGATGAGTTCTGTCGGTAGAAAGCCAAGCGCCACAGATTTACCTGCGCCGTGGGCATAGCCGCCCGATGTGCAGAACCCAACAACCGTATCGCAATCAAATATCGGTTCATAAGCCACAACATCGGCGTCATCTGCTGCAACAACAAGCGTTGTCAGGCGCCGGTTTGGCGGTGTGTCACGTTCGGCCATCGCGGCATCACGACCAATAAAGTCGTTCTTTTTCCACGAGATAAACCGATCCAACCCAGTTTCTGCACAGGTGTAATCGGGGCGATATTCGCGCATCCAGGCCCCGAATGATTTTTCCAACCGCAGGCTCATCATAGCGCGCATACCAAATGGGCGCATGTTGTGATCGGTGCCAGCAGCAATAAGGGCGTGGTACAGCCCAACCTGATGGGCGCGGTCGCAGTAGATTTCATACCCTAAATCGCCGGTGAAACTAACCCGCGCTACGGTAACCGGAATATGGCCAATCACCAATTCACGCACCGAAAGGAATGGCAGTGCTTCGTTGGATACGTCAGCACCCGTGGCCGCCGCAAGTACAGCGCGGGCATTTGGCCCGGCGATCTGAAAGCCCAGCCGCTCGGTCGAGATATTCGTTAGGCTGACATCGGGCACCATGTGTTGGTCAAACCAGCGCATGTGAAAATCTTGCGCCGAAAAGCTGGCGGTTAGTTGCACGCGCATCTGGTCCAGTCGCATCATGGTGAAATCGCCCATGATCTTGCCGGAGGGTGCCAGCATCGGGGTCAGTGCGATGCGTCCAATCGCTGGCATCCGACCGGCCATGATATGGTTCAGCCAGCTAACGGCCTGTGGCCCCTGAACCAGATATTTGCCGAAATTGTGGATTTCGTTGATGCCGACGCCCGTGCGCACTGCGCGGCATTCTTCTCCGATAACGTCAAACGCGTTTGATCGCCGGAATGATGGGGTTTCAAAGCGGGGTTCACCCTTGGGGGCAAAGTAATTGACCTGCTCCATGCCGTAGCCCTGCCCGAAAACAGCGTTTTCAGCATCCCACAGGCCATAGGCGGGCGTCGTTTCCAAAGGGCGCCCAACTGGCAGTTCTTCGTTTGGATAGCTGATCGAAAACCGGCGTTGGTAATTCTCGGTCACTTTCAGGCGGGTCCAGTCGGGGCCGGTCCAGTTGCCAAACCGGGCGACATCCATCGCAAATACATCGCTTTCAGGTTCGCCCTGCACCATCCATTCGGCCAAAGATTTACCGACACCGCCGCCCTGACTGAACCCGGCCATCACAGCACATGCAGACCAAAGGCCCGGCTTGCCTGGGATTGGACCGACCAGAGGATTGCCATCCGGGGCAAAAGTAAAGGGGCCATTGATGGTACGTTTTATGCTTGCACGGCCCAGACAAGGGTAGCGGTTAAACGATGCTTCCAGCGGTTCGGCGACCCGATCAAGATCGTCGTTCAAGAGTTCATGACCAAAGTCCCATCTGGTACCTTCAACGGCCCAGGGAACTGCCTTTTGTTCATATATTCCAATGACTAACCCCTGCCCTTCCTGGCGCAAGTAGGTTTCGCCAGCCGGGTCTATAACGTGGGGCAGCTCGGTTGGGTGGTTGACTACTTCGGGGATATCATCGGTGATAAAATACTGGTGTTCCATCGGGTGCAGCGGCAGATACACGCCAGCCATCGCGCCCACTTCGCGGGCCCAAAGACCTGCGGCATTGATAACATTTTCGGCGTGAACGGTGCCCTGTTCAGTCACAACATCCCAACCATCAGCGGTCGGGTTCAGTTCAACAACACGGTTGCGCAGCACAATTTCGGCGCCACCAATCTGGGCTGCCTTGGCGTAGGCCTGTGTTGTACCCGACGGATCAAGATGGCCATCCAACGGATCATGCAGGCCGCCCAGTATGCCCTGCACATTGGTGATCGGTGAAATCTTTTGGATTTCGTCAGGACCAATAATTTCGGTGTTCAGCCCCATATATCGGTGCTTCGCACTTTCAGCTTTCAGATAATCCAGCCGATCGCGACTGTTGGCAATCGTGATACCACCCACATGGTGCAGGCCACAGGACAGGCCTGTGATCTCTTCAAGTTCTTCATATAACCGAATGGTATAGCCCTGAAGGGCGGCAATATTCGTATCAGAATTCAACGTATGAAAACCGCCCGCGGCGTGCCAGGTTGAACCCGACGTCAGTTCCGAACGTTCAATCAGCATCACATCGGACCAGCCAAGTTTGGTTAAATGATACAAGACAGAACATCCGACAACGCCGCCACCAATGACAACTGCTTTTGCGTGTGTTTTCATGAAATTAAGTCCCCTAATTCATTCTTCCCGGCCATAGCCAAGTAGCCGCTTGTGCAGTTTAGCGGCCTGTTCATCGCCAATTTCCAATGCAAAGACATACGCATAGGTAAGATAAAAGCAGGCGGCTTCGATCTGATTTGCCTGTTCGGCGACATCCGCCGCCTGCCCATATAGCCGAACCAGGTTCGCCCTGTTCTGGACCGCGTGGGCCGCAAGCAGTTGGGCATGCAAATCAGTTTCCTCATTCAGCGGCAAGCGGCGCATCCACGAATTGGCTGGCCACCCATTGGTGAAAGCACAATGTCGGGCTGTCCATCACCGGGCTGAATTTGCCGCCATCAAAATGAATGCCTTGCCGACCTTTTTGCATGCCTTCAACCACGCCGACATCCTCGGTGAATACGCCGTCCCATTGTTCGATATTTTTCGTGCGCAATGCGGCAAATTTGTCGCCTGTCGCAGCTTCTTGGGTGGCGTAAAAAACCGCAACTTGTTCGACTGTGCGCGCTTTACCCATTGGTTCAAGCACAATAGCAAACACATGATCCCGCTGCACACCCAGCAAAGTGTTTGGAAACAGCGCGATATATTCACCGGCCCCATCCCATTTTTTAGGCAGGCCTTCCAAATCCGGAAACACCTGCCCGCCTTCGCCCTGAGTTTGG
>CAXMPY010000218.1:0-3264 GCA_964195275.1 uncultured Paracoccaceae bacterium
GCCGGTAAAACCACGCTGTTCCGCATGCTGACCGGGCAAGAACAACTGGACACCGGCACGGTCGAATACGGCGATACCGTGCAGCTAAGTTACGTTGACCAATCCCGCGATGCGCTGAAAGGCGACGACAGTGTTTGGCAAGCTATCGGTGACGGCCAGGACATCATCCATTTGGGCGACGCCGAGGTGAATTCGCGCGCCTATTGTTCAGCCTTTAATTTCAAAGGCGGCGACCAGCAGAAAAAGGTCGGCATCCTGTCAGGCGGCGAACGCAACCGCGTCCACTTGGCAAGGCTGCTAAAAGAGGGCGGCAACGTATTACTGCTGGATGAACCCACCAACGATCTGGACGTCGAAACGCTGCGCGCCCTGGAAGACGCCCTGGTCGATTTCGCTGGCTGCGCCGTGGTGATTTCGCACGACCGTTTCTTTTTGGATCGGATTTGCACGCACATTTTAGCGTTCGAAGGTGACGCCCATGTAGAATGGTTCGAAGGCAACTTTGAGGATTACGAGGAAGACAAGAAGCGGCGGCTGGGGGTGGATGCGATGGAGCCCAAGCGGGTGAAGTTTAAGAAGTTTGTGAGGTGAAGCTAGTGCTCAGTGTGTCAATAACTACGATCTATCGAGCTGATACTTCAATATATCCAACTTCTGCAACATCTACGTTGACAGTTCTCGGAGTGCATATGACACCGTTCTCGTCAGCCTCCAATTTATAATACTTGCGGTTCTTCAGAACTAGTTTTCCAGACACCAAAGATCGAGAATTTCCCTCAGGGTGAACGCAAATCTTGATAAATCTTCTAGCCTGTGTCTCTGCTCTCGTTCTCATAACAAATTTTCGATCAGAAATTTTGAAGGTATACGGTCCCGCTCTGTGCGCATCATTCTCATTTGTGACATACACCGTATAGCTGTGGCCAGATTTAACTCCTTTTCCAAAGCGAATTGGCAAAAGATTATCTATCGCGAGCGTTTGGGAACTCACCAAGCTCAAAGGCAGTGCAATCGTTGCAAACAAATTCAAAGCGTTTCTCCTCAAAAAAATACCTGTATTACCGAGAAGCTCCGAGCATCATCGAATCTTTCTTCGAGGTCAAACAAGCCGTAGGATGGGTGCTCGCACCCATCACACTGATCGCCACCCACACCAACCCTATGGGTGAAATCACACATCCTACGCGCCAAATTCGCACGCCTGTGCGTCACCTGCCCATTCCGCGCCAACCCGCCCCAAACGGATATCCAGGTGGATCGACGAATGGGGCCAATCCACGGCGCGTTCCACATATCCGTGTTTCACCTGGTTATTCCAACAATATCGCATATGTGCCGCGAAATCCGGCTGACCGCGAATTATATCCCCGTTCTCTTCCCCTTGTAATCCCATCCCATAACCGTCATATGCCCCCTGCGACGTTATTTCTGTCTCGACCCACTGTTCTCCGATACCGGCTACAGTCTTTCGATATTGCACTGACATAGCCGGGCTGCCGCACAATGCGGGCAGCACAATAGGAGTACACACGATGGCCAATGGCACCGTGAAATGGTATAATGCAACAAAAGGCTTCGGCTTTATCGAACCTGAAAATGGCGGCGGCAAGGACGTGTTTGTTCACGTTTCCGGCGTAGAACGTTCCGGTTTGACAGGTCTTAACGACGGTCAAAAAGTAACGTTTGACATCGAAGCTGGTCGTGACGGCCGCGAAAGCGCGACTAACATCGCCCTCGTATAAGCATTACGGGCATCTGCATTTGCAGAATGTCCACCAGATACCGAAAAAGGGCAGCTTTGGTTGCCCTTTTTTGTTGGGTTTTGCTCAGGAAGCCAGCTTGTTCTTAAGCAGTAAGCCGCCGCGTACCTGACCCAGCCGCATTCACGGCACCTTTTGGGCCAAAAAGGTTTGGCCGCTTTCGCCCACGTGATCCGACAAATCTGCAACAGGTGCCAATCCGGTTGAATATAAACCATTTCGCCAGCGCATGCCCATGCCTTAGTCATATCTCAGAAAACACAAACCGGGAATATTTCAATGGCAGAACTTGTTGCAACCTATCAAACCGCGCTGTTGGCGCTGGCGATCTTGGCGTTCACTTTAGTGCTGCAAAGCTTTATCTCTGGGGGCTTTAAAAACGGCATCAAAAGCCAAATGTCCGGCTACCCGGTTGAAGGCACCCACGACGATTTGGTGTTTCGCATCGTGCGCACCCATATGAACGGTGTCGAAAATTTCTCGGCGTTTTTCGCGCTGTCGATCCTGGGCATGATGGCCGGGGCTAACGTTACATGGCTAACCTGGCTGATTGTCGCCACGGTGGCGCTGCGCATCCTATACTGGATACTTTATTACGCCCGCGTCGGCGGCGACAGCGGTGGCATCCGTTCAATCACCCATGTGATCGCGTTGGTGGTCAACCTGGTGCTTGGGATCATGGTTCTACTTGCCCTAATATGACGCGGCAACGATAGGTCATGGGGCAAGTTGGGGTGCGCACAAATGCGCGCCCATTTTTGCCTCGGCTACAGGCATGTCACGTCCTTGCAGGTAAAGATTTTTCGAACGCAATGGGTGCGGCACCTGTCGCCAGACCCAAATGTCTCGCTACAGCCTAGTGCGATCGTGTGTTTCACTTTGGCTCGACGAATTTTGTAATCTATCAAACAGACATCGGCCGGCATTGCTGGCGCCGCTTTTTCGTCAACAATTTGATCGGCCTGGTCAGGGATCTGCCTGTTTATAGCTGTCAAAATGTTTTGCGTCGCGGGCTGATGTTGCAGATCGACCAGTGGGTCGACGGCATTCCGATTTAATTCCAACGGCATAAAATCAACCTCTGGGCAGGCCCAAAATTATTCGCTACCCTCACCGCCATGTTAGCTTCACTCACTTTCATTGATTGGCTTGGTATCCTTGGTTCCCTGATCATTTCTGGGGCCTATTTGGCGGTATCTCGTGCTTGGGTAGACGCCGAAAAGCCAGCGTTCAACGCCCTAAACCTGCTGGGTGCTGCACTGGTCTTATTATCGCTCTATTACCGTCCGAACGCTGGTGCCATCGTAATCGAGGTTTTGTGGGTTCTGATCGCGTTGTTTGCTTTGGCGCGGTACGCGTTTGCACGCCGAAAGTAGCGGTGCCGTTTTCGCATGTCGTCCGACCCTCTCTAGACGTTTGCACGCTTGGGCCTTAGGATTTGGGTTCAACATACAGCAAAATAGGCATTCAATTGAACACCGTCACGCGCCGTACCTTGGTCTTG
>CAXMPY010000219.1:0-3262 GCA_964195275.1 uncultured Paracoccaceae bacterium
AATCCCGCAGTTTTCCAGCCCTGGATTTTATGTCCTGCTGCTTGACCTGTGGCATGCGTGCAGCGGGCGTTCCGGCGCGGGGTGAATATGGAAATACGTGCAACCAGGTCAGATCACATTCGGCCACCAGCCGCAGAGAATTTTCAAACATCGTGTCGGTTTCAGTGGGAAAGCCCGCAATGATGTCCGCGCCGAACGTCATGTCTGGGCGCAGGGTGCGGGCCTGTTGACAGAACTGAATTGCATCGTCGCGTAAATGCCGCCGCTTCATCCGCTTTAAGATCATATCGTCGCCCGCTTGCAGCGACAGGTGCAAATGCGGCATCAACCGGGGCTCGGTGGCGATGGCCTGCATCAGCATGTCATCGGCCTCGATGGAATCGATTGACGATATCCGCAGGCGTGGCAAGTCAGGAACAAGACGCAATATCCGCATGACCAAGTTTCCAAGTTTGGGGGTACCTGGCATGTCGCCACCCCAGCTTGTCAGATCAACGCCGGTCAGGACGACTTCGCTAAAGCCGCGATCAACCAATCGTTTGATTTGGTCAACCACGACACCAGCCGGAACCGACCGTGAATTGCCGCGCCCATACGGGATAATGCAAAAAGTACAGCGGTGATCACAGCCATTCTGAACCTGGACATAGGCCCGCGATCGGGTGCCAAAACCGTCAATCAGGTGGCCAGCAGTTTGGGTAACCGACATGATGTCATCAACTTGCACCCGCTGTGTATCGCCAACAAAATCTGGTGCAAGAGAGGACCAGACGCTTGGATTCATCTTTTCGACATTACCCAATACATGGTCGACTTCGGGCATCGCTGCGAATGTTTCTGGTTCAGTCTGGGCCGCACAACCGGTGACTACCAATTGGGCATCAGGGTGTTGCTTGCGCAGTTTTCGAACTTCCTGGCGTGATTTTCGCACTGCCTGGGCGGTTACGGCGCACGTATTGACCACCACAGTGTTTGAAATATCTGCATTGGTCGCTGCAACTTTCATCGCCTCTGTTTCGTAGGCATTCAGGCGGCAGCCAAGCGTCGCAAAAACGGGTGGATTTTGTTCCATCACAGGCTTGCCAGAAATGCGGCGTCCAGGGTGGCGGTAAATACATGTGCCGTCGGCCCAGACATCCAGACGCCATCATCGCGCCAGTCAATGCCCAGCCAACCGCCATCTGCGTGGATGCGAACCTGTCGGTCTGTCAGCCCACGTTGATGGGCGGCTACAAGCGCAGCACAGGCACCAGAGCCACAGGCCAGGGTAATTCCGGTGCCCCGTTCCCAAACCCGCATCCGCGCCTCGTTGCGGTCGCGCACCTGAACAAATTCGACATTTGTGGCTTGAGGAAACAGCGCGTGATGTTCCAGCGCCGCACCCCGACCAGCCACATCTTCTGACATCACATCATCTACAAAAAACACACAATGCGGGTTGCCCATGCTGACCGCCACGGGGTCGCCGTCAATTGGCAGGTGCCGCGTATCGACGTCGCGCGAAAGTGGAATTGCAGCCCAATCATGCTGGGGCGCACCCATATTAACACTGACCAGACCCTGCCGATCACGCGTTGCACCCAGAATTCCGCGGGCCGTGCGGATAGACATGCTGTGGGTGTCGGTCAGGGCCATATGGTGTTGGGCTATACAGCGTGTTGCATTGCCGCAAGCCTGTGCCATGGTGCCGTCTGCATTCCAGAAATCAATCTGGATATCAGCATCGTCGGTGGATTTGATCTCGGCGAGTTGATCAAAACCAACACCCCGGTGCCGATCACCCAAGGCCCGCGCGAGCGGTGCTGTGACAACGCTATCACGGCCCTGCGAATCGATGATCACAAAGTCATTGCCTGCACCATGCATTTTCATGAAAGTCAGTTTGTTTGTTGGCGTAATCTGTTGCACAGCCCGCGATATAACCTGCGCGGGTTTGATTGGAAAGAAGAAGGGTGATTTTGCTTGACGCGTTTAGGCCCCGGCGTTAGGCACAGCCCTCGTGTGGGCCGGTAGCTCAGTTGGTAGAGCAACTGACTTTTAATCAGTAGGTCTCGGGTTCGGATCCCGACCGGCTCACCAACTTTATTGCAAAGCCAAATTGTTACCTGGGCATGAGTTTTGTCAGAACCGATTTATGTATGTGGTGGAAGCTTAACGACATCACCGCTTAACCAATTGGTTGGTGGCGTTAAGGTGTTAAGACGCTAGTGGCTAATGCCTATTCTTTCGTTTTTCGGCCCAACTGCAGTGCTTTGGTCGCGTCCTGAAAGATCTCTTCGACGATTTCTGCAGCAGGTAAAACCTTTCGAACGAGAGAGACGCTCTGCCCTGCCCATAGCGACATAGCTTCGATATCACCCGTCGTGCCAGAACGTGGGGTGTAGCTTTGATATCTGACAACGGCTTCGCCAGTTGGGCTGTTCCCAATCACCTCTTCTTCATTAGGTCGAGCCCCGGTTGCAGGAGCTCCGGCACCTTGCCATTTTTGCGACGTTGAATTCGACAAAGCTCGATGCGGTGCGTTTGGCCAAAACACATCATAGAGATCGTGATACCTTTCTGTCTGGTTTTCCGAAGCGTTGAGAATAACTTGCCGATATGTCTCGTGAACTGCGGCCTCTGAGCTCGCCAGAAAACGGGTTCCGATCCATACGCCGGACGCACCGAGCATCAATGCAGCTGCGAGACCTCGCCCATCTGCAATCCCACCAGCCGCGACAACTGGAACCTTAACCGCGTCAACAACGGCAGGGACAAGCGCCATGGTCGCAACTTCTCCCCAAACATGACCACCGGCTTCCCAACCCTGCGCAACGATAACATCTGCACCTGCGTCGGCTGCAATCTTGGCCTCCTTCGCCGTTCCCACGCTGGTCATAACAATCAAGCCACCCGATTTGGCTGTTTCGATGGCCGAAGGTTCGATTCCGCAGAAAAGTGAGACGGCAAATACCTGTTTTTCAATGCAGGCTGCAAGTTGTTCCTTATAGGGAAACGCCAAGTTGAGGTTCACTGCGAAATTACGGCTGGTCAAAGCGCGGACTTGATCAATGCCTTCGCGAACCTGTTCAACTGGCTGACGCCACAGGGGAATAACACCAAAACCACCCGCGTTGGAGACCGCTGCGACAAGGTCAGGCCCGGCGGCTCCTCCCATGGGAGCGGAGACAATCGGTTTTTCAATATCCAAGAGCTTACAAAGTTCAGTTTGCATTTTCAGTCCCCCAAGAAACGATCCGATCATGCTGCGTCCAATTGCATA
>CAXMPY010000220.1:0-3255 GCA_964195275.1 uncultured Paracoccaceae bacterium
CGTGTCGGGATAGGCTCAGATATGCAGGATTATGCATGCCGATGTCTCACTTGTCTGTCGCACCGGGCGCAAACGATCAATAAGGTGTTGATTTAATGAGATTTGGTGGAGCCTAGGGGGATCGAACCCCTGACCTCTTGCATGCCATGCAAGCGCTCTCCCAGCTGAGCTAAGGCCCCATTGTCGCGCAAATATAAATGCGCTTGGCGTATTTATTGGCTGACGCGAAGCAGATCAAGTAAAAATACCAAACCTGCCCTAATCGTTGTCGTTGGCAGGTACGTCTTTTATTTCTTCCAAAGATACGTTGTCGTTGTCGTCATCGTCGTCCAGAAGATCATTGTCGTTGCTCGCGTCGTCATCGCTATCATTGTCATCCAACAGCACTTCTTCATCGTCGGATTGATCAGTTTCAGCAACTGGTTCGGTCTTTTCGGCCACTGCAACACGCGTGCGCGTGTTGGCGTCAAGCGTTACCGTCTCGCCCGTATAGGGGCTGACGATTGGCTTTTTGTTCATGTCGTAAAATCGTTTACCGCTGGTTGGGCAAATACGTTTTACGCCCCATTCTTCACTGGGCATGAAATTCCCTTTCTTGTCGTGATATTTTCAAGATTTTATGCCCTCTGACATACGATAACGGGGGTGTCAAAGACTTTTGAGATAAACTGCGCCGCGCAGACCTGTACTGTGCAAGCTGACCTAAGTTGAATAGAGTGGTGGCACAGATGTATTTTGGAATTTTGTGATGCAGTTGCGTCTTTCTGGCCAGCCTGAAATTATTGTCGAATTTCGTCGTAACGCGCAGGCACGCCGCCTTTTGTTGCGGGTTTCGCAGCTGGACGGACGGGTCACCCTGACGTTGCCAAAGGCCGCCAGTCAGGCCGAAGCCGTCAAATTCGTCCAGCAAAAAGAAGAATGGGTGCGGCGCCAACTGGGCAACCGAATTGAAAATATCGTGCCGCAGATTGGGGGCGCGGTGATGTTTGAAGGGCGTGATGTTCCTGTAATCGCCGGACCGGGGCGCGCATGCCGCTATGAAAGTGGCCAAATGATTGTGCCTGGCAGGCCAGCGCGGGTGCCGGTTCGGGTTGCAGCATTCTTCAAAGTCATCGCCCGCCAACGGCTGGAAACAACCTGCAAGAACTACGCGATCCGGCTGGGCGTTGATGCCAAGCGGATCACGTTGCGTGATACACGGTCGCGCTGGGGGTCCTGCACCAGCCAGGGTAATCTGATGTTTTCCTGGCGTTTGATCATGGCCCCGCTAGATGTCTTGAACTATGTAGCCGCCCACGAAGTGGCGCATTTGGTCGAGATGAACCATTCGGCGGCCTATTGGTCTGTGGTTGCAAAAATATACCCGGATTATAAAGCGCCCCGCCTGTGGCTACGTCGAAATGGATCGTTGCTGCACGCCTATCAGTTTGCGGAATTGACGCCGGACGCTGCCTGTGATCACAATTGGGCATGTTAAGCCCATCACGCACTGCTGATGCTGCATCTGTGGCCCATGATCGGGTGTTTCGGGCCCTTAGGTTGAAAATAATGCATGGCGAATTGCCACCGGGCCATGCGCTGACGCTGCGGGGCATTGGCCGCCAATATGATGTGTCAATGACCCCGGCCCGCGAAGCGGTGCGCCGGCTGGTTGCGGAAGGCGCGTTAAGCATGACAGCATCGGGTCGGGTGGCGACGCCGGAACTAAGCAATGAACGCATTGAGGAACTCGCGTCGATACGCGCCTTATTAGAACCAGAACTGGCCAGCCGGGCATTGCCACGGGCGCATATGGCACTGAATGACCGGTTGCAGGCGATTAACACGGCGATGGCTGAAGTGATCGCCAAAGGTGACGCCATCGGATATTTGCGGACAAATCTAGAATTTCACCGGACACTATATTTGCGTGCTCAGGCCCCGGCGATGTTGGCGATGGTGGAAACGGTCTGGCTGCAACTGGGACCAACGATGCGCGCGCTGTACGGGCGCTTGCACCGCACTGAAGTGCCCCACCATCACCGGGCGATTGTCGCGGCGTTGCGGGCAGGGGATGAACCGGGCCTGCGGTTGGCGGTGCGCGCGGACGTCACCGGCGGGTTAAGAATGCTCGTGGGTTAGGGGGCGATTGCCCGCTCTGGGCCTTTGGCCCATTCACCCCCAGGATATTTGTGAAAAGAAGAATGTTAAGATTGGCAAATTTAGGCGTGAATCGCACCATCACCGCAGGCAAGCGCGGCTTCGCGTACTGCTTCTGAAAATGTGGGATGCGCGTGGCAGGTCAGCGCCAGGTCTTGGGCCGAAGCGCCAAATTCCATTGCAACGCATACTTCGTGAATAAGTTCGCCTGCAGCTGGCCCAATAATGTGGGCGCCAAGGATGCGGTCACTGTCTTTGTCGGCCAGTATTTTTACGAACCCTTCGCCTTGAAACACCGCTTTGGCGCGGGCGTTGCCCATGTAGGAAAACTTGCCAACGGTGTAGGCATGTCCGGATTCTTTTAGATCTTGTTCGGTGGCACCGACACTGGCGACCTCTGGTGCGGTGTAGATTACGCCAGGGATGACGCTGTAATTTACATGGCCCGTTTTGCCTGCCAGCACTTCTGCGACGGCCATGCCTTCATCTTCGGCCTTGTGGGCCAGCATCGGGCCGACGATGGCATCACCGATCGCATAGATGCCGGGAATGTTGGTGGCCCAGTGTTCGTCGGTTGCAACCTGCCCACGGTCGGTCAGCGCAAGGCCAAGGGCATCCAGACCCAGACCATCAGTAAACGAATTGCGCCCTGTGGCCAGCAATACAACATCGGCATCAATGGTGTTTTCACTGTCATGTTTGCGCAATTTATAGGTGGTTTTGGTCTTGGATTTGGCGGTTGTGACGCCTTGCACGGCCGCCCCCATCACAAAGGTAAGGCCCTGTTTTTTAAGTATTCTTTGCAGAGTTTTTTGCACATCTGCATCCATGCCGGGGGTAATGGCGTCCAGGTATTCAATGACCGTTACCTCTGACCCCAGACGCGCATAGACTGAGCCCATTTCAAGGCCGATCACACCGGCCCCGATAACCACCAGTTTTTTGGGAATTTTTGCGAGTGACAGCGCCCCGGTGGAAGATATGACGCGTTTTTCAGCGACCTCTACGCCTGGCAGTGGCGCGACGGCTGAACCGGTGGCGATGACGATATTTTTGGCGGTGCGGACCTCGTCACCAACTTTGACCTGGCCCTCTGCCGGTATTGAGCCCCAGCCT
>CAXMPY010000221.1:0-2726 GCA_964195275.1 uncultured Paracoccaceae bacterium
TCGACGGCTTCAAATTCCATCGTGGCTTTGTCGGTTTCGATTTCGGCCAGCAGATCGCCGGAACTGACTGTGTCGCCTTCTTTGACCAGCCATTTAGCCAATGTGCCTTCTTCCATCGTTGGGGAAAGGGCGGGCATTAGTATTTGAATAGCCATGTGTCTGTCCTTTTCCGCGCTTAGGCGTAAATGTCAGTGTAAAGTTCTTCCGGTGCCGGTTCAGGGCTTTCTTTGGCGAATTCTGCCGCACCGTTCACTGTTGCCTTGATGTCTTTGTCGATCGCTTTCAAATCATCATCAGTCGCGTGTTTGCCGGTTAACAACAGGTCACGCACATGTTCAATCGGGTCACGTTCTTCGCGCATTTTTTGCACTTCTTCGCGGGTGCGGTATTTGGCCGGGTCAGACATAGAATGGCCGCGATAGCGATAGGTTTTAATTTCCAGAATATAGGGACCGTCCCCGGCGCGGCAGTGGGCAGTGGCTTTTTCACCTGCCGCCTTCACGGCCAAAACGTCCATGCCGTCAACCGCTTCGCCCGGAATGCCAAACGCGGCACCGCGCGTATAAAGATCGGGTGTCGACGTGGAACGTTTTTGCGCCGTGCCCATTGCGTATTGGTTGTTTTCAATAACAAAAACTACCGGCAACTTCCAAAGTGCTGCCATGTTAAAGCTTTCGTAGATTTGCCCCTGATTGGATGCGCCATCACCGAAATAAGCAAATGACACGCGGCCGTTGCCCAGATATTTATCAGCAAAGGCTAGACCAGCCCCCAGCGGCACCTGCGCACCAACAATTCCATGCCCGCCATAAAAGTTTTTCTCTTTCGAGAACATGTGCATGCTGCCACCCTTGCCTTTGGAATAGCCGCCTTCGCGCCCGGTCAGTTCGGCCATCACGCCCTTGGGATCCATCCCACAGGCCAGCATATGACCGTGATCTCGATAGCTGGTGATGCGTTTATCGCCTTCTTCTGCCGCGGCTTCTAGACCGACAACAACGGCCTCTTGTCCGATGTACAAATGGCAAAATCCACCGATCAAGCCCATGCCATACAACTGCCCGGCTTTTTCTTCGAATCGCCTGATCAATAGCATCTGGCGATAATGTCCAAGCAGCTCTTCCTTGGAAGTGTTGGATTTTGCAGCTTTTTTACGGGCGGCCATGCAGAATCTCCTGTCCGTCACAATAATAGTTTAACGTTAAACTACCTTTACAACAGATGGGCGAATAATGCGAACACAATTTTAGGAGAGGATGAAATACCGGTTATATACTGAGCGGATAACGGGGTGTTTCAGCGGATTACGATTTCGTCCGAGCGAACCAAGCCAAGCACATCACGCGCCTGTTCGTCCAGCAGGTCAAGGTCCAGATATTCGTCGGACAGCCGATGTGTTTTATTGCGCATCTCGGCGACTTCTTGGCGTAAATGGTCACGATCGTCACGCAGCACTTTGGCTTCGGCATCGATCTGAACCCGGCGGAACAGACCATAATCGCCCTGCACACTGGCAAAAGTGAAATAGGTCGCCATCAGGAAAATGATGCCGAAATAGATCACGGCACCAAAAGCGGGGTTCTTTCGCGGGATATTCAAAACAATGCCTCAGGTTTTGCCTCTGGCGGGCAGTTATCGCCTGTGTTGCATGTTTTCAGGCCGCTGTGAATCCCATGCCGCCAAATAAATACAATTGATTCGTACCGTGCGCTTAGCCCGCTAAAGAAGCCGCATAGATTTGGTCAATCGTTACATCCAACATGTCGTCAAATTCAGAGTCCGATTGTTGGGCTGACAAACCTTCACTTAATGCTCGCGAGAAACTGGCGATGACACCGGCATTTTGGGCAAGCTTTGCATTTGCGTCGGCACGAGAATAGCCACCAGACAAGGCCACCACCCGCATAACGTTTTTGTGTGCAACAAGCGACTGATACAGATTTGGTTTGTTGGGCAGTGTCAGTTTCAGCATAACCTGCTGGCCTGTCGGCAGGGCATCCAGTTGTTGGCTAAGTTCGGCAACCAGTATTTCTTCGGCAGCTGATTTATCGGCGATCGAAATTGTAACCTCTGGTTCTATTATAGGCATCAGCCCAGCAGCCGACACAGCATTCGCGATATCAATTTGTTGGGCAACATTGGCGGCGATGCCGGTTGGCGAAGCCGCATCAATAACGCTGCGCATTTTAGTCCCGAAAATTCCAGCACCATTGGTGCGCGCCAACGTGTCTTGCAGCCCGGCAATCGGTTTCATCAACCTTACCCCGTTCTGTTCTTCTTCCAGCCCCTTATCGATTTTCAGAAAAGGCACAACACCGCAGTCTTCCCAAAGATAGGCGGCTGTGGGTTTGTCACCGATACTACGGTCCATTGTCATTTCGAAAAGAATGGCGCCAACAACGCGGTTGCCGTTGAACGCGTCTGATTGAACGATGCGGCTGCGCATGGCGTGGATAAGATCAAACATTTCGGCGTCACCGGCATAATCGCCGGGCTCAATACCATATAACCCCAGCGCTTTAGGGGTTGATCCGCCACTTTGATCCAATGCGGCAACAAAGCCCTGGCCTGAACGCATTTGATCGGCTTGTTTCTGATCTGACATTGTCCGCTCCGCTATGAAAAAATCAAACTCTGCAATTGAGGTAGCACTAGGCGACGGGTTTACGGGTTTCAATTACGGTTGCGCTAACAGCGACGCCAAGATAGCCAAAATATGTCAAACT
>CAXMPY010000221.1:2736-3235 GCA_964195275.1 uncultured Paracoccaceae bacterium
CCCGGCTGCGCAGCAATTCAGGTCAAAATCGCCCTTTTCCTTTTGTCCAACCCACCTTAGTTTGCCGCCAAACCAGATATCAGGAGCGCCCAATGGCCGAAATTAAAGATCCCGAAAATACCATTATGATCGAACTGAAAGATGGTTCCATCACAATCGAACTGTTGCCTGACGTGGCGCCCAAACATTGCGAACGCATGAAGGAACTTGCACGATCGGGGGCCTATGACAATGTGGTGTTTCACCGGGTTATCGATGGCTTCATGGCGCAAACCGGTGATGTTGCAAACGGCAATGCCGAAAAAGATTTCAATCTACGTTCGGCGGGTACCGGCGGGTCAGATTTGCCAAATGTTCCGGCGGAATTTTCAAAATTACCCCATGATCGCGGCACCATAGGCGCGGCCCGTTCATCCAGCCCAGACAGCGCGAACAGCCAGTTCTTCATCAACTTTTCTGACAATCACTTTCTGAACAATCAGTACACGGTTTATGGCCG
>CAXMPY010000222.1:0-3223 GCA_964195275.1 uncultured Paracoccaceae bacterium
CGAGCACCTTCGGCCAGCAATCCACGGGTCAATCCACCGGGCCCCGGCCCGATTTCCAGTACGTCACTTTGGGTTAAGTCTCCGGCCTGGCGGGCGATCTTGGCCGTCAGGTTCAGATCCAGCAAAAAATTCTGACCCATCGATTTTTTGGCCGACAGCCCGTGGTTTGCGATCACGTCGCGCAAAGGGGGCAGGCCATCTATCATTGGGCGCGGCGTTGCCCCATTTGCTGGGCCATCGTCAGTGCCGCAATCAAAGATTGCGGATTGGCGATGCCCTGACCTGCGATGTCAAACGCCGTTCCGTGGTCCGGCGAGGTGCGCACGAACGGCAACCCAAGCGTGACATTGACGCCCTCGTCAAAGGCCAGGGTTTTGATCGGGATCAACGCTTGATCATGATACATCGCGATTGCCGCGTCATATTTTTCGCGGGCTTTGGTGTGAAACATTGTGTCAGCAGGCAAAGGGCCAACCAAATTCATACCTTCCGTTTGCAACGCTGCAATAACTGGGGCGATCAACTGTATATCTTCGTGTCCCATTAGGCCGTTTTCCCCGGCATGGGGGTTCAGCCCTGCGACGGCAATACGGGGCGAACTGATGCCAAATTCAGCCCTCAACGCGGTGTGGGTGATGCAAATTGTGTCTGCTAACAATTCTTGGGTCAGCAATTTGGGCACTTGTGACAGCGGAATATGGATGGTTGTGGGCACCACCCGCAAACTGTCACAGGCCAGCATCATGACAGCCTGCGGCGCGCCTGAAATATTTGCCAGAAACTCGGTGTGGCCCGCAAATGCAAACCCAGCACCATCTTTCAGCACTTTTTTGTTGATCGGGGCCGTGCAAACTGCGCTGGCCGACCCGTCGATCACAAGTTCGCAGGCGCGTCGGATAACGGCAACCACATCGCCAGCGTTTTGGCTGTTGGCAGTGCCGGGGGTCGCGTTGCTGGTAAATTGATGCATCAATACCGGCAGACCCTGGGCGCAAGCGGCATGGGCTTGGTCGGGATGATCAATTTGCACAGTCTTGGTCATGGCAGGCAAATGGCGCGGATCCCCGATCCAGAAAAAAGGCACGGATTGGCCAAGATGTTGCCAGGCTTTCACACAAATTTCGGGCCCAATGCCTGCGGGTTCCCCACAGGTCAGGGCCACCGGTGGTAGTAGAGTCATGGATACCTGATTGACGCGTTGGCCCGCAATTCGCCCAAATAAGCGTCTGACAATCCGTTCAAACGCGCATTGGACAACCTTTGTCGGATTTGATTGCGCGATATCTCGATATTCGGGTTCCGGTTGCGTTCACAAAGCATCAAGAATACCAGCGTCTGCCCGTTAGATCGCGTTAAGGCGGTAGAGGTTTCATCAGGATCAAGCTGGGCCAGCGCAAGGGCTAAATCGGTCGGGATGTCGGTTAGGGGCAACGCGTTGCGTTCCAGTACATCGATCGGTTGATTTTTAGCGACCGCGTAAAGATCGTCGCAAGTATCCACTTGGTTGCGCACCTGTGCTGCGCGCGCCAAAGCCGCGTCAGATCGACCACCGTCGATCAGATATGTCGCGTATTCCAGCACGGGGTTGGGGTTGGCAGGGGCAACGGTTTCCTGCAAAGCCCGCAGTTGAAATAACGCTAACGCATTTGGAATTTCGATTGGATTTGTGACCTGCCCCGGTTTCATTGTTAGCAATAGTTGGCGAATTTGCGGCGGTAGATTTTCAAGCGGGACCCAGTCGTTAACGACACCTCCACGTTCACGCGATGGTCCGGCTGAAAATCGGCGCGCAGCATCGGCAAATTCCGCAACGGTTGTCAGCCGGGCGATTTGCGGTATGAGTTCTAGCGTGATGGCTTCATTTTCAGGTGTATTCACCGGCAGAAATATTTCAGAAATCAGAACCCTTGCACTGCCCGATGTACCAGACGGGCTGATTTCCCGGTCAATTTCGGCGTCGTTTATCGCCGCCGCTGCGCTAAAACGTCCGCGTACCAGTTCCCGCCAAGCGATGCCCGCGCGGATGAATTCACGAAAACTGTCGGGTGCGACACCTTCCTGCTGCAAGTTGGCAATAAATTGGTTCCCATCAAGATCAACGCGCCCCGCGAATTCTTCGATGCCATCCGCAATACCTGCCGGGGTTACGGCTATACCTGCACGCGCTGCCGCTTGCATTCGCAATCGTTCATCAACCAAGCGTTCAAGCGCGATCTCATTTAAATCGCCGGCAGTTTGCAAAACTTCCAGCAAACGAACTCGTTGGTTAACTTCGTAGGTGGTAATAACAGCGTCGTTTACAAAGGCCACAGACGTAAACGGGCTTTGGGACGACGCAACAGATGATATCGAAATCAGAACAAGTGACAGCGACGCCAGAAGCCAATTGTTGAATTTGTATTTCAGGGGCTTAAAACTTTGTCGCATCATCCGCTACACGTCCTTTGGGGGCCTGCGACTTCTGAACCAAGGCCCAACAAGTTAACCGACAAACCGATATCAGTTGTCGGCGTCACACTAGTTGACGATGTAAACCGGCGCGAGAGAGAAATATCAAAACTGAGACATTCGTTGGCGTATTGTATGCCAATCCGGGCTTTGGTGCCTTTGTTGGCGGCAAAATCGTAAAGATATGTCACGTTGCCTGTCCAGTGGCGGCGTATGTTATATGTTGCATCCAACGTCATTTGCGACGTCAGGTCGGGGCGGTTTTCGGTTAAATCAGCAACAACCCGACTATAGGTCGCAGCAACCGACGCCTGCTGATTTCGCCAGTTTATCCGGCTTTCTGCTTTGGTCAGGTCTAGGCCATCGCTTACATGTGCACGGCCTGTGATTGATAGGCCGGGGGTCAGTTTCAATTGCCCGGCCAGCAGCCAATCGGATACCAGCCCGTCCAAGCCCGAAGCCGCCGTAAACTGACCGGTGTCGACATCACGAACCACGCGACCTGCGGCCAAGCCCAGGCTCCAACCATCGGGGTCATAGCGGGTCCATTTAAGCCCAAAAGTGGCCCGTGCCCCGGTTTCAAAGCGGTCTTCGCCGGGAAAGCGTGAAATGGACAGCAGGTTGCCTTCGTCAAATTCAACGATCGAACTGTCCTCGTTGGGGACATCGGTGCCCAGATTTGTTGTCCAGGCCAGATGAATAATGGGTTCAAGCACCAGCGCTGCGCCATCCGCGGCGGTCTTGACAAAGGGATACCGTAATTCAGCCTCTAGGG
>CAXMPY010000223.1:0-3215 GCA_964195275.1 uncultured Paracoccaceae bacterium
TTACGAATAGCCCCGTTCAGGTGCAAGTTTACCAGTTCGAGGGGGTGAAAAATCGTTGTGTGCAATTCGCAGTTCATGTGGTGCGCTTCGGCCAAGTGCGCTGTCTTTAAGGTGCCGGTAATACCGCCAGACCAGCTGGGGTCGGCGCGAACAGCATCAACAACACGACTAGAAATGCATTCAGCCACCGAATAGGGGTGTTTGGGCAGAACTTCAGTGCCAACAACCGGGATATCCAGAATTCGGGTCAGTTCACGCAATGCGCCAAACGCCTCGTCCGGCAATGGTTCTTCTAGCCACAGAAAATCCAGTTCTTCCAAGACCCGGCCAAGGCGGACGGCCTGTTCCAGCGTGTAAGGCGCGACAGGATCAGACATTAATGTAAATTCAGGGCCCACAGCAGCACGCACCGCGCGGTGGATTTCAATATCTTCGGCCAGAGATTTCCCCGGCGGATGGATTTTGTAGGCCTTCATGCCCGCCGTCTGAACCGCACGTGCCTCGGCGGCGTAAGCATCGGCATCTGGCAAGACCATCGATGATGCATAAACCGGGACTTCTGTTCGCGCCCCGCCAACATAGCGCCAAAGGGGTTGTTCTGCGGCCTGGGCGGCAAGAATCCACAGGCAACAATCAACCGGGCCGTACGAGTAAATTGGCAAATGGTGCCACCAGCGGTCCGAGACCCGCCAATATTGCCAGGCAGCTTCGCGATCCAGTGCGTTGCGGCCAATGAAAAACGGGCGCAAAGATGCCGCCGCCAGATGACCGGCCCCTAGGGCCGACCGCCCGGCAAATCCGAACATCGACGCGCTGCGCCCACATTCAGTGCGCACAGTATAAACTAGAAACTCCAACGCATCCTGCGCCTGCCCATCACGCATTGCTGCGCCAGAAACCGAGGTACCTGTGTGCCGACAGGCACGAATATCCAACCCGGAGATCTGCATCATTAAAATTTTCCGTATTTCAAATAGGCTTTTTGAGGGTCCATACCATCAAGGATCGCTTTGCGAACCAAGTTTTCGGTCTGCATCGCCGCCAACGATTTTTCCAGCACGTCATCAAGGATTTCCACCGGGATACAGACCATGCCGTCACGGTCGCCATGCAACCAGTCGCCGGGGCGGATAAGGACATCGCCGATCATAATGTCAATTTCGGTGGCTGTTGGCAGCCAAAACCCGACAATGTCGCGCGGCGTGTGGTGCGTGCGCCAGGTCGCAAAGCCAAGATCAAGAATGAAATTAGCATCCCTAAGCCCACCATCCATAACGCACCCCAGCACGCCTTTGCGGTGCAATGTTTCTGCCGATAGTTCACCCATCTGGGCGATCTCGTGCGTATGGGGCTGTGCTGTCCAAATATGGTCTGGTTTGGCCTGTGAAAGCAGCCCGGTCCAGGCCAGCAGCGTTTCATGGGCATCGGCCGTTTCGTCCACACGGCCTTGGACAGTCCAGGCAGGGCCGCACAGCGTCATTTCCGGCTGCAACGGTGTGATCCGTGGTGGCAAAGTAAATTTCTGGCGCCCCATCCCGCGTAAAACGTCGTGAATGACGCTGGTATAACAAGACTGGTATTGTTGCCGTTGATTATCAGTCATGGTGAAAAACCTCTTCCATCATCGACCACCAGTCGCCCTCATTTCGGGTCTTCAGCGGATCTTGGCAGGGCATGCAAATATCCCACCATTCTTGGGTGCGCGGATCGGCAGCCATTTTGGCGGCATCGGTATCAAAATCGGTGCCGGCATACTCCCAATACCCAAACAACAGGTTTTCCGGCTCTCGCAGGTAAATCGAGTAATTGGTGATGTTACAGGCCGAAATAATATTCAAAATATCGGGCCAAGCAGCGGCATGCAGCCGCTTGTATTCCTCAATCTTGTCGCCCTTCAGGCCGATCACCATTGCCATGCGTTGGGTTTTCATGTGCTTACACTTCCAAATATTTGCTGCGTGCCATCAATAATTCGGCCACGGATCGCCTGCCAATCCCAGTCGATACCAATGCCGGGATCATCAGGCGCGTAGGCCCAACCATCACGGATATCCAGGCCCGTGCATGTTACGTCTTCCAGTTGTGGTATGTATTCCAGAGTTGGCGCATTAGGGATCGCACACACCAGGCTGACGTGCAGTTCCATCAAAAAATGTGGGCAGACCGGCACGTTAAAGGCTTCGGCCAAATGCGCAATTTTTAGCCAGGGTGTGATGCCACCAACCCGCGCCACATCGGCCTGAACCACGCTGCATGCGCCCTGTTGCAGGTATTCCTTGAATTGGCTGAGGCTATACATGCTTTCACCAACGGCGACTGGTACGCGCGAATGGCGCGATAGTTCACGGTGTGCGCCAACATCGTCGGCGGGCATTGGTTCTTCAAACCAGTGAATATTCGCCTCGGCCAGCATGTCAGCTCGGCGCCGGGCCTCGGCAAGATCAAAGGACTGATTGGCATCAACCATGATCCGGAAATCTTCGCCGACCGCCGCGCGCACGGCTGCCAATCGCGCCCGGTCTTCGGCGATGGACGGCTTGCCGATTTTCAATTTCACCCCGGTGAAACCTGCCTTTTGCATGGCAACCGCATCCGCCACCAGAACATCCACCGGCAGATGCAACCAGCCGCCTTCGGTGGTGTAAAGTGGTACCGAATTTCGGCTGCCACCCGCCATACGCCACAGTGGCAAGCCCGCGCGGCGGCAGCGCAGATCCCAAAGGGCCGTGTCAATCGCCGCCAGTGACAGCGACGTAATTGCCCCAACCGCTGTGGCGTGGGTGGCAAACAGCATATCGCGCCAAATGCCATCGATTTCTTCTGCCTCGCGCCCAATTAGGCTTGGTGCCAAAGTTTCAGTCAGCAGACTAATAATCGCCCGGCCACCCGTACCGATGGTGTAGCTGTACCCGGTACCAATGTTTCCGTCGGCATCCGTGATGCGAACGATCGGGGTTTCCTGGCTTACAAATGATTGGATAGCGTCGACACGCTTAACCTTAGGGGGCAGGTCAATCATCAAGATTTCGACAGAGGCGATACTGGCCATCAGGCTACCCTAACCGACCGGCCGCTAGGGGCATCAAATATGTGCACCTTGTCCAGTGCCACACGGAAATTCAGAACCTCGCCGGTTGCAACATCCCGGGGGTCAAACATCTTGCCCTGCACCTCTTGCCCGGCAAGTTGTGTGTAAAGCAACGTTTCGGTGCCCA
>CAXMPY010000224.1:0-3173 GCA_964195275.1 uncultured Paracoccaceae bacterium
GCCCACTCTTTGGTCGTTGACGCCAGCCAGTACCCCGATTTTAATTGCGCCCTAGCCGCGGCAATTTGAAAACTCGTTTTGCTGTCTGCGTCAAATCCAAAGAACGTCACATTCAGTAATTCACTGCCATCGGAGTTGGCCCGTTCAGCGTGGATTACGGTTTGCCCCAGATCCGATCCCTGTCGCAGCCAAAGTCCGTCGGGACCAAGTGATAAAGTCGTATCAGGGCCGTGGTTTAGCTGCCTTTCCAATACCTTGAACTGTTTGGACGATGCGGTGACAATGGGGTTAAAAACGGCGACAACAACAACACCAACCACCAATGCAACGCTGACAGGGGCTGCCAATGCGCGCAGCGCAGAACGCCCCGCCGCCCGTGTCACGACCAGCTCGCTGGATTTTGCCAGGCCGAGATAAAGAAATATCGTTGCCAACAGTATTAACAACGGAAAAACCGCGTAGACACCTGCCGGAATGCGCAGTGCCGTTAACGCCACTACGTCCAGAAATCCTAAACTGGCACTGTCAAACTTTCGCAATATCTCGATCATTTCAATCAACAGGCCGAGCACGAGAAATATGCCAAACAGACCCAGAACATTGCTGGTAAAGCGCCGTGCGAAATAAAAGTATAGCTTCATGCGCTTACCCGGTTCTTACGCCTGGTAAACAGGGCCGGACGCGCCGACAACCACAGGATTGCATAGGCAAACACGATACCAGCCAGCGATGAAACATAAACCAACGGCCAAAGCGCATCATCTTGCCTGGCCCAATCATTCATGAAATTGTTCAGCGTTTTCAGTAATATGAATGCAAATAATGCCCCCAGCATTTGACGCCAAAGGCCAAACCGACTGTATCCGCCAAGCATAAGAACCGAAAAACCGACCAACGCAACGGCCACACATTGAAAGGCTTGCGAAATCCGTTCATGCCCGATTTGCGCCAGGGCTGCGCGGGTTGAATTCGTGGCAATTAGATCATCTTGTTGCGGAAATAAAAGGCTAATCGTCGACATTTGCTTTGGATGGGCGCGCCCAAATGTAGCCGGCGATAACAGGGGACCGATATCATAAACAAACTCGGAAAACTGCGTGGTCGACAATCTATTGTCCGATAGGCGCAGGTTTTGCGCCATACCGTCCAACATGATCAGTTTTGGCCCGCTGTCGCTGCGCACGATCGTGGCCCGGGTCGCGGAATAGGTTGTGCGCTGGCTTGGGTTTCGGCTGTCAGAAAGAAACATACTGGCCATCACACCGTCCGGCGAAATTTCCTTAATGTAAAATGTGATGCCATCAGCCGGGTGCAAAAATCTGCCTTCTTGCAAAAAACGGGCTGTCGAATTGGCTGATATCTCGGATTGACGCAGCGCCAGTCGGGTGGCGCTGGTGGGTACTAGGACATGGGTCAGCACCGATAGCATTAGCCCGGTTAAGACGCCGAACAAGACAACCGGGCGTGCCAATCGATAGGGTGAATACCCCGTCGATTGGACCACAACCAGTTCACTATCGGAGGCTAATCGATTGGCGCCATAGACAGTGGCCGAGAACACAGCGATTGGCAGCACCAGACGTATAACATTGGGCAGTGTCAGCGCGCTGAATTCCAGAAACACCAGCGCCGAGTGGCCGTTCGCGATCAGTTGATCAAACAGTTTGACGGCAGCGTTCACCCAGTAAATCATCACCAAGATCAGCGAAAAAAATCCGAACATCACCATTAATTGGGACAAAATATACCGGTCAAATTTGGCCACGCGCAGTCCTTGATGCTGGGTTTGGTCGCTATGAGGCCAATCCTACCGGATTACGTGGGCAGCGAAAACTCATATCTGGTCAATTGTGCAAAGCCCGACTACCAATGGCAACAAATCGCCAGAAAGGACGCCAATGACCACACCAATAATCCCAAAGATTACCGCCATTGATTTAAACGCCATCCAAGATTTTGAGGGGCGCGTTGTTTTGACAATTGGCGCTGAGGGCAAGCTTAATCAGGCCGCCCGGCGCGTGAACCGCCTAAGCAAAGGCGCATTGGGCCGACTGGTGGCAAGCCCCGGGTTTGAAAAGATGAAATCGGGTGAAGGCAAAGATTTGGCATTTCCCGCTGCCATGTCCGCCAATGCTGTTCAGGTCGTGAAACTGGATCGTGGCGCGTCCGTCGATGCAGCGCGTAAAGCTGGGGCAACAATAGCAAAGGCCAAGGGCGCTGCCCCGCTGTTGGTATTGGTCGGAAACCTGAAAAACGCCGCTGATTTGGCACTGGGGCTTTCCCTGCGGATCTATGATTTTAATGACCACAAATCAGCCGATAAAAAGCCAGAAGAAAATGTAACGCTGATGGTGTCTGCACCCGATACCATTTCCAAAAAAGCAAGCGATCTGGCCGCCCTGGCAGAGGGTGTGTTTTTTACCCGCGACCTGACCAATGAACCTGCCAACATTTTGACAACCAGCGAATTTGCGAGCCGCTTAAAAGCGCTTTCAAAAATCGGCATTAAGGTCAAGGTGTTGGACGAACCCGAACTGAAAAAGCTGGGTATGAACACGTTGCTGGCTGTGGGCGAAGGGTCTGAAAGCCCGTCAAAAGTGGTGGTCATGGAATGGCGGGGCGGCGGCAAAGAAAAACCTTTTGCTTTGGTGGGCAAGGGGGTTGTGTTTGACACCGGTGGCATCAGCATCAAACCGGCCAGCGGTATGGAAGAAATGACAATGGACATGGGCGGCGCCGGTGTTGTTTCCGGCGTTATGAAATCCTTGGCACTGCGTAAGGCCAAGGCAAATGTTGTGGGGATTGTTGGCCTGGTGGAAAATATGCCGGATGGTCGCGCGATGCGCCCCGGTGATGTGGTGACATCGATGAAAGGCGACACCGTGGAAATCATCAACACCGACGCCGAGGGGCGGTTGGTGCTGGCGGATATCCTGTGGTACGCGCAGGAAAAATTCAAACCGGTTGGTATGATCAATCTGGCGACGCTGACCGGGGCCATTGTTGTCGGCCTGGGGGATGAAAATGCAGGGGTGTTTTCAAATGACAACCAGCTGTGCAACTGGTTCCTGAAGGCGGCGGAAATCGAAGGTGAAGGTGCCTGGCGGATGCCAATGGGTCAGGCCTATGACGATCTGTTGAAATCCCGCGTGGCCGACATGAAAAATATGGGC
>CAXMPY010000225.1:0-3097 GCA_964195275.1 uncultured Paracoccaceae bacterium
CGCCAATCCGGTTTACCAATTGAAACCAGACCAGTGTGGCCAATAGCCCAGGCACCAGCGTGGTATAGCCAAAGGCCGCGACCAGTTGCCATGTCCATCTGACAGCGTATGTTTCCAAAAATACCGAGGCGACCGCCAGAATGGCCGCGCCCACAAGCATTTGAAGACCCACCACCATCAACAAGTTACCACCGCTCAGGGCGGTGCGCACCGACAGCGTTGCAATCGTCAGCGCCAGCGCGCCAATGCCACACAAAACCATCGCCATAATATCCACGCCTTGGCTGATTCGGGCACCCATGATGATCACAACGCCAACGGTGCCCGCGAACAGGCCGCCATAGGCAAAATGCGTCAATCGTTCTTTGAAAACCAACCAGCCCGCAAACGCCACCATCAATGGCATAGTCGAAGCGATGATGGCGGCCAAAGAGGCCTCGATCGTTTTCATCGCGACAAAGTTCAGGCCCAGGTACAGGGCGTTCTGGTTAAGACCAAAAATAAATGTTGCACGCCATTGGCCCCGGGTTAGGTGGCAGGTTTGTCCCAACGCCCGTGCAATAATAATCCCGACAAGGCCGGAAATCAGAAACCGCAGCGACAATGACCCCAGTGGCGGCGCATCAGCGACAATAACGCGAGCAGACGAAAACGCAGATGACCACATAAAGACAAAGGCCAGCCCCATCGCGATCGATCGCAGATCCATGATAGTTCTCATCCAAATGAAAAGGGCCGCCAATTTGGCGACCCTTTCCCAATTTGATCGCTAAGACAAGGTCAGGAATTGACACTTTCTTTCAGCGCCTTTGCAATTGTCATTTTGACAACGCGATCCGCATCCTTGTGAATTTGCTCACCCGTTGCCGGATTACGCACCATCCGTTCAGGACGGTCGCGGCACATTATTTTGCCGACGCCAGGTAGCGTTACTGCACCACCACCGGAAACTTCCTTTGTGATAACTGCAATAATTGCATCCAGACAATCGCTGGCTGTTTTCTTGTCACTTCCCATTTCGTCTGCCAGCGTGGCAACAAGCTGGGTCTTTGTTAGTGGCTTTGCCATGTATAATCTCCTCGTTCAGCCCCATTCCTTGGGGTTTGTGCGCCGAATCTAACGGTATCTGGGGGTGATGCACAACAAATAGTGGCACTTTCGGGCAGAAAATAGTGCATTTTGTGCGAAAAAACGCCTATTTTACAGGAATGCGGTCTCTTCAAAGCTGCGTAACTTGCGAGAATGGATTTTTTCAAGCGGCATCTCACGTAATGTCTCCATCGCCTGAATGCCAATCAATAGGTGCCGCGCGACCTGTGACGTGTAAAATTCGCTCGCCATTCCGGGCAATTTCAGTTCGCCATGCAATGGTTTATCCGAGACGCATAGCAAAGTGCCATAGGGCACCCGAAACCGAAATCCGTTGGCCGCAATCGTTGCGCTTTCCATATCTAACGCGATAGCGCGCGACTGTGATAACCGCTGCACTGGGCCGGACTGATCCCGTAATTCCCAATTGCGGTTGTCCAGCGACGCCACCGTGCCGGTCCGCATTATCTGCTTTAGATCATAGCCCTGATGTTTGGTGACATCCGCCACAGCACTTTCCAGCGCGATCTGAATCTCGGCCAATGGCGGAACTGGCACCCAAACAGGCAAGTCATCGTCTAAAACTTTGTCTTCGCGCAGATAAGCGTGCGCCAATACAAAATCGCCCAGCCTTTGGCTATTTCGCAGACCGGCGCAGTGGCCAACCATAATCCAGGCATGGGGGCGCAACACGGCAATATGATCGGTCGCGGTTTTTGCATTTGATGGCCCAACACCGATATTGACCAATGTTATCCCACCGCCATCCCGGCGTTTTAGGTGATAGGTCGGCATCTGTGGCAATTTCGCGGGCGCCTTCATCACCGCTTCACTATCGGAAATCGTAACGTTTCCCGGACCTACAAATTCGCTGTAACCGCTGTTTTTGTCAGCAAGCATTTTGCGGGCATAGGCTTCAAATTCTTCGACATAAAACTGGTAGTTTGTGAACAATACGTGGTTCTGAAAATGTTCCGGCAATGTTGCCGTATAATGTGCCAGCCGCGCCAAAGAATAGTCTACCCTTTGCGCGGTAAACGGCGCCAATGCGCCAATGCCATCGGCACCGGGTTCAAAGGTGCCGTTGACGATATCATCATTTGTGGTCGCCAAATCCGGCACATCAAAAATATCGCGCAGCGCGAAATCGATCGTCCCTTCTTGGGGCACAGAAACCGCGGCGTCATTGGCAACGGCGAAATGCACCGGCATCGGTGTATCAGATAGCCCTATGCTGACCCGGATACCGTGATTGCTGATCAGCAAATCGATTTGTTGGGTCAGATAGCTTTCAAACAGATCCGGCCGAGTGACCGTGGTGGCATATCTACCAGGCGTGGCCACGTGGCCATAACTTAGCCGACTATCGACTTTTGCGAAACTGTTCGTCGTTACACAAACCTGGGGATAAAACGCACGAAATCTAGCTGACGGTTTGGCGCCGCCAATTGATTTTCCAAACTGGTCAGACAAGAATTTTGACGAAATTTTGTATATTTCTTTCAGGCGCGCGATGGCTGCTGCGGCATCCGAAAATTCTTCGCGCGCCGGAACTTTGGGCGAACTTACCGGCAACTTGTTATCATAGTCGTGCATTATTTATCCTCAAATAGTTTGGTGACTTCAAATTTGGTCACATCGACCAAGCCAAGGTCTGAAATCCGCAATTCCGGGATCACCACCAGCGCCAACAACGAATGCTGCATATACGCATTGTTCAAAGTGCATCCGCATTCGGCCATCGCCGCCACCATTCGGTCGGCTTTGGCCGCCACTTCTTGGGCCGGGCTATCAGACATCAGGCCAGCAATTGGCAATTCAACCAATGCAATCTCAACGCCATCCTTAAATACGGATATGCCGCCTCCAACTTCGCCCAACCGATTGGCCGCCAGCGCCATGTCGTCGCAACTGGTGCCGACAACAATCATGTGGTGGCTGTCATGGGCCACAGAACTGGCAATAGCCATCTGTCCTTTATAGCCAAACCCGGATACAAAACCGTTGA
>CAXMPY010000226.1:0-3072 GCA_964195275.1 uncultured Paracoccaceae bacterium
GGAAAAAGTTCCCAGGCACGGAACTTTTCACTTAGTATCAAACGGTTGGTTCGGTTATCGTCTACAATAAGTATCCGGGAACCACGGATCGCCGCCAATTGCGCATCGCGGCTGATTTTGTCCGGTATGTGTGCCACTTCACCGGGCAACGTGAACTTAAACACGGTTCCTTCGCCAAGTTGGCTTTCCACCGAAATTTCACCGCCCATCAGTTCAACCAGCCTTTTGGAAATCACCAGGCCAAGGCCTGTGCCGCCGTAGCGCCGGGTCGTCGATGCATCCACTTGGCTGAAAGATTTGAAAAGACGTTCCATGCGATCAGCCGGAATTCCGATGCCGGTATCACGTACCTCAAAAGTAAGAAGTGTTGTTTCGCCAGCGGTTTGGCTGGCCTCAGGCATCATCGTCGAGACGGTTAGAACAACTTCCCCAACCTCGGTGAATTTTACCGCGTTGTTGAGAAGGTTCATCAAGATCTGCTTCAATCGCACTGGGTCGCCAAGCATCCCAATAGGCACGTCTGGGTTTATCCTACAGGCAAGTTCGATACCTTTTTCCGCGGCTTTGGCCGCCACAAGCTCAACCGAACTTTCTATGGTTTCAACTAGGTCGGTCGGCGTTCGTTCCAGTTCCAGCGCACCGGCCTCGACTTTTGAGAAATCAAGGATATCGCTGATGATTGTCAGCAAAGTGTCGGCCGCGGTCGCGATCGTTTCGCTGAAATCCCGCTGCTCTTCATCCAGTTTGGTTCTGTCCAACAAAGTGCTCATGCCGATAATTCCATTCATTGGCGTTCGAATTTCATGGCTCATTGTTGCCAGAAATGCGCTTTTTGCCTCGTTTGCGGCTTCGGCGGCATCCTTGGCGCGCTTTAACTCGTCTGAAATCCGCTTGATCTGGGTAATATCCGAATGCACCGCCACAGTGCCGCCTTTGTCAGTCTGACGGTTGCTGATCTGTTGCCAGTAATTTCCGGCTATTTCCTGTATATAGGGTGATCCAGCAGTGCGGTGCCGGGTTATTTGGCGTTCAACCCATGTCTCGGGGTCCTTTTCCGCATTTGGAAATCTGCCTGCTTTGGCCGCAAGACGGGCTATGTCAGCAAATGAAGTTCCCTCTGCAATATCAACATCGGCGTCACCGAGCATGATTTCGCGATATCGACGGTTGGCAACAACAAGGCGGTCTTTCTCATCAAATAGTGCAAATCCTTCGGTAATGCTTTCAATAGCGTCTGTCAGTTGCCCCCTTGCTGCCCTAGCGGTCAATTCCGCCCCGGCCAGTTCCGCCGTACGCTCTTCAACTCGCCGTTCCAGGCCGTCATTCGCCGAACGCAGCTGTTGTTCGTAGGCCGTCTGACGCTGCTGCATCTCGTTGAACGCGGTGACAACTTGTCCGATTTCGTCGTCACTGATCCAATCCACCGATTTGCGGGGTTCGTCGCTTCGGGCCAGGTTTATCGATTCCATCAGCAGCCCAAGCGGGCGGCCAATGATGCGGCGGTTCGCGGCAATCGTTGCCCCAATAACGGCGATCAGCAAAATCCCCGCCAGGAACACCACAAGAAACAGTCTTTCGCGCGCCAACGATGACAACTGCGCATCGGTCAACGCAATGCGCAGCAGACCGATGCGAACCAACTGATCGCCACTATTGTAAAGGATATCGTCTTCCAGCAAGAACCGTGCCTGGTTAAACTGGTCAGTTGCGCCAACTTCGGCCACAAGCCGATCATGCTCGTCATAAACCGCCGCGCCCAACACGTCTGGGTCGGTAATCAAGGCCTTTAGAATCAGTTTTATTTGTTCGTCGGCGACATTCCACAGCGATTCAGCCAGTACTGAACTTTGGATTTCGACCATCTTGTCCAGCTTTTCCTGCAGCTGTTGCTCAGCGGCCCGGCGGGCGTTCCATTCAAACAGCCCAAAAACCAAAAGTGTGGATACAAGAACAAGCGGAATGACGTAGAGCAAAATCTTGCTCTGAACAGATCTCGTACCGCGCAGTCGCCTGGAATTTCGTTTCCCGGTAGCAGCGCCCGCAGGCGAGCTGCTGCCGACTTCACTGGCCATTAAAATTCATTTTCAAAATAATCAGCAACTGACTTTTCGACGTCCACTTTTGCCAATCCGGCGTTGAACGCATCTCGCATGGCGTGACCTGCTTCATCGTCGTTGAAACATACATACAGTGTCTTTTCTTCTAGCGGGCGTTCATTGAATTGCAGTTTATCTGCTTCGCCCACAAGGGTGGGCTCGGTTGCCAGAAAATAAGCCAGAACCAGTTTGTCTATCACCGCGATGTCAATGCGTTGACGCAATAGTTTGCGCAGGTTGGTCACATCGTCGGGCGCCGGGATCGACCGAACCCAGCCAGTACCGGCCTTTTCGTCAAATTCTGTGGTATTGGTATATCCCAGAACGGTTCCGACCTTCAGTTTCTGCTCGCCAATATCGTCAATGCTATTCCATGAGACCGGCGCATTTACGTGTTGTGCGAAACCAAGCGGGCCGTTTCCAACCGGATTGGACGCGATAAAACCTTCCACGTGGCGGCAGTGATAGCCGGGAAAATAGGCCGCAACTTTTGCATCGTCTTTGGCCATGGAAATAGCGCGTTTCCAAGGTAGATAGGCAACGTCAGCTTGCATTCCAGCGGCTTTGAACGCCTGGCCAACGATGTCTGTTGTGGCCCCCCCTTTGGGTAGTACTTCAGATGTATAGGGTGGCCATTCAAGCGTATTCACCGTTACCGATTGAGCCGAAACAGAGTGTACAAATAATGTCGCAGAAATAATCGTGGCGATAGCAACTGTATATAGTGCACGCATATTCATGGTCCCCAATTCTGTGGCAAAGTAGCTCAGGAATAAATGTTAACCAACGTTACGTCATCTGGCAACCGAACTGACGATGTGTGGCAACTTTTCGACGATCAAGATTGGAAAACAGATCAGCCACCTGATCAGTGCGTTGTGGAACTTTGTGGCAACTTTTCAATTATTTGTTGTTTTCTCGCCCGGTTCGGATAACAATTTTCGATAATGGACAATAGTGCGAAATCTCAACAAGA
>CAXMPY010000227.1:0-3021 GCA_964195275.1 uncultured Paracoccaceae bacterium
CGCATGGGCGTCATCCTCGGCCAGATAATCGGCAACACCGGACAGGCGGGTGTGAACGTCACCGCCACCTAATTCTTCTGCTGAAACAATTTCGCCGGTGGCGGCCTTGACCAATGGGGGTCCGGCCAAAAATATCGTGCCCTGATCTTTGACAATAATCGATACGTCCGACATCGCCGGTACATAGGCACCACCCGCCGTACAGGACCCCATCACAACCGCGATTTGGGCAACCCCCTTGGCGCTCATCTGGGCCTGATTGTAGAAAATCCGGCCAAAATGGTCACGATCCGGGAAAACCTCATCCTGATTTGGCAGGTTGGCCCCACCTGAATCCACCAAGTATATGCAGGGCAGACGGCACTGTTCGGCAATTTCCTGGGCGCGCAGATGCTTTTTGACGGTCATCGGGTAATAGGTGCCACCCTTTACGGTGGCGTCATTGCAGACCACCATAACGATATGGCCGTGAATTTGCCCAATACCGGCGATCAATCCGGCGCCGGGGGCAGCACCGTCATACATGCCGTGGGCAGCCGTTGCGCCAATTTCCAAAAACGCGCTGCCCGGATCCAGCAGATTAGATACCCGGTCCCGCGGTAGCATTTTACCCCGGTCCAGATGGCGCGCGCGGGATTTTTCGCTGCCACCCAGGGCGGCGGATGCCGCGGCAGACACAACTGTATCCAACATTGCCAGATGGGCGGCGCGATTGGATTGGGCGGCTTCCGATGCAAGGCGTAATTCAGAATTCAGACGCATCAGGCAACACCTCGATACTTGTTGCAATTCAGTCCTAGATAGGCGGGCTGCAATAGATTTGCCTGGACTACACTCACGCCATCGCCCCCATCATTTCACGTCCGATCAGCATCCGACGGATTTCGCTGGTCCCGGCGCCGATTTCCATCAACTTTGCATCACGAAACAGCCGCGACACCGTGCTATCGTTCATGAACCCGGCCCCACCCAATGCCTGCACCGCCTGATGGGCAACTTTCATCGCCTCTTCAGACGCATATAACACGCATGCGGCGGCATCTTGGCGCGTGACCTGACCACGATCACATGCCTTGGCCACTTCGTAAACATAGGCCCGCGCCGTGTTCATCGACGTATACATATCGGCAATTTTTCCCTGCATTAGTTGAAAGTTTCCAACAGGTCGACCAAATTGTTTGCGTTCGCTGATATAGGGCATAACCTCGTCAAGGGCGGCCGCCATGATGCCAAGGCCAATGGCCGACAATACAACGCGTTCATAGTCCAGCCCGGACATCAAAACAGCGACGCCCCGACCTTCTTCACCCAACACATTTTCAAAGGGCACCTCAACATTTTCAAATACCAATTCGGCCGTGTCTGAGCCGCGCATGCCCAATTTGTCAAAATGCTGGGACGCGCTGAAACCGTGCATGGATTTTTCAACCAAAAATGCCGTCATGCCGCGGCTATCGGCGTCCGGGTCGGTTTTGGCGTAAACAACCAAGGTATCCGCGTCTGGCCCGTTGGTTATCCAATATTTTGTGCCGTTTAACACGAAGCGATCATTGCGTTTTTCGGCCCGCAATTGCATCGAAACCACATCAGAACCCGCCCCGGCCTCGGACATTGCCAGGGCACCAACATGTTCGCCCGAGACAAGGCCGGGCAAATATTTCTGCTTTTGTTCGTCTGTTCCGTTCAAGTTGATTTGGTTGACGCAAAGATTTGAATGGGCACCATATGACAACGAAACCGAGGCCGACGCCCGCGCAATTTCTTCAACGGCGACGGCATGGGCAAGATAGCCCATATCTGCACCGCCGAAATCTTCTGGCACGGTAATGCCCAGCAATCCCAAACCGCCCATTTCTTGCCACAGCTCAGGCGGGAAGACGTTTTTAAGATCAATTTCAGCGGCCTGCGGCTTTACGCGGTCCTGCGCCCAACGATGCGTCATATCGCGCAATGCGTTTATATCGTCGCCAAGATCGAACTGCATTGAAGCGGTGAACATTCTGATGCCTAATATTTATTGAACGGTCGTTCAGTTAATAGCAGAAACCATCGATGTCGGTCAATGGTTGCCAAGTCTATTTACGGCCCACTTGATAGACCGCTGAAACTTCTGCCCGAACAATTCGGGCGATACAGGCACAATCTTCGATCGAAAACGTCAGCGGCAGGCGCATATCAATAAGCTCCGACAACACGGCTTCGGTCTGCGGCAAAGGGACTTGTTCAACATACCCCCAATCACTGTATTTAGACGTAAAACCAGTGGGTTGTCCGGCCCCAAACCATTTCAATTCAACACCACGCGATGCACATCTTGCAAGCACATCTTGGATGTCTAAGGCATCCCAATCGGGCAGCAAAAGTTGAAATGAGGATCCAACAAACGCTTCTTTTTCTGACCGCTCGATTACTTTTAACCCCGGCGTTGCGCGCAAGCCAGCCTCGACGGCCTGATACCGGTCATTCCAGGCATCACATTGTTGGCTAAGTTGGTGCAATTGCGGGCGCAAAATGGCGGCACGCAAATTGTCCATACGACCCGAGATATTGGGCATTTCAAATTTCGCAGTCTCAAAGGCGTTTGCAGGGGGCGAAGCACCGTGGCGGCCATATAACATATAGGACCCCGAAAGCAGGATTGCGCGCGCCATCAAATCTGGATCATTGCTGATCAACAGCCCGCCCTCGCCCGAATTAATGTGCTTATAGGTTTGGGTCGAAAAACATGCCGCAACGCCGTGGCGACCAGAAACAACACCACCCCAAGTAGCACCCATCGTGTGGGCGCAATCTTCAATAACCATAACGTTTGCCGTTGAACAAATTCTGGTCAGGCGATCCATGTCGCAAATATGTCCGCGCATATGCGACAGCAATAGAACACCGGCGCCGCTGGTATTTATTTTGCGTTCAAGATCAATAAGATCGATGGTCAATTCGTCTGTGGCTTCAACCAATACAGGTCGCGCGCCAAGGCTGAAAATGGCGCCAGGAACAGGGGCCAATGTGAACGCGTTTGAA
>CAXMPY010000228.1:0-3010 GCA_964195275.1 uncultured Paracoccaceae bacterium
ACGCGATCATCAATTGCAATATTTTCAGCGCCCGGCCCCAGCCCCACAACAACACCCGCGACTTCCATCCCTAATGTAAAAGGCACATCCGGCGTTTCTTGATACTGCCCGTCTATCATCAATAGATCAGCAAAATTCAAACCGCAGGCGTGGATTTCAAGCAAGATTTCGCCTGCGCCCGGACTTGGTTGAGAAATTTCCACCAAAGCAGGCGACTGCCCAATATCTAAGACTTTGAACGCTTTCATTTCAAACAAACCCTTCCGGATATCGATTTTACCGGTTCAATAGGCAAGAATCCCGGCAAAGGCCAAGGATTGGTATCTTCTTCACAACTGTGAGGCGAGGTGTTCTGATAACATTCTGTCGTGTAGATTGTTTCCAAAAACTTACATAATTCAATTTTTTGTCATCAAATGTTTGAATTTTGCGGGTCAACTTGTATATAGATACCATGTCCATACATCCTATCTATATAAATTATAACGACAATTTTGGCTGAATCTCCACACTATACAAAAAGACAGGTTGAGGTGTTGAGCCAATAGGTGGACATATGAATACACGCATAACGAATAGAGGTCGGAAAAATGAAACACCCTGTGGATGTACATGTTGGTCAAAAAATCCGTCACCGTCGGTGGATGGTTGGGATGACTCAGCAGCAATTGGCCGGAAAAGTTGGCATCAAGTTTCAACAGATCCAAAAATATGAAACCGGGATGAACCGGGTCAGCGCATCGCGGCTTTGGGATATTTCCGTGGTGCTGGAAGTGCTGGTCAGTTTCTTCTTTGAAGGTATTGATGATGAAAATGCCGCCGCGCGCGTCGCGGGTGCTGCTGTACCAGGCGACATTATGGCGGATAAAGAAGCCTTGGAACTGGTTCGTTCCTATTATTCGATCCCAGAAAACCAGCGCCGTCGTTTGTTCGATTTGGCCCGGGTATTGTCCGAGGCTGCCTGATAAAGGCTTGAACCTTACCTGTGCCGCATTTACCCTGTTTTGGGTCAAATTGGGGCGCAGATCATACATAAATTTTCTGAATCTGAACAGAAACATTTGATTTCGGTTGCCTGTGAAGCGGCCGACGCGGCGCGTGACATAACGCTCTCATATTTTCGCCAACCGGGGCTTGCATCGGAAAACAAAGCCGCGGATGGCTTTGACCCGGTGACGCTGGCCGATCGCCAAGCCGAGATTGCGATCCGAAATGTGTTGCAGCAACAGCGATCGGCAGATTCAATATTGGGCGAAGAGTTTGACCCAATTATCGGGTCTTCGGGCCTGACCTGGGTTCTGGATCCGATCGACGGTACCCGCGGGTTCGTATCTGGCGCCCCGACTTGGGGAACCCTGATTTCGCTTTGCACCGACACTGGGCCGGTGATGGGCCTGATCGACCAACCCTATATTGGCGAACGTTTTTTGGGTGGGTTTGGTGTTTCCGAATTACGCCGCGGCGCTCAGACAACACCGTTAGCGGTCCGGCGGACCAGCACACTTGGACAAGCGACCCTGGTATCTACATTTCCTGAAATTGGCACGGCCAACGAACGGGCGGCTTTTGATGACCTTCGTCAGCACGTGCAGCTTACCCGATTTGGCATGGACTGTTACGGTTATGCACTAATTGCAGCGGGCATGGTTGATTTGGTCGTCGAAGCCGGCCTGAACGCTTATGACATTCAAGCCCCAATTGCCGTTATCGAGGCAGCCGGGGGCATTGTGACTGATTGGCAGGGCAATCCTGCCCATGAAGGTGGCCGCGCATTGGCCGCAGGCTGCCGCGAATTGCACGAACAAGCGCTTGAAATATTGACCAAGGCGTCAATGCCTTAACACGCTACGAAATCTTGTTTTTCTGGAATAACTTGGATAGTTTCATACTTGTTGGCGCCCAAGCCCTTTCCCCCTTCTGTTGGGCCCAATCACACTTCAACCGAAGCGGGGGCAAATTGAAGTGTGGGGATAATATGACCAATGAAATTCTGATCAAAAACGCCGAAACCATCTTGACCATGGATGATAATCGTCGTGAAATTTCAGTTGGCGACATTTTGATCCGAAATGGCGTAATCGTGGCGGTCGGGCAGGGGTTGCAAGGAACAGTCGATCAAATTGACGCCAATAATTGTGTAGTGACGCCGGGTCTGGTCAATACCCACCATCATTTATTCCAAACCATGACGCGCGCTGTACCTGCCGGACAGGACGCATTGCTGTTTGGCTGGTTGCAGGCTTTGTACCCGATTTGGTCGCGTATGGGCCCGGAAGAAATGCGGATATCCGCGCTGATCGGATTGGCCGAGATGGCGCTTTCAGGCTGCACACTTAGCTCTGACCACATGTACCTGTTTCCAAACGGTGCCCGGTTGGACGACACCATTGATGCCGCGCAAGAGATCGGGCTGCGGTTTCACGCGATGCGCGGATCAATGTCGATCGGTGAAAGTGCCGGGGGATTGCCGCCGGACAGGCTGGTTGAACAAGAACAGCATATCCTAAAGGATTGCATCCGCGTCATCGACCGTTTTCACGATTCTAGGCCCGGCGCGATGATCCGGGTTGGTGTCGCCCCCTGTTCGCCATTTTCTGTCAGCCACGACTTGATGCGCGACACAGCTATTCTGGCGCGTGACAAATGCGTCATGATGCACACCCACCTGGCCGAGAATGACGAAGATATTTCCTACTCGATGGAAAAATTTGGCTGCCGACCCGGTCAGTACGCCGAAGATCTGGGCTGGACTGGGCATGATGTCTGGCATGCCCACTGTGTTAAGCTTGATCGTTCGGAAATTGATCTTTTTGCCCGTACTCGCACTGGCATTGCCCATTGCCCATGTTCGAATTGTCGCCTTGGCTCGGGCATCGCACCGGTTCGAAAAATGCGCGATCAGGGGGTAAATGTCGGCATTGGCGTCGACGGGTCGGCGTCAAATGACGGCAGCAACCTTGTGACCGAAGCGCGGCAAGCGATGTTGATGCAGCGGGTGCAAAACGGTGCG
>CAXMPY010000229.1:0-2960 GCA_964195275.1 uncultured Paracoccaceae bacterium
TTACCGCTTTTCATCGCCAATTTTGTGCTGATGGATTACGGCACCGGCGCCGTTATCGGTTGCCCGGCCCACGACCAACGCGATCTCGACTTTTGCCGCAAATACGGCGTGGAGGTGATCGACGTCTTTAAGCCCCTGGGTTCGGATGAGGCGGTTGGCGACATCGCCTATGTTCCGGCTAAAACTGAAAAGGTCCGCTATGTGCAATGGCACGGACCATCGGACGTGGAAATAACCTGCCAAGAAGCAATGGATCGCACATTAGAACTGTACGAACAAAACGGTTGGGGCAAGGGCGAGACTCAGTTCCGCCTGCGCGACTGGGGCCTATCACGCCAGCGGTACTGGGGCTGCCCAATCCCGGTGGTGCATTGTGACGATTGCGGCGTGGTGCCCGAGAAAAAGGAAAACCTGCCGGTTACGTTGCCCGACGATGTGACATTTGACGTGCCCGGAAACCCGCTGGACCGGCACCCGACGTGGCGAAATTGCGATTGTCCGAAATGTTGCAAGCGCGCGCTGCGTGAAACCGATACGATGGACACGTTTGTTGATTCGTCCTGGTATTTCGCGCGCTTCACCGCACCACACGCCGAAACGCCGACCAATCTGGACGATGCCAAATACTGGATGAACGTGGATCAGTATATCGGCGGTGTCGAACACGCGATTTTGCATTTGTTGTATTCGCGGTTTTTTGCGCGGGCGATGAATATTTGTGGGCATCTACCGGAACAGGCGATTGAACCGTTTGATGCGTTGTTCACCCAGGGCATGGTCACACATGAGATTTATCAGACAGAAGGTGCCAAGGGTCGCCCGGTCCATCACTTGCCCGAGGATGTGGCAGGCGGCAAACTGATTGCGACTGGCGAAGCCGTCAATATTATCCCACCCGCCAAAATGTCGAAATCCAAAAAGAACGTCGTTGATCCGGCCAATATCATTGCGACTTATGGTGCTGACGCCGCGCGCTGGTTCGTACTGTCAGACAGCCCGCCCGAACGTGATGTGGAATGGACGTCCTCGGGTGCGGATGCTGCGTTTAAACACCTGAACCGGGTTTGGACATTGTGCGATAGGGTTCGTCAAATGACCGACGGCGACGGTTCCGACACCGATATCGATTTGACCCGCGCCATGCACAAAGCCATTCACGAAGTGACGTTGAATATCGAAACCTTCGCTTTTAACAAATCCATTGCCAATCTTTATGAATTCGCCGGTGTTCTGGGAAAATCCAATGCCAGCGGGCAGGCCCAGAAAAGCGCGGCGCGGGTATTGGCCCAACTGATGTCACCATTCACACCGCATCTGGCCGAAGCTATCTGGGAAAATCTGGGCGGTGTTGGTTTGGTAACCGCCGCAAAATGGCCCGTTTCTGATGAAACCATGCTGGTCGAGGATATGGTAACACTGCCAATTCAGGTAAATGGTAAACGACGTTCACAGATCACCGTGTCGCGGGATATGGGAAAAGATGAGATTGAAAAACTTGTCTTGGCGGATAATGCTGTAAAAAAGGCGCTGGATAATGGGGCGCTGAAGAAACTTATTGTGGTTCCGGGACGGATTGTGAATGTCGTTATCTAAACGCGCCTTTGGCTTTTTACTTCCATTGATGTTGGCCCAATCGGCCTGTGGCTTCACCCCTGCCTTTGGCCCCGATGGTCCGGCCCGGCAGTTGCAAGTACAGGTTGCGATGGATGCGCCTGACAGTCGAAATGAATTTGATCTGGTCAAGCAATTGGAATTGCGGTTGGGGCATTCCACCGTGCCGGCCTACAATTTGTCCTATAAAATCGACACGGTTCAAGAAGGTGTGGGGCTAACACCCGGCCAGGAAATCGTGCGTATCAACATATTTGGCAAAGTCAGCTATAACCTGATCGATACGGCGACTGGTGCGGTTTTGACCAGCGACAGCACCGATACATTTACCGGGTATTCTGTTGGCGCCGCCGATGCGACGACCATTCCGCCCAGCACAAATGCAACGATTGCAACACTTGCCGCAGAACGCGACGCCAACGCCCGGTTGATGGTGGTATTGGCCGATCAAATTGTAACCCGACTGATTGCCACGTCAGCGGACTGGTTGCGATGAAGTTATCCCCCCGGGATGCCCAACGATATTTTGCCAAACCCGACCCATCCAAAACTGGGCTGTTAATCTACGGCGGCGACGCCATGCGTGTGGCCTTGAAACGCCAGCAGGTAATTGCTGCTTTGGTGGGACCAAAGGGTGATGAAGAAATGCGCCTGACGCGCATCGCGGCCTCTGACTTGCGCAAAGACCCCGCGACCTTGCAGGACGCGATAAAAGCGCAAAGTTTTTTCCCAGGCCAAAGGGTCGCCTTTGTAGAAGGCGCGGCTGACAGTCTGACCAAAGTGATTGCCGCAGCGCTGACAGACTGGCGGTCTGGCGACGCCCAAGTGATCGTCACGGCCAGTTCTTTGAACGCCCGATCGTCCTTGCGCAAATTGTTCGAAGGTCACGGCAATTCATATGCGACTGGCATCTATGATGATCCCCCCAGCCGTGCCGAAATTCAGGCTGAACTTTCGCGGCTGGAATTGAACAATATTGAAGATGAGGCGCGGCATGTGATCACCGGATTATCGCGCGCTTTGGGTCCGGGCGATTTTCGTCAAACCTTGGAAAAATTATCGCTTTATAAACTGGGCGACACCAGCGCGGTGTCGAGCAGTGATATATCGGCCTGTGCCCCGGCAACATCCGAGGCAGGCCTTGATGATGTGCTAAACTGTGTGGCCGAGGCCCGCGAGGGTGAAATTGGGCCGATAATGCGCCGCCTGTCAGGGCAGGGGGTTCAACCGGTTGGCATCTGCATCGGTATGACCCGGCATTTTCGCATTTTGCACGCAGCCGCCGCAGCGCCAGGTGGTGCAGCGGCCGGCATGTCAGCGATGCGGCCCCCGGTATTCGGCCCGCGCCG
>CAXMPY010000230.1:0-355 GCA_964195275.1 uncultured Paracoccaceae bacterium
TCCGCTTCCGCAAAAACATCGATGGCTTTTGCACCGGCTTTGATAACGCCGCTATGTTCCACACCGGCCGGGATGTCATAGCTGTCGCCTTGTTTGTAAGTTTGGGTTTTGTCGCCAATTGTAAGTTCGACACTACCGGCCAGAACAGTGCCCCACTGAGGCCCATGTGAATGGGCCGGCAGCACCATATCTTTCAAAAATTCGAAGAACACCACCAATCCATCATCCGACCTAACGGCGTGGATTTTTACAACGTCGTCCGGGAAAGGAACATCTAGACCGGGGAACGATTTAATAAATTCTGGGTATTTCATGGAATTTCCTACAAATTGACTGCTATTCGCAAATATTGCTG
>CAXMPY010000230.1:439-2921 GCA_964195275.1 uncultured Paracoccaceae bacterium
CAACAGCCCTGATTGACCGCGCCAAGGCATGAAACCGGAAATAAGGAACTTGGACATGGCGCTCCCTGATTTTTCTATGCGTCAGCTTTTGGAAGCTGGCGTTCACTTTGGTCACCAAACGCAACGCTGGAATCCCCGAATGGGCGAATTCATCTATGGCGCGCGTAATGGCATCCATATTCTAGATCTGACGCAAACCGTTCCGATGCTGGATGCAGCATTGAATGTCGTGCGTGAAACTGTCGCCAAGGGCGGCAGTATACTTTTCGTCGGCACCAAACGTCAGGCACAAAAACCTATCGCTGATGCCGCTGAAAAATGTGCGCAATATTACATGAACTATCGCTGGCTTGGCGGTACTTTGACCAACTGGCAGACTGTTTCTCAGTCGATCAAACGGCTAAAAGAATATGACGAAAAGCTGGAAAGTGGCGCCGAGGGCATGACCAAGAAAGAACGTCTTGGCATGGAAAGAAGCCAAGGCAAATTGCAGGCTTCGCTTGGTGGTATTCGCGAAATGGGTGGTCGACCTGATTTGATCTTTGTCATTGACGTAAACAAAGAAGACCTGGCAATCGCCGAAGCCAAGAAATTGGGCATACCGGTTGTTGCAGTGGTCGATTCCAATTGCCCACCAGATGATGTGGACTATATCATTCCGGGGAATGACGATGCGTCGCGCGCCATCAACCTGTATTGCGACCTAGTTGCACGTGCCGCGCTGGACGGTATGACCGCCCAAATGGGCGCCGCTGGTATCGATATCGGCGAACTGGATGAGACTCCGGCGGAAGAAGCCGTGGCTGAAACGCCCAAGGCAAAAGAACCAGCACCAAAATCTGTCGAAGTCGAAGCGGTAAAAGCCGAAGCTGAAGAGGCACCAAAGACCGAGGCCAAAGAAGCGCCTGCCAAAAAGAAGGTAGCGGCAAAGCCCAAAGACGACACGACAGAAACCGTGGCCAAAGATGATGCAAAAGAAAAACCTGCTGCAAAATCTAAAGCAGTCGCAAAAGACGACGCATAAAGCCGCGCTTTCCCAACAGAACCGGGCGGCGAAACAATCCGCGCCCGGCTTTTAACAAATTTTAGGAGATCCAAAATGGCAATCACGGCCACAATGGTGAAACAGCTGCGCGACGATACCGGCGCCGGCATGATGGATTCAAAAAAAGCTCTGACCGAAACCGGCGGCGACATGGAAGCCGCCGTTGATTGGCTGCGCACAAAAGGTTTGGCGAAGGCCGCCAAGAAATCAGGGCGCACGGCCGCTGAAGGTTTGGTTGCCTTGGCCGTTGACGGTGCCAAAGGCGTCGCTGTCGAGGTGAACTCTGAAACAGATTTTGTTGGCCTGAACGCCGAATTTCAGGGCATGGTCGGTTCTATCGCAAACGCAGCATTAACTGTTGATAACGTCGACGCGCTGAGAACCACCCAAATCAGCGGCAAACCAGTCGAGACAATCCTAACGGATGCTGTCGCCAAAATTGGCGAACACATGTCGTTGCGACGTATGGCGTCCCTGACTGGCGATGTTGTGGTTTCTTACGTCCACAACGCCGTTGCCGAAGATATGGGCAAAATCGGTGTTCTGGTTGCGTTAAAAGGCACGGATAACGGCGTTGGCAAACAAATCGCCATGCACGTTGCCGCCGCCAACCCGGCGTCGTTGGGTGAAGCTGACCTTGACCCGGATCTTGTTGCCCGCGAAAAGGCCGTTCTAACCGAACAGGCCCGTGAATCTGGCAAGCCAGAGCAGGTGATCGAAAAAATGATCGTCGGTCGGATGAAAAAGTTCCTGTCCGAGGTAACGCTATTGGGGCAGGCTTTTGTGGTAAACCCTGACCAAACTGTTGCCCAAGCCGCACAAGAGGCTGGCGTCGAAGTGTTGGGATTTGTGCGTCTCGCCGTTGGTGAGGGTATTGACAAAAAAGATGAAGATTTTGCCGCTGAAGTCGCCAAGATGAACCAAAGCTAGCCCATCTGAAATGGAAAACGGTGCAGCGTTTCAGTTGCACCGTTCCCAATATCTGCACCATCCCAATTTTGGGAATGAGGACCAAGCGCAGCCGCACCGGAAAATTCACAAAAACACGTGTCCCGGCATCCAGTTCCTTGGATGCGAAATGTTTTAACTGTAATTGCAGCCATCCCAGCCCGCTGTCCCCGGGCAATAATGCCACCACTCACGGAACAGGGAAACTCTGCGCGTTAACCTAAAGTTAAGGAAGTATGGCTTTCCCCACCTGTGCTGCAATGCACAGAGATCAAGAACCAAGCGTAAATATTTGATTTTGATACGAAGCCTTCAGAACGGCATGCGCCGTCGTTTCGACATCCAGCGCCTTGCGCGCCAATCGCAAATGCTTTTCGATCGTCGGCTTCGTCAGCCCCATGATGGTCGCGATATCCTTCGTGGTTTTGCCATCGCTAACCCATTCCAAAGCCTCGCGTTGGCGATCTGTTAACGGGCGACGCAGGGTCG
>CAXMPY010000231.1:0-2895 GCA_964195275.1 uncultured Paracoccaceae bacterium
GCATTCACCTAAGTCACCAACCATAACGCCTGCGTGTTGCCGCAATGCGGCACCCTTGCGCACCATGCCGTGAATGGCTAGGCATCCGGCGACTTTCACTGGATGGAGACCATCAATGGCCAGACCCAAAATCGCCCTCATCGGCTCAGGACAAATCGGCGGCACGCTTGCGCATCTTGCTGCCGTAAAAGAACTGGGCGATGTTGTCCTGTTTGATATCGCCGAAGGCGTACCGCAAGGCAAAGCGCTGGACATCGCCCAAGCAGGCCCCTCTGCAGGATTTGACGCCACCATGTCTGGCGCAACGGATTACGCCGGGATTGCTGGTGCTGATGTTTGCATCGTCACCGCCGGTGTGCCGCGCAAACCTGGGATGAGCCGCGATGACCTGCTGGGCATCAACCTGAAAGTCATGAAATCCGTTGGCGAAGGCATCAAGGCCCATGCGCCAAATGCCTTCGTGATCTGCATTACAAACCCGCTGGATGCGATGGTTTGGGCGTTGCGCGAATATTCCGGCCTGCCACACGAAAAGGTTGTTGGCATGGCTGGTATCCTGGACAGCGCCCGCTTTCGCCATTTCCTTAGCCTCGAATTCGACGTTTCCATGCGTGACGTGAACGCCTTCGTTCTGGGTGGCCACGGCGATACAATGGTACCTTTGGTTCGGTATTCCGCTGTTGGCGGCATCCCTTTGCCGGATCTTGTCGATATGGGCTGGACCACGCAGGAAAAACTGGACGCCATTGTTCAGCGCACCCGTGATGGTGGCGCTGAAATTGTTGGCCTGTTGAAAACCGGGTCAGCGTTTTACGCCCCGGCCACTGCCGCCATAGAAATGGCCGAGGCATTTCTGAAAGACCAAAAACGCCTGCTGCCCTGTGCGGCTTATGTCGACGGCGCGCTTGGATTAAAGGGCATGTATGTTGGCGTGCCAACGATTATCGGCGCTGGCGGTATCGAACGGGTTGTGAACATCAAACTGAACAAAGCCGAGCAGGTAATGTTTGATAAATCGGTCGACGCCGTCAAAGGCCTGGTTGATGCATGCAAGGGGATTGATAGCAGCTTGGCGTAACCGAGTTTTTGGAACATAAGACGCCAGGAACAGGTCATTCGACGGCTTGGGTTATAGGCGACACTGCAACGACTCAGCTAAGATATTCGACGCCATATGAAAATTTGTGATCACACTTTTTCCCAGTGTGATCACAAAATCAACAAAATCGCGTAAGTTTCAGCGATTAATGAAAAAACCGTTTATTCATCCTTTTCGTGTGTGCAATGTCAGATACAGATTGCTCCAGCACGAAAGCGACCCCATGAACATCCACGAATATCAGGCCAAAGCCCTGTTGCGCAGCTACGGCGCCCCTGTATCAGAAGGCCGCGCTGTTATGCGCGCAGAAGAGGCCAAAACAGCCGCCGGGCAACTTGACGGCCCGCTTTGGGTGGTAAAGGCCCAGATCCACGCAGGTGGCCGTGGCAAGGGAACGTTCAAGGAAACTGATGCCGGTGAAGACGGCGGCGTTCGACTAACCCGTTCGGTGGAAGAAGCCGCTCAAGAAGCCTCAAAGATGCTGGGGCGCACGCTGGTCACCAAACAGACTGGTCCGGCCGGAAAAGTCGTCAACCGCATCTACATCGAAGATGGCGCCGGCATTCAACACGAATTTTATCTGGCGCTGCTGGTGGACCGGCAAAGCAGCCAGGTATCTTTTGTATGCTCAACCGAGGGCGGCATGGACATCGAAGAAGTTGCCCACAACACCCCCGAAAAAATCCTGTCCTTTTCGGTCGATCCAGCGACGGGCTATCAGGGTTTTCATGGCCGTCGCATCGCGTTTGAACTGGGCCTGACAGGGCGTCAAATCAAGCAATGTGTCGGGTTGATGGGCACGCTGTACAAAATGTTCGTGGAAAAAGACTGCGAGATGTTGGAAATTAACCCGCTGATCGTCACAGACGCTGGTGATCTGGTGTGCCTGGACGCCAAGATGGGTTTTGATTCCAACGCCATCTATCGCCACGCCGATATCGCCGCATTGCGCGACGAAACCGAAGAAGACGCCAAAGAGCTTGCCGCGTCAAAATTTGATTTGAATTATATTTCGCTGGAGGGTGAAATCGGCTGCATGGTGAACGGTGCGGGCCTGGCGATGGCGACGATGGATATCATCAAACTATTCGGGTCTTCACCGGCCAATTTCCTGGATGTTGGCGGCGGTGCCACCAAAGAAAAGGTTACCGAAGCCTTCAAAATCATCACCTCGGATCCCAACGTCAAGGGTATTCTTGTCAACATATTCGGTGGCATCATGCGCTGTGATGTGATCGCCGAAGGTGTGGTGGCCGCGGTGAAAGAAGTAGGGCTACAAGTGCCGCTGGTGGTCCGACTGGAAGGTACCAATGTCGAAAAGGGCAAGGAAATCATCAATGGGTCGGGCCTTGGCGTGATTGCGGCCGATGATCTAAGTGACGCCGCGACCAAAATTGTGGCGGCGGTAAAGGGGTAGCCTGATGCGCCTGCGCCCCTTTAAATTCTCGGTCGGTTTTTTGCCGCTTTTGGTGGCTAATGCCCTTGCCATGCCAGCCGCCCCTGAAACGGCAACCACTTTTGCCCGCCTGACCGAACTGCTGCCGTGCCAGACCGATATTTTAGCCTCTGCCGCCAGCTTCGGCTATCGCGAGGTCGCACAAACCCAGATCGACATTGACTATTCCGATATCGAATATAGCGACGCCCTGGGGCAATCTGTGCTGACCGTTGCCCTTGAAAATACCCCGATCGGGGCGCAGTTTTCGGTTCAGCTGGACGTTCCTGAAACCGATCAAACATTTGCCGACGCTGTCGTTACCGCCCTGCGCCGCAACTGGTCACTGCCCGAAGCCGTG
>CAXMPY010000232.1:0-2883 GCA_964195275.1 uncultured Paracoccaceae bacterium
CAATCCGACAGTTGCCCCGGATTTGGCCAGCGCAATTGTTTCATCTGGCGTCATTTGGGTGGTGTGGATCAAACACCACCGGCTGTTAACATCGTGGTTTTCAAGCAGCCATTCCACTGGGCGACCACCATAGGCAGCTTTGATTTCCGCAACCTCCGCTTCTTGTTCCGCCAAATGCAAATGCAATGGGGCGTTTGGCAATAGTTCGGTGGCTGCTTGCAATCCTTCGCGACTGACCGCCCGCAGGCTGTGTGGCGCCACACCAATGCTGGTATCAGATGGCAAATGCGCAATGGCTTGGCTAGATTTTTGCACAAGGTCCGCAAACTGATCCGGTGTGTTGCCGAACCGGATTTGCCCGGCAGTTAATGCGCGCCCGTCGCAGCCGCCATACTGGTATGCCACCGGCAACAGCGTTAGCCCGATGCCCGATTGCGCCGCCGCCGCTGCAATGCTTTGGGCCATTTCGGCAATGTTGTCATAGTGTCCGCCGCCGGGTTGATGGTGCAGATAGTGAAATTCGCACACGCCGCTGTACCCGGCTTGCAGCATTTCCATTTGTACAAAGGCGGCGATCGCCTGCACGTCTTTGGGGGTCAGAAGATCCAGAAAATGAAACATCAATTTGCGCCATGTCCAGAAACTGTCACTGGGGTCTGGGCCTTTGGCCTCGGTAAGGCCGGCCATCGCCCGCTGAAAAGCATGGGAATGCAGGTTAACAGGTGCGGCAACAATCGCCCCATAACTTGGCGCACCCCCAACCGGAACATCCGGCATTATCGACGCAATTCGTCCGGTATCGTCGATGGATAACGAAACATCGTTCATCCAGCCGTCGGGACCCAATATGGTTTTCGCCCAGATTCCCTGCATCGTTGACATCCGATATTGACAATTATTATGTCTATACATAATACTAAATCCAATCCTTGAACAAGCGATATTCCCATGCCCGGTCAGGTTTTCACCAATGCGCAAATCGCAACGCAGGACAGTCAGATTGGATTGATTGCCGATGGCGCTGTTGTTCTTTCCCATGGCATGATCGATTGGGTCGGCCCATCCGCAGATTTGCCCACAGCATACGCCGACCTTCTGACAACTGATTTGGCGGGGAGGCTGATCACCCCGGCGTTGATAGATTGCCATACCCATCTTGTGTTCGGGGGCAACCGTGCCCGCGAATTTGAGATGCGACTGAATGGGGCAAGTTACCAAGACATCGCACGCGCCGGGGGTGGGATCGTGTCAACCGTAACGGCAACCCGACATGCAACGCGCGATCAGTTGATCGCAGATGCCCTTACGCGACTGGATGTTTTGATCAGCGAAGGTGTTGGCACCGTCGAAATCAAATCTGGTTACGGGCTGAACGGTGAGACCGAACTGGAAATGCTGCGTGCGGCGCGCGCCTTGGCAAAAAAGCGGCACGTTCGCATTGTCACCAGTTTTTTGGGTGCCCATGCTGTACCGGCAGAATATGCCGGGCGGCCCGATGATTATATCGATCAGGTTTGCCTGCCGACACTTCGCGTTGCCCATGCCGAAGGATTGGTGGATGCGGTTGATGGGTTTTGCGAAGGAATCGCATTTTCCCCGGATCAGATCGCGCGGGTATTTGAATTGGCAGTGGAACTTGGATTGCCGGTCAAGCTGCACGCCGAACAATTGTCGCATCTTGGCGGCACAGCACTTGCGGCGAAATTTGGTGCGCTGTCAGCGGATCATGTGGAATACGCAACTAGCGACGACGCAAAACTGATGGGTTCGTCTGGCACAGTGGCGGTTCTTTTGCCCGGAGCGTTTTATACCCTGCGCGAAACACAGGCCCCGCCGGTTGCCGCGTTTCGCGAACACGGCGTGCCGATGGCATTGGCGACTGACTGCAATCCAGGATCTTCGCCCCTGACCAGTTTGCTGCTGGCAATGAACATGGGGTGCACGCTGTTTGGCCTGACACCTGACGAAACCTTGGCGGGTGTAACCCGTAATGCGGCCCGCGCACTTGGCCTAACTGATACCGGGACGATCAAGCCCGCAAACCGCGCCGAACTGGCAATCTGGAACGTCAGCCAGCCTGCCGAACTGTCCTACCGCATTGGGTTCAACCCGCTTCATTCGCGCATTTTCGGAGATGGAATATGAACGTATTAGTCCTGCAGCCCGGTGCAACACCGCTGAATGAGCTTGAAAAAATTTATCGCGAAAACGCGACTGCCCGGCTGCCAAATTCTGCCCGCGGAGATGTAGAATTGGCCGCTGACCGCGTAGCACTGGCGGTTGCCGGCAATGCTGCCGTCTACGGCGTCAATACCGGCTTTGGCAAATTGGCCAGCGTCAAGATTGCGCCTGAAGATACTGCCACCTTGCAACGCAATCTGGTGCTGTCCCATTGCTGTGGCGTTGGCGATGCGATCCCAACAGCGATTGTCCGCTTGATGATGAGCCTGAAACTATTATCACTTGGCCGCGGTGCGTCAGGCGTGCGTTGGTCTGTGATCGACCTAATCCAGAACATGCTGGCCAAGGGCGTCACCCCGGTTATTCCGGCGCAGGGTTCAGTTGGCGCGTCGGGCGATCTGGCCCCGTTGGCCCATATGGCAGCGGTGTTGTTGGGCGAAGGTCAGGCAGAATTCAGGGGCGATGTTTTGGACGGTGCAACGGCGCTGGATCACGCCGGACTAGTACCGATGGCGCTGGCCGCCAAAGAAGGCTTGGCCCTGATCAACGGCACCCAGTTTTCAACCGCCTTTGCGCTGGCGGGTTATTTTGGCGCTTTGCGACTGGCTGAAAATTCATTGGTCACAGCTGCGCTGTCGACGGATGCGATCATGGGGTCTACCGCGCCGTTGCTGCCAGAAATCCATGCGCTGCGTGGCCATA
>CAXMPY010000233.1:0-2875 GCA_964195275.1 uncultured Paracoccaceae bacterium
ACCGTCGGCTGGGCCATTCCCAGTTCTTTTGAGGCCGCCAAGGTGGAACCGGCACGCAGTACCGCAAGGAAAACCCGCACGTCCGACCAGTTCTGAAAAACGCTCTTCATTTTTGTAGAACAGCATAACGCTAAAGCGGATACCAGAACAATCCGCCAGTCTTTAGACTGAATTCATTGCCAATTAGAGGATCACCTGATGACACTTACATTCCCAATGTTCGATCTTTCCAACCTGAAGCGGAGCTTTGGCGCGACTATCACCAAACCCGCAGCCCAGGTGAATTCAGAGAGTGACAACGCGCACCCAGAACGCACCTTTCTGCGCGAGTTGATGTTCAACAATCCAGAGGCCATTCAAAGCGATCTCGGCCTCATGGCGATGATGACCCAGTATCCCCGGCAATTTTGAGTGACCGTATTGGCGAATGATGCTGCACCGGATGTCTATTCACCATCTGACGTGCTCGACTTCTGGTTTCCCGATACGGGTCATCAAAACGCGCCCGAAACATATACGGCTTTTTGGTCAGAGCGGATGCAAGGCGGGATGGACGCCGCGATCATTTCCAAATTCGCTGACATCACCCATGCCGCAGCATTCGGCCAACTAGATCACTGGGCCAACACACCGCGCGGGCGGCTTGCCCTTTTGATAGCATTAGATCAATTTCCGCGCTCTTTATGGCGCGGCACGCCCGCTGCATATGCGCAAGACATCAAGGCCACGCGACTTGCCTTGGACGGCATTGCAAACGGGCACTTTTCAAGCCTCCCACCGTGGGAAATGGCGTTCTTTGTTATTGCAATTGCCCATTGCGAGGGCCCGGATAACGTTGAGCGTATGCATGTGCTGGATGACGCGGTCGAAGAGATTATCAAAAAGCTTCCAAAACAACTTTGCGAAAGTGGCCCGCGGTTGCGGGCGCAACAGTCAAAGGTCAAACGGATCATTGAGATATACGGGCGGCACCCACATCGCAATGACATACTATGTCGACACTCAACGCCTCAGGAAGCGCTCTATATTTCCGTCGGAGATTTTCCTCATCTTGCCAAAAGCGGTCGTTAGCCACGCTGGCGGTCCTTGGTAGAAAGAGCTCGAACCAAACATCCAACCCATAGCCGTGAATAACGGGAACCGGTATTTCCGCTGAAAACTGGTACGTTCGGGACGGGTAGCCCAAAATGCAGTTGACTTAGGCCTATCAGCGGGTAGAAGGCGTACTTCAAAGATTTCTCAGATGTGCAGGTGCGCATCTGCGCGAGGAGCACTATAATGGCCAAGCCAACCACAATTAAGATCCGCCTTAATTCAACAGCGGATACCGGCCACTTTTATGTGACCAAAAAGAATGCGCGAACAATGACTGAAAAGATGGTCGTCAAAAAATACGATCCGGTTGTGCGCAAGCATGTTGAATACAAAGAAGGCAAGATCAAATAGTCTGATCTGAGTTTTTGCAACCCGAACAGGCCGCGCCAACCAGCGCGGCTTTTTCTTTGGGCTTTGGGTAATTGCAGGACTTGCCTGTTCGCGCGGACTGAATATAGTTTACATAACGTCGCCAATGGCGGCCGAACCGACAGGTATCCTTAGCCCTGCACTTCATCCATCGGAGGAAACATGCGTATTATTGGAATAATTTTACTATTAACCTTGGCGTCCTGTGCGTCAGTTGAGACCCGCACCGACCGAAACTCTGGCGTCGGATTTGACAGCTTTAGCGAAGGCTAGCGCCCCGCCGATTTAACATGGCGCTAAAACAATAAAGGCCGGCAATGTGCCGGCCTTTTTGTCGTATGCAAAATGCTTCAGATTATTCGCGATTACCCAAAAAGCTAAGTAAGAACATAAACAGGTTGATGAAATCCAAATATAGCTTCAAAGCACCCATAATCGCCGATTTCGCCAGCCATTCGCTGTCCATCGCATGGGCATGCTGCAAATAATCAGTTTTGATTTTCTGCGTGTCATAGGCGGTCAGGCCTGCAAAAATCAGCACGCCAATCGCCGACACCGCAAAGTGAATTGCCGGGCTGGCAAGGAAAATATTCACAATTGACGCCACGATCAGGCCGATCAAGCCCATGATCAAAAATGATCCCCAACCGGAAATGTCTTTCTTTGTGGTGTAACCCCACAGCGAAAGCCCGGCAAAAGCAATTGACGTAATCAGGAATGTTTGCGCGATCGATATGCCGGTATAAACCGCCATGATCCACGAAATCGACAGCCCCATCGCAGCGGCGAACGTATAAAAGAACAGTTGCGCACCGGCCGCCGATATCCGGTTTATCATCGCGCCAAACGCAAAAACCATCGCCAATGGCAGGAACATAACGACATAGCGGATCGGGCCGGTGAAGAACGTGGCCAACAACGCTTCGTTCGTGCCAACGGCCCAGGCAACCAATGCCGTCAACAACAGGCCGACTGACATGGTGCCGTAAACCTTGTTCATATGGGCTTTTAGGCCAGCATCTATTTCAGCAGACCGGACGCCGACGCCCACACTTGCTGTTCGATAGTCAGCCATTATGCTGCCTCCTAAATATTCCACCATAGACCACCCAATGAAACGGGCCGCCCTTGCCAGTTATATTGGCGAGAACGGCCCGGTTTTCAAGGATTTCCGACGAAAATGCGCACAATTTTGCGCAGTTGTCACTATCTTAGCCAGTTTGACGGCACATCCCAGACCGGGCGCGATGCTTCTGCATCTGCGGCGGACCGTGTTAGGCCGATATCTTTTAATGCATCTGTATCAAGGTTGCGCAGTTTTAGACGCTGACGGCGTGTGGCGCTGATGCGACTGATGAGTTCAATGATTGAAAACCCGTTGGCACGCAGATTTGCGGCGGGGCTTGCGACA
>CAXMPY010000234.1:0-2855 GCA_964195275.1 uncultured Paracoccaceae bacterium
ATACATTAATTTTCACATACACGCCGGTAGAAGACCCGGCTGTATATGTGACTGTCTGGGCCGAATTCATGGACCATCTGGCCGAAGCTACTGGCAAAAAAGTCCAAAACTTTCAAGTCCAATCAAACGCCGCACAGTTGGAAGCAATGCGTTCGGGCAGAATTCATATAGCTGGATTCAATACAGGCTCAAACCCACTGGCTGTGAATTGCACGGGATTTCGTCCGTTTGCCATCATGGCGTCTGCTGATGGCCATTTTGGTTATGAGATGGAAATCCTGACCTATCCGGGCTCTGGCATTGAAAGTGTCGAGGATATCCGCGGTGGTCAACTTGCCTTTACGTCGCCGACTTCAAATTCTGGCTTCAAGGCGCCAAGTGCGATCTTGAAGGGCGACTATGACATGATTCCTGATCGGGATTTTGAGCCCGTGTTCTCGGGTAAGCATGATAACTCGATCATGGGTGTTGCAAATCAGGATTACAAAGCGGCTTCCATTGCCAACTCGGTACTGTCGCGGATGGTTGCTCGCGGTGAACTCGAGATGGACGACGTGGTTTCGATCTATAAGTCACAGACATTCCCGACCACTGGATTTGGCACTGTGTACAATCTGAAACCAGAACTGCACGCGCAAATTCAGGATGCATTCTTTAGCTTTGTTTGGGAAGGAACCGCAATGCAGGTAGAGTTTGAGAAATCAAACGAAGCCCAGTTCCTGCACATGAACTACAAAGATTTCTGGGACGTGATTCGCAAGATCGACACAGCCAACGACGTCAGTTACACCTGTAACTGATCTGACGAAAAGCAATTGATGGTACGCCCCGACTTGTTGGGGCGTACCCGTTTTTACGCGCTGAGGGGCCGAAAATGCTGCGTCTGGAAAAACTGACCAAAGTCTACAAAACCGGTGACAAAGCGCTGAACGCCGTCGATCTAGAGGTGCCAAAAGGCCAGGTCATGGCCCTGATCGGCCCTTCGGGGGCTGGCAAATCAACCCTCATTCGCTGCATCAACCGGCTGGTAGAGCCTACCTCCGGAACAGTAACGCTGGATGGGGAAAATATTACCAAACTTGGCCTTGGCGGGCTGCGCAGGGAACGCCGCCGCATGGGCATGATTTTTCAGGAATATGCGCTAGTTGAGCGCTTGACTGTGATGGAAAACGTACTGTCGGGACGTTTGGGCTATGTCGGTTTCTGGCGTAGTTTTTTGCGGAAATTTCCACAATCCGATGTGGACGAAGCGTTCCGGTTGCTGGACCGCGTCGGCCTGGTTGAAATGGCCGACAAACGCGCCGATGAACTGTCGGGCGGGCAGCGCCAGCGGGTTGGCATCTGCCGCGCGCTTATTCAGGACCCGGCGGTACTGCTGGTGGACGAGCCCACCGCCTCGCTTGACCCGAAAACCAGCCGCCAGATCATGCGCCTGATTGTCGAGCTGTGCGAAGAACGCGGACTGGCGGCGATTGTGAACATTCACGATGTGGCACTGGCGCAGATGTTCGTGCAACGCATCGTCGGACTGGATCAGGGCACCGTGGTGTTTGATGGCGCGCCAACAAACCTGACCGAGGACGTACTGACCCGGATTTACGGCGAAGAGGACTGGTCAGAGACCATCCAAAAGGTTGAGGATGACGACGAAGAGGACGCTGCATTATGAGCGCTACCCTTGACGCCCGGCTTGGAACTCCCTGGAACAAACCGCCCTTTGTGGCGTCGTCCGCGCTGCGCTGGACCCTGATTATCGGATCCGTGGTCTATCTGGTGCTGGCCATTGGCTCGTTCGATGTGAACTGGGCGCGGGTATATCGCGGGCTGGACCGGGGCTGGCAATTCGTAATCGCCTTTGCCCACCCGGATTTTGTATCCCGCGCCGGAGAAATCAAAACAGGCATGCTCGAAAGCGTCGTCATGGCTTTGGCGTCAACGGTGGTTGGCATAGCAATCTCCATCCCGATCGGGCTGGGCGCTGCGCGCAATATCTCAATTCTGCCGGTGTATCTGGTGTGCCGCGCTATCGTGGCGTTATCGCGCGCCCTGAACGAAATTGTGGTGGCCATATTGCTGGTGGCCATCTTTGGATTTGGCCCGCTGGCTGGGTTTCTGACGCTCAGCTTTGCCACCATCGGTTTCCTGTCAAAACTGCTGGCTGAGGAAATTGAGGACATGGACAAAGTGCAGGCCGAAGCGGTGCGGGCCACCGGTGCCAGCTGGCTGCAACGCTATGTTTTTGGCATCCAACCGCAAGTCATTCCGCGACTGATCGGGTTGTCGATCTACCGGCTCGATATCAATTTCCGGGAAAGTGCGGTGCTTGGCATCGTCGGGGCCGGGGGTATTGGTGCGACTTTGAACACGTCGTTTGACCGTTATGAATTCGACACCGCCGCCGCGATATTGCTGGTGATTATTGGTATCGTCATGGCGCTAGAGTACCTGTCCGGAATAATCCGCGCGAGGGTTCAGTAATGGCTAGTGAAACAAAAGACGGCGTGAAAGTCTGGCAGCGGCGCGACCGTGACACCCAGTTGAAAATCTGGGCATTGTGGCTGGTGGGCACTGCGATATTCATGTGGAGTTGGCAACGGATTTCCTCAGTCACAACCTGGGCGTTTTTCTGGGATGCGCCCCGTATCGCCAGCGATATCGGAGGGCGGGCCTGGCCGCCGCGCTGGTCTTATATGAACAAGCTGTGGGAGCCCTTGTGGGACACGCTGAACATTGCCACGCTTGGCACAATCATCGCCCTGATGTTGGCGATACCCGTGGCATTCCTTGCTGCGCGCAACACCACGCCTTCGACACTGTTCATCCGCCCCATTGCCCTGTTTATCATCGTTTCCAGC
>CAXMPY010000235.1:0-2376 GCA_964195275.1 uncultured Paracoccaceae bacterium
CGCCCGCCCATTTCAACATTGCGTTCCGGGTTTCGGGCGTGTTGCGTGAACGTCGCGGGGGCGGTCGCGCATAGTTTTTGGGCCAATCCACGCGGGATGTGCACCCGTTCACCTTGGATATCCGCACCCGCCTGCCGCCATGTTTCCAGTGCGGCGGGGTTATCGACGAAATTTACGCCGATTTCTTCCAACACTGTTTCGGCGTTGGTTTCAATTATTTCCAACGCTTCTTCGGTCAGGATCTCATGGTTTGGAATGTCACGGGTAATGAAACGCGAAGCTTCGATGCGCACCGCCGTGCGTTCGGCCCGCCGTGCTGCACCGCCTCCACCGGCCCGCCGTCCTTTACGCGTCTCGCTCATGTTGCTTTCCAGTTCGTCAATTGCTTAAACCATATTAACTCAGTCTCATTTATCATGCGCGCGAATACCGGCCAATGACGGGAAAAAACGACATCTGGCGATCTGGTTCAATATTGGCCGCTAATTAATTTTGAAACTGGCCACGAAAGGCAAATGGTCCGACACTTCGTCTTTGTATCGTTCACGCCCCATATCCATCGTCCAATGCATCGGAAACAGGCGCAAACTGCCACGCACATAATCGCGCGCAAAGGCTCGCGAAACCGCAAAACCATCCAGCAGATTGGCCCGGCCCTTGTCCAGAATATGCGAAAACCGATCCTGCAAATCCCAGCAGGAAACAAAATCCATCATATCATCACCGCCAAGATGGTGGAAATTGCTGAAGTCCTGCCCCGGGATCATGTTGAGATCCCCCATCAGTAGAATTGTCCGATGGCTTTGCCCCGGCAATTCGCGCTGCGCTTTGATGTAGTCGGCGATTACCTTGCACTGGCGATCGCGGGTTTGCTGTCGGCCGCGGCCACGCCCAGATTTCAGGTGTGCCCCGATCAAGATGGCACGAAATTTGTTAATCTTAACATCAACCGCGATCGCCAATCTGCCGTTGGCATAGCTGCCGTTAGAATTGGGGACAAATCGCGGGTTCGTCAGTTCGACCCCATTCTTGTGCATAAACGCAATATGCAATCCACCGGCTTGCGCTAAAATTGTTGCCGAATAATTCAGCCCCAGCAAGGCCAGACCGGTAATAAGGTCATCAATATAGGTGACAGGGTTTACTTCGACCAAGGTTACAAGTTCGGCGTCCAGCAGGGCCAGCCCTTCGATTTGCGTTTGGGTTCGTTTAGCCGGAATGCCGCCAAATCCAGCTATGTTCCAGACAGCAACGCGTGCAATTGTATGTTCAAATTTGTGCATGATCGGCTTCCCTAATTGTTAACTTAAATAAATATTGGCCCAATCTAGTAGCAAATCCTGAATGCCCCAAAAATCGCACCCAAATGACCGCATTCAGATCGTGGCTTGGCCTTGCCATAAAGCCGCCCACAGCATAACCAATCGATATGAAAAACCCATCCCATGACCGCCTGCTCATCATCGATTTCGGCAGCCAGGTAACCCAATTAATTGCCCGCCGGTTGCGGGAATTAAGCGTTTACTGCGAAATTCATCCCTATCAAAACGTCACTGATGACTTTCTGGCGAATTTCGCCCCCAGGGCAGTGATATTGTCGGGCGGACCTGCCAGCGTTTTTGCCCAAAACGCCCCGCAACCACCGATGTCGGTTTTCGAACTGGGCGTTCCAGTACTGGGCATCTGTTATGGCCAACAGGTCATGATGCATATGCTGGGGGGCAAGGTTGAACGGGGTCACGGTACGGCCGAATTTGGTCGCGCATATGTGACGCCACAGCCAGATAAATCCGTGCTTTTGCAGGGCTGGTTCGATGATGACAAAGAACAGGTCTGGATGAGCCACGGTGACCACGTATCGGCCATTGCGCCCGGTTTTCAGGTTTATGGCACGTCGCCCAATGCACCATTTGCGATCACCGCAGACCCGACCCGTAATTTTTTCGCAGTCCAGTTCCACCCAGAGGTTCACCATACCCCAAACGGCGCCCGGCTTTACGCCAATTTTGTTAAACTGGCCGGGTTCAAAGGCGATTGGACAATGGGGGCATACCGCGCCGAGGCGATCCAGAAAATACGCGATCAGGTGGGCGACGCCCAAGTTATCTGCGGGCTTTCAGGCGGCGTAGACAGTTCGGTCGCCGCGGTCTTGATCCACGAAGCCATTGGCGACCAATTGACCTGTGTATTTGTCGATCATGGGCTATTACGCCAAAACGAAGCGACCGACGTTGTCCAAATGTTTCGCGACCACTACAATATGCCCCTGATACACGCAGACGAGCAGGAAATGTTTCTGTCAGCACTTGACGGCCAATCAGACCCGGAAACCAAGCGCAAAATCATTGGCAAGCTGTTCATTGACGTATTTCAGAA
>CAXMPY010000235.1:2386-2841 GCA_964195275.1 uncultured Paracoccaceae bacterium
ACGCAAAATCTGTCGGTGGGGCGAAATTTCTGGCCCAGGGTACGTTATACCCAGACGTGATCGAAAGTGTCAGTTTTGCAGGCGGCCCCTCGGTCACGATAAAATCCCATCACAATGTTGGCGGTTTGCCTGAAAAAATGGGCCTGAAGCTGGTCGAACCTTTGCGAGAGTTATTCAAAGACGAAGTGCGCGCACTGGGCCGAGAACTGGGGCTGCCCACCAGCTTTATCGGACGCCACCCGTTTCCGGGGCCAGGATTGGCCATTCGCTGCCCTGGCGAAATCACCCGCGAAAAGCTGGAAATCGTACGACAGGCAGACGCCGTCTATATCGACCAAATCCGCAAACACGGGCTGTATGATGAGATTTGGCAAGCTTTTGTGGCGATCCTGCCGGTGCGCACAGTTGGGGTGATGGGTGATGGGCGAACCTATGATTTCGCCTGCGCGCTGCGG
>CAXMPY010000236.1:0-2195 GCA_964195275.1 uncultured Paracoccaceae bacterium
GAGCCCGATAACCGGCTCGAGCGCACTGAGATGACCCTTGAGCGCGCGCAGTGAACCTTCCTCGTCGGCACCGACGAGCGCGCTAAAGCCTACCACATCGGCGGCCAGAATTGCGGCAAGGCGGCGTTCCATGCCTAGTCTCCTTTGAGTGGGAGCCTAGCGGGATGGGCAAGCGGATTCTATAGGTGTCGCACTGGGACGGTGTGTCTTCACTTGGTCCAAAGCCGACGTGCGAGGGAGGTAGGACCACGCCCGCTTCGAGCTCTTAGCAGGGAAGCCTTCAGACCAATGTTGCGACGCAGAATGGAATTTATTTCAGTTGATACGAATTGCGGCACAGCTCGGATTTATCGGTGAACCGACACCAAAATGGCGTTTAGATCGGCCATTTAATGAATTAGACGAGCCGCTATGGCGGAATCTTCCAAACACAGGACGACCATTCTAGCTGGCTGTGCGGCGCACGGAATTCAAGACGGCCTGTCCACGGCGATTTATGTCTTGCTGCCAATTTTGGCGCAAGCGTTTGGTTTGAACCTTGGGCAAGTTGGCCTGTTCAAAGGTTTAAAAAGTCTGGCCCAAGCGAGTCTGGAAATAATCTCTGGCCATGCGACCGAGCGGTATGGTGCTCGCCACATTCTCTTGTTTGGTTTGCTCCTATCGGGTGCAGGGTATGGTTTTCTGTCATTCGCAAACGGGCCCACAATTGTTCTTCTGAGCCTGGTTGTCATCGGCGCTGGCGGCGCATTCCATCACGCGCCTGCCTCCGCACTGATCAGTGGTGCATTTGCCCAAAGGGGCCGACGCCGTGCGCTCGGTGTTTACAACTCGTCAGGAGACGCAGGTAAGTTGATATTTACCGCCGTAATCAGCCTGGCGATGCTGGCCGCCCTGTCTTGGGAGTCGGTTGCATTATTTTATGGCTTGGTGTCCTTGATCGCGGGCATTGGCATATTTCAAGTTCTAAAGCTGGCCCAAATTGGAGATTCAAGCAAAGGTCTGGGTGACGCGGCCGCAGGTACCCCTGACACCTCATTAGGCTGGGGGATATTGGATCGCCGTAAATTTTCAGCGCTTCTGGCCACCGTGTTCTTGGACAGCATGGTGCAGGTCGGCGTCCTGACATTCGTTGCTTTTGTGATGATTGCAAAAGGCGTGCCTACGACTGCGGCCACGCTGGCGGCAGTTCTTGTGCTCATTGGCGGCATGTTCGGCAAAGCCTTATGCGGCTTTCTGGCGGAAAATATCGGGGTGCGCCCGGCTTTCGCAATCTTACAGGGCTTAACCGCGTTAGGACTGGTTTTGTTGGTCATATCTTCCAGCACAGTCGCTTTCGCTTTGTTGCCAATTTTAGGCGTTGTCGTGCAAGGAACCACATCGATCACTTACGTCATTGTAAACGAACTGATCCATCCTACGCGAACTGCCAGGGGTTATTCGATAATCTATGCCGCTTCCGGTATTGCGTCCGTGATCGGCCCAGTTGGTTTTGGAACCATCGGGGATCGATTTGGAATCGCGACTTCGATGCTGGTCATGGCGGTCATTGCTATCTGTGCAATTTTACCGAGTTGGTTTTTAAAGACGAACATACCGCTATCCAGCAAGGCGGTATAATCTCGTATTTGACGCCGCAAGAATAATCTCAGTTCAGATTTTTACCATTTCTTGACGAATGACCGGTTTGGGGAAATTGCCCGAGCACTTTTGCATTAGCAGCGAAACTCCGTAAAACACATGGCGGGATGCGGCCACTTAATCAGATTATTCTGACTTAGACGACTAAACTGAATTAACCACACCTTACCGAGCGAGCAGCTGAACTTGGGTGTCAGCGATAGGAGGGGCTTCCCATGAATGAAAAATCAACCGATTTCGCGACGGCGAGTGGAGCAGGCTACGAACTTCAAATGGGTCGCTTCAGCAGGCTTCTGGCACCGGGGTTTCTGGAATTTTTTGAGATTGCTGACGATGAACTGATACTCGATGCTGGTTGTGGGACCGGTTCTTTGGCAGCAGAGATGCAGCGAAGAACCTCGCGGGCACACATCGTAGGCGTCGACATTTCAAGTGCCTATGTCGAGCACGCTCGGCAGAACATATCTGACACCCGCGTGGCATTCGACGTCGCGGACCTGACGAAGCTTCCATTCCCGGACTCCCATTTTGGTCAAGTCTGTTCGCTGCTCGTGCTT
>CAXMPY010000236.1:2253-2821 GCA_964195275.1 uncultured Paracoccaceae bacterium
CCAGATACGGAGCGTGCATTTAGTGAACTTTTTCGTGTTCTGAGACCCAGTGGCCGCTTCGGTGCCGCCGTGTGGGACGCTCGGGGAGGTCTGGTATTCAATCGCATGTTCCTCGACACCGCTGCCGTTCTGGACGAGGAGGCGGAAGCGCTTAGGAAGAAGAACTTCACGCGCCCGCTCCGACAACCTGGACAGTTGACGCAAGTCGCCTTGTCCACGGGCTTTTCCGATATTCGTGCAGGAGAAATCATGATCCGCACTGAATTTGCGTCATTCGACGACTACTGGGCGCCGTTCGACGGACAGGACGGTCCAATCCCTGCCTATCTGTCAAAAAGGCCAGCCGACCTGAAGGCGAAAGTCAAAGATGCCGTGCGACTCGCCCATCTTGATGGTGACGAAGACGGGCCCCGGTCATACGTGGCGGTGGCTTTGGCAATCTCTGCTATCAAAATGGCCTAGTGCTTGCATGTCCGGATTGGGCATTAGCCGCCATTCGCTGCAATCTGTATCAAAGTCTGCTTCGCGGACTTAGCCGTCATTCGCTGCAGAGCAGCACCAGATCAGT
>CAXMPY010000237.1:0-252 GCA_964195275.1 uncultured Paracoccaceae bacterium
GGAACAATTCACCCCTAAAATCTACGCGCAGGCCATAACACATGATGGGCACGTTCAGATCGTCAACGGCGCGCGCCAATTGCCAAACCTGATCGCGGGTCAAAAATTGGGATTCGTCGATAAATACGCAGGCGACTTTATCGCCAAGAAGCCGCTGTTCGATTTTCTCGAAAAGATCGTCTTCGGGTCGAAACGTTTCAGCCTCTGCGCCAATCCCGATCCGGCTTTTGATCCGGCCAGCACCAGCCCGGT
>CAXMPY010000237.1:332-2816 GCA_964195275.1 uncultured Paracoccaceae bacterium
GCTGTCATCAGGAATGTTTGCATGCCACGTTCGCGGTAATTATGCGACGCTTGCAAAAGCAGGGTGGTTTTACCTGCGTTCATCGTGGAATAATGAAAATATAGTTTTGCCATGACAGGTGACCTACATTGGCATGTTGGCGGTAATCAAGCCAAACGTTCAGACTGGCAAGGGCGAGGGTATGGGTCTGCCGAAACTCTTTAAGCTAGAAGTCTTGGGCTTTCACCCTGGGATGGGTTGACCACTTACCAATCGATGACCGACAGACCCATAACAGTTCCGGTTTCCCGGCACCGCGAACGGTGGTAAACCATCGAGCCCCCCCACCCATGCCGACGCATAAACGGCGGCAACTCACTAAAAGCCCCACTATGGGCACGATTTAACAATGACATTTGCGGTGTGGCGCGCTTGGGCGATATTATTCCAACCTTACCGAACATTCCGATAGGTTCATGCCGATTGATACTGTGGCCGGACTAGTAGCCGCCGCCGGATACCCCATGTTACCAGTGCACTGGCAGAGCTGCGCGGCATTACATTTTTATATGAAGCCGACCGGAAGAATTCCTCTGGTGGTGGTGTGAATTCTGATGTGATTGCCCTAAGCCATCGATTTGCCCAGCTGATGGCTGAATACAGTCAGTCGATAGAAGATGGCATCATCACGCTGAATGAAAGCAAGCGACTAATTACGGAAACACAGGCGATTCAAGAAGTGTTGTTGAACATGAAATTGAACTTGGAAGAAGAAGCCGTCTCCGGAGATTTGGGTATTTCAAAAATATATCCGCTGAACGAACCAATAGGCGCCGACAATTGCAATTCCAAATGATGCCGGTCTGGCGATCACAGAACTGTACCAGGATTTTGCGCCAAACCAATATCCGACGCTAAAAAATGCAGCGACAATTACCGTCAGCTGGCCTAATTCAACGCCCAAGTTAAAGCCAATTAAGCCGGTGAAAAAGCGACCGGGGTTCAACCCAATGTCACCCAAGACCGATGCAAATCCCAACCCGTGCAGCAGGCCGAATCCAAAAACAACTGCAGTGCGCCACGGCTTTAGATCTCTAAAAAGAATATTTTCCACAGCGACATAGACGATTGACGCCGCGATCAACGGTTCAACAAAGCTGCCAGGGATCTGGATGATGCCAAGCGAGGCACTGGCTAATGTAACTGTGTGGGCCACGGTAAAGGCGGTAATTTGGGTCAGCAGCGGGCGTAGGTTTATCGAAAAGAAAAATAAGCCCAGCACGAATAGAATGTGGTCCAGACCCTTTGGTGCAATGTGCTGAAAGCCAATGCCGACGAATTGTGTGAATTCGGTAAACCACGTCTGTTTCGCGCTACCCGTTCTGGGCATCTGTTCGCTCGGGTCTCCGTTTGTCAGATAGCCCGAATACCCGTCACCACTGGCCAACACCTGGCGAACAACCAAAGCACCATAATCAGCGCGCCATCCCAGCGTTAGCGGCGTCCCGTCGTTGGGTAATTCCGCCTGCAACAGCAGCGTGCTTTCCCGTGCTAGGTCGATATCGCCGATAGGTTCTACAGTTACTTCCGCGATCTCCAGCACCAGTTTCGTTTGACCAGCCGTCAGGAAAATGCCGGTTTCAATCTGCGCCCATTTTTCGCGAAATGCCGCCGCCAGATCGGCGGCTGGTAACGCCCGCAATGCATCATATTGATCAGCCAAAGGCGAGGCATTGGTATCTTGTAATTCGCTAGGGTCTATCCCCGCCACCAAAGTTTCCAGCATCAGCCGGATGCTAATATCCACCCGGTCTTTGGAAATCGCGACATCTGCAATCGCCGGACGAATTTCATGGGCATAAAGCGGTGCACCAATGTTCACGAACACCAGTCCCGCCACCAAGACAAACCTTGACAGCGTCCCCGTCAGCGCCAGTTTAAGCAACATAGAAATTGGAGCCATAAGCAACATGAAATTCCTGTTTGGCGTCGTGATGTCCCTGCTCATTAGCACGCCAGCGGCGCTTGGCCATGAGTTTTGGATTGCTCCTAAATCTTATCAGATATTGAAAAGCGAAAACATCGTTGCTTCGCTGCGCAGTGGGCAGAATTTTTCTGGCGCACCATTCAGTTTTCTACCGCAGCGGTTTTCAAGATTTGATTTGGTTCAGCGCGACGTATCGATTACCGTTGAGGGGCGTATTGGTGATCGACCTGCGTTGAATATGGCGGCGCAGGGGCCAGGTTTGTGGGTTGTTGTACACGAAACCACCGACAGTAAAATAACTTGGAATGAATGGGCAAAATTTGCAGATTTCGTGAACCATAAATTGCTCGGCAATGCTTTACTGGATCATGTCGAACGGGGTCTGCCCACCGTTGGATTTAGCGAACGATATCGACGATTTGCCAAGTCGCTGGTGGCGGTAGGCACCGGCACGGGTGCCGATCATCCTGTTGGATTGCGCACCGAGATTGTCGCCTTGGCCAATCCCTATACCGATG
>CAXMPY010000238.1:0-2541 GCA_964195275.1 uncultured Paracoccaceae bacterium
CGAATATGTGACACCCGAGCTGTGTTTCAATTTCCACTACTTCGCTATCCGAAAGATGCATTTTCTGATGCGCGCCAAAGCGATAGCGGTTTTTCCCGGCGGCTTTGGAACACTGGACGAACTGTTTGAGAGCCTGACACTGATCCAGACCGGTCGCATGGAAAGGGTTCCAATTCTGCTGTTTGGAGAAGAATTTTGGCGCGGCATTGTAAATTGGGAAACTTTGGCCGAGGCTGGAACAATATCGGAAGAAGATCTGCAACTTTTCAAGTTTGTCGAAACAGCCGCCGAGGCGATTTCTGCGATTGATAACTGGCCTGGGGCGGGCGAAACGCGATCGGCAATCCCCGGGCGCTAGCCGTGTTGCGCGGACATGACCTGAGCATGGCGACTTCTGTGCGCTCGGTTTGGGAACGGCCGCTGAAATTTGCGCCGCAACTGCGTATACCCGAAACCGAGCTCGGACACTTTGCAGACAAAGGCGCCGGTGGCGGAATGGTTTAGGACCGGCCCATTATTTACTTCGTGCAACGTATGCCTTGTTTGCCAATTCGTCGGATCAATTCCTGCCAAGTATCGCAATACGCAAACCCATCTGTAAGTGCTCTGCGCGTGCGAGCAGAAAGCTTTGGTGTCGCAGTATCCATGCCACCAAGCATGCGTTGTCATGGTTACTAGGTCGTTAAATATTCGCGGTAGGTCTGCGGGATTTACGAATTTTCTCGGATGCAGATTTCAGCTGGCCACACGCAGCCATGATGTCTTCGCCACGCGGCTTGCGCACTGGTGACGCGTAACCCGCGGCAAACACAATGTCCGAGAAACTTTTGATCCGCATCGCGTCAGACCTTTCGTAGGGCGCCCCGGGCCATTCGTTGAACGGGATCAGGTTTATCTTGGCTGGGATCCCCTTGATAAGTTGCACCAAGCGCCGGGCGTCTTCGTCGCTGTCGTTTACGCCTTTTAGCATTACATATTCAAACGTTATCCGTTCGGAATTTGACAAACGCGGATACTCGCGCAACGTATTCAGCAGTGTTTCAATGTTCCACTTTCTGTTGATTGGAACCAGCACGTCACGCACAGCATCAGTGGTTGCGTGGAACGATACCGCCAAAAGGCACCCGATTTCTTCTGCGGTTTTGGCAATTTCTGGCACCACACCAGATGTCGACAACGTAATCCTGCGCCGGGAAAGCGAAATGCCTTCACCATCCATCGCGATTTTCATAGCGTCGCGGACCGCCTCAAAATTATAGAGCGGCTCACCCATTCCCATTAGTACGATGTTAGATAAAAGTCGCGCTTCGACGTTTGGATTGTGGCCGGGCTGGGGCCATTCGCCCAGATCGTCCCGGGCAATCATGACCTGACCTATAATTTCAGCCGCCGTTAGATTTCGTACCAATTTTTGCGTACCGGTGTGGCAGAAAGTGCAATTTAAAGTACAACCCACCTGGGACGAAATGCACAGCGTGCCGCGGTTCTCTTCTGGGATGTAGACCGTCTCAACTTCGTGTCCACCCTCGATGCGAACAAGGTATTTACGGGTACCGTCAGCCGAGATTTGGCGGGTAACAACTTCTGGTACCTTAATCACGAACAATTGGTCCAGCTCTGCTCGAAAGCTTTTACTTAGGTTTGTCATGGCGCCAAAGTCGCGCACACCCTTTTGATAAATCCACTGCCAGATTTGTCTGGTACGCATTTGCGCCTGACTCTCAGGGACACCTACATTGACCAGCGTTTGATGCAGGATCTCGCGCGTTTGACCGACCAAGTTTACCAAGCCTTCAGGCATAGTTCTTGGGACGGTGCGCACATCCTGTGTTATTGGGGCATGGGTCGGCATAGCGAAAATCCTGTTGGGCTGGCGCGCTCATACAGGAGTTGGCAGCGCCATTAAATACCTAGAAATCGCAAAGTTGTTTAGTTAGCCCGCACAGCGGCTCTCGGCCTCGGCCAGTGCAGCGGTGAAACCCAACAATGAAAACGTATCTTTAGTTGTCGTTCCCCGCGCAGATCTTGCGACCAGCACCGCCTCGGCGCCACGTTTCATCGCAGTAATGATTTTTGCGTCATCGGCTTCGCTTGGCGACCATGCCATTTCTTTGTTGGTGGCAGTATCGGTGAACAATTGAAACGTTTGGCTGCTTACTTTCAATGCAACTTGCGAACCCGGCGCAAACGGGTAACCGCCGGTGAATGATACCTGACCTTTTGCCCCTAGAACCGGAATATAAGACACAAATAATAGGATATCGCCGCGATTCACAGAGACAACGCGACCGTCTTTCGTGTTTACAGTTTCTTTCGGGCTTGAAACGCCCCAACAAGACGTCGGATCGCTTTCTACAAATACACTCCAATCGGTTTTCGCCGCCACGCGATTTGTGGATTCGTCCTGCGCATGCGTGGGTGTCACTAGCAATGCAATTACCAGACCCAACATACCACGAAATATCAGTGAATTCATCTGCAACAGCCTCCTGCAGTATATGCCATTTGCCCGTGCCATCCGTCCGTTATTTGGACCTTTTT
>CAXMPY010000238.1:2551-2812 GCA_964195275.1 uncultured Paracoccaceae bacterium
GCGAACCTTTTAATCCTCAACGCCCTTAGTCTATCGTGAAAGAGATTGTCTTTGAAAGACCCGTTGGCGAATTATCGCGCAGAAAATAGGTGCGTATCTTGAACGAACCAGTTCCCATGGCCGAAGTATGGCGCGGCGACATATTGGAAAGTGTGCACTTGGGCCATGCAGTCGTCTGTGATGCGTCGGGCGACATCGTTGGCGCCTGGGGCAACCCTGACGCAGTGATTTTGCCGCGATCTTCGTGCAAAATGATCCAGG
>CAXMPY010000239.1:0-2805 GCA_964195275.1 uncultured Paracoccaceae bacterium
AACCGATACCCGGCCACGATACTGCGAACGTCATGTGCCAGAATATCACGCAAAACTGTTAGGTGTTTATATGCGCCCCGGCTTAGGCGTAGCCCATCCTGAATACCGGCCCCGCCCATCGCTGCAAGCCGTCGGATTGGATCCGGCGGATCACCATCTTCCAGATGCACCAGCGGGCCAAGATAACGCGACGTTGCACCGGGAATAATCTGACCCAAAACACCAGCATGTTCCATCGCGGCCACAGCAGGCGAAGGATCAGGTGCCGCCAATAGTTTGAGCATTTCTGCGCCAACGCGTTCTTTAGACAATTTACAAAGCCCGTCAAGATTGCCAGCAACCGCCGCCAATGCATTCCTATCTAGCCCGACGTTGGCGTCCCCGTACCAGGCGTGAAACCTGAAAAACCGAAGCGATCGCAAATAGTCTTCTTTTATCCGCGCATCGGCATCATCAATGAACCGCACCAGATGGTTTTCCAAATCCGTCAAACCACCCAAGGGGTCAGCAACTTGCCCCATCCGATCAGCAAATATCGCGTTCATGGTGAAATCGCGCCGCCGGGCGTCATCAACCATGTTGCTGGCAAATGTCACAACGGCGCGGCGACCGTCGGTTTCAATATCTTTGCGAAATGTTGTAATCTCATGCGCAAGAACACCAGACATGACCGTAACGGTGCCATGTTCGATGCCTGTCGGTATTGCCTTCAACCCGGCGGCTTCTGCCAGGGCAATCACCTGAACGGGCTGCGCGTCTGTTGCGATATCAATATCGGACACCGCCACACCCATCAGCGCGTTTCGCACGCATCCACCGACAAAATACGCTTGGTGCCCGGCCGCTTCCAACAAGGTCAAAACCGCCTGCGTTCCCACATTTTCCAACCAGTTGCCCGATACCCGTGTCATGGCGCCAGCCTGCCGGCAAAGGCATGTAAAATTCGTGCCGTTGCGCCCCAGATATAATAGGGTCCATATGGCACCGTATGGTAATACCGCGGCATTCCCTGCCATCGACGCGACTGAATTTGAAAATTACCCAAATCCGCTACATGGGACAGCGGTACCGAAAAAACTTCGGCCACTTCGCCGGGTTCTGGTTTCGCGTTAAACCGCACCTTAATGAGTGCCACCACAGGTGTCACCGTAAACCCGGTTACCGTTTCATGGCTGGGCAACATCCCCAGCACGTCGACATTGTCGGCAGGCAGACCAATCTCTTCATTGGCTTCGCGCAATGCTGCTGCAACTGGGCCGGCATCAATCGGGTCCACCTTGCCACCGGCAAAGGCGATTTGGCCGGGGTGGTGTTTCAGTGACGACGCCCGTTTGGTCAACACGACCTGCGCGCCATCAGTACCGGGCAACAGCGCGACTAAGACCGCGGCAGGGCGCAGTTTTCGGTTCGCGGGCAGTTTGACATCGGGGTTCAGATCAAAATCAGAGGTTGGCTGTGCTGCGCCTATTAGCGCGCGGCGAACCCGTTCAATATCGTCAACTGTCGCCATCTGCCTGATCCTTGCCTTCAAACCCCAATGTGCCAGGTTCAAATTCGTAATGCGCACCGCAAAACTGGCAATCGGCGGTAACTTTACCATCATCGGTTGTCATATGCGCGATGTCCTTGGCCGAATAAATCGACAGGCTGGATTTTACCCGCTCAGGCGAACAGGTACAGCCAAATGAAATCGGCTGCGGATCAAACACGCGCGGTCCTTCTTCATGGAAAAGGCGGGCCAACAGTTCGGTTGGTTGAACTGTCGGTCCGATCAGTTCAAGTTCTTCGACTGAATTCAACAAATGGTTCACCCGGTTCCAGCTGTCGTCATCTGCGGATTGGGGTGCAGGTTTTTCGCCGCGTTCTAACGTCATCAAAGGCGACGCTTTGGGCATGTGTTGCAACATCACACCACCACCGCGCCACAGTTCGGGTTCGCCAGGCAATTGGGATTTACCAAAGGTCAGCTCAAACCGGGTTGGAATTTGCTCGGACTGAGCAAAATAGGTCTGGGCGCAAGCGGCAAGTGATCCGCCTTCCAGCGGCGTGATGCCCTGATAAGGTTCCGACCCTTCGCCCTGATCCATCAGAATCGCGAAATAGCCCTGGCCGACCAGGTCAAACGGGTGCGCGGTGTCGTCCAGGCGATCTGCGTCAAAACTGGCATAGGCGCGAATTTTTGCTGGCGCACCATCAGATTGCGGGCCGTAGTAATCTGTTGCGATCAATCTGGCCGGTCCGTTGCCGCGAATTTGCAGCGACAATTTCCAACGCAGGTTTATGGTTTGACCGATGAGGGCCGTCAGCAACACGGCCTCGGCAACCAGTGCTTCGATCGGGTCGGGGTAGTCATGCTGCCCCAGCACAGCAGTAAACACGCCGTCCAACCGGGCGATCCGGCCACGGGTATCGGCGGCGTCCAATTGAAATGGCAGAACGGTATCGTCCCACGCGATTTTGTTCAGTGACATGGGGTTTCCTTAAGCGCTAACGCTTGGCATACCGCTTCTGAAAAGACGGGGCAACCGGCAGATATTAGGAAACACACGTGATACGTCGATATGGGGAAAGCGTTCAGAATCAGCGTTATGCTTTTCGCCCCGGTGCCTATGCGATATTGCCACGCGGTAATAATTTGTTGCTAACCCATCAGCAGGAACCAGAACCAGAGTTTCAATTGCCCGGCGGCGGTATTGAACCGGGCGAATCGCCAATTGCTGCTTTGCACCGTGAAGTATTTGAAGAAACTGGCTGGCGGATCGCCGCGCCACGTCGTCTGGGCGCGTTTCGTCGATTTACCTACAT
>CAXMPY010000240.1:0-2804 GCA_964195275.1 uncultured Paracoccaceae bacterium
CAGATGCAATTAAAAACGCAGCCCACGCGATCATGACAACCGATACGTACGCTAAGGGGCGCGCGGTTGAAGTATCTGTTGGCGGGCACCCGATTAAGATCGCTGGATTCGCCAAAGGTTCCGGGATGATCGCCCCAGACATGGCGACGATGTTGGCCTATGTTTTCACCGACGCAACCATTGCCCAAGATGTTCTTCAGGGAATGCTGTCCAGGGCGGCGAATTCAACGTTCAACTGCATCACTGTCGATAGCGACACATCTACCTCTGACACCTTGATATTGGCAGCCACCGGGGCCAGTTCGGCCCCTCACATTTCACACATCGATTCAGAGGATTGTCAGGAATTTTATGCCGCCTTGCATCACGTATTACTGGATCTTGCCCACCAAATTATACGCGACGGCGAAGGCGCGACAAAATTCGTAGAAGTGCGCGTATCCGGTGCTGATGATGACGCTGATGCCAAAAGGGCGGCGATGGCTGTTGCCAACTCGCCATTGGTCAAAACCGCAATTGCCGGGCAAGACCCAAATTGGGGTCGTGTGGTGATGGCTGTCGGAAAATCTGGCGCAAAGGCCGATCGGGATAAACTGTCAATTCGATTCGGCGATATTTTGGTTGCTGAAAACGGTTGGGTTTCGCCAGATTATTCTGAAGCCGCAGGTGCCGCCTATATGCAGCAATCCGATTTGGTGATTGGTATCGATTTGGGTGTCGGGTCATCCAATGCCGTGGTCTGGACCTGCGATTTAACCCACGGTTATATCCAGATAAACGCTGACTATCGTTCATGAAAACTGTTCTGGTTTCGGCCGTCGCCCTGATCGACAAAGACGGTCGGGTTCTATTGGCACAGCGGCCACCGGGCAAGTCCATGGCTGGACTGTGGGAATTTCCGGGTGGCAAAGTTGAGCCAGGCGAAACACCCGAACAGGCGCTTATCCGCGAATTGCGCGAAGAGCTGGGCATTGAAACATGGAACAGTTGCCTTGCCCCCCTGACATTCGCCAGCCATTCCTACGCCGATTTTCATTTGCTGATGCCTGTTTTCGCTTGCCGAAAATGGGAAGGCACTGCCATTGGCCAAGAGGGTCAGGCGCTAAAATGGGTGGCTGTCAACAGACTGCGGGAATTTGCAATGCCGCCGGCAGATGCCCCCCTAATTCCAATTCTGCAAGACTGGCTATAGCGCCTATAGGGTGCAGCCACTGACCTTTATTGTGGATAAATTCATATCAAATCCCCGAGATTGTTCTACCTATGGGCGAAAACAAGCCCATATTGTAAACAATGATGTTATTATGTGGTTTATAGTCAGTAAATATTACTATGTATGTTCACGGAAACTTTATGGGGATGAGTTTCAGTGCTTAAGACAATACTAATTGGAAGTTGTGTCTATGTTCAGGGCACGTATGTGCGCGAACTAAGCAACGGTAAATTCGTTGTACGTGTCGGCGACCGCCTATTCCAGGGAACACCCGTGGAATCGCAAATCGCCGCCTAGTTCTACCTATTCCAGGTTCCGTTCGACTTCTTCTCGTTCAAATATTTCGATGACATCTTTTTCGCGGATGTCTTCGTAATTTTCAAACGCCATACCACATTCTTGGCCAGACTGAACTTCTGGTACTTCGTCCTTAAAGCGCTTCAACGTTTTCAGCGTACCTTCATGGATCACCACGTTATCACGCAGCAAACGCACCCCAGCTGATCGGCGGGCAACGCCCTCGGTCACCAAACACCCGGCGATTTTGCCAACATGCGACACTTTGAAAACTTCTTTGATCTCGGCGTAACCGATGAATTTTTCGCGAATTTCGGCAGATAGCAGACCAGATGCAGCGGCCTTAACGTCGTCAACCAAATCATAGATGACCGAATAATACCGGATTTCCACGCCTTTTTGGTTCGCAACACGTCGGGCTGTTGAATTTGCCCGTACGTTGAAACCAAAAACAGGCGCGCCCGACGCTTCGGCAAGGCCGATGTCACTTTCGGTAATCGCACCCACACCGGAATGCAGTACACGAACCCGAACATCTTCGTTGCCAATTTTTTCCATCGCCTGCGTGATGGCTTCGGCAGACCCCTGAACATCAGTTTTAACCAGAATAGGCAGTTCGGCGATATCTTCGTCGGCCTTGGCCCGTTCCATCAGCTGTTCCAGCGTCGTCGCAGCGCCGGCGACGGCGCGCTTTTCTTTGGCGGCATGGGCCCGATAATCGGCAATTTCACGCGCCTGTGCTTCGGTATCCACAACATTCAGAACGTCGCCAGCTTCTGGCGTGCCGTTCAGGCCAAGAACTTCGACCGGGACCGAGGGGCCTGCCTCTTGAATACGTTCGCCTTTGTCGTTGATCAACGCGCGGACCTTGCCCCATTGTTCACCAACCACCCTGACGAAGCGTACCGTTTTGCACCAATACTGTGGCTACCGGGCCACGGCCAACGTCAAGCTGCGCCTCGATCACCGCACCAGAAGCAGCGCGGGCCGGGTTTGCCTTTAGATCCAACAGCTCCGCCTGTAGCGAAATGTTTTCCAGCAACTTATCAAGACCGGTGCCGTCAATCGCAGACACTTCAACGTCCAAAACATCGCCAGACATTTCTTCAACGATCACTTCGTGCTGCAATAGGTCAGTCCGCACTTTGGTCGGGTTTGCCCCCGGGCGGTCAATTTTGTTGATCGCGACGATCATTGGAACTTCTGCGGCCTTAGCGTGATTAATCGCTTCTACCGTTTGCGGCATTACCGCGTCATCTGCTGCGACAACCAGAATTACGATATCTGTAACTTG
>CAXMPY010000241.1:0-568 GCA_964195275.1 uncultured Paracoccaceae bacterium
AAGGTCCAACGCCTGCTGGCAGGGTTCGATCATGTCTGGCGCATGGGCTTGAAACGCCTTCAAAATATCGCCAATGCGAAACAGGAAAATTCCGCCATTCCACAGATGACGCCCGGTCAAAAGCATTTCTTGGGCGGTTTGCGCATCGGGTTTCTCAACAAAACGGATCAGATCACTGGCCTGTCCGGTTTTCGGTTCTTCGCTAAGTTCCAGATACCCGTAACCAGTTTCGGGGCTTTTTGGGGTGATGCCAAACGTGACCAGATTGCCCTTTTGCGCTGCTGCGACACCGGCCTTGACCGCGGCCAAAAACTCATCCGGGCGCTCGATCAAGTGATCAGACGGTGCGATTAGCAGTAGATCATCCGGGGCATCTTTTTTCATCAAAGCGGCGGTCAGAATTGCCGGTGCGGTATTGCGCGCACTGGGCTCCAAAACAATTTGGGCATCCATCAGGCCGATGGTTTCGGCCTGTTCACGGGCCACAAACCGAAAATCGGCGTGCGTCAACACAATTGGCTGACCAAAAGACGCGCCTGACAGGCGTTTCAGGGTTTTCTGAAACAGG
>CAXMPY010000241.1:591-2785 GCA_964195275.1 uncultured Paracoccaceae bacterium
CAATAATTTGGGCACCATCACCTGCCACCACAGTTCGTTCAGCCGTTGTTTGCCTTTGATACACTGGCAATTCGGGGTGGCTGATTTTGCCAAAGGCAATAATTCGGCGCGCCCTGCTTGATGCAACGTGGCGTCGGCTGTACACCGCCTTAACAACAACAGAGAACGCGAAATGGCATACCAAGATATTTATTCTGGCTGGAAAGCCGACCCTGAAAAATTCTGGCTGCAGGCCGCCGCCGGTATTGATTGGGATATCCCGCCGACTAAGGCCCTGTTTGACGAACACGCCCCAAACTACGAATGGTTTTGTGATGGCATGGTCAACACTTGCTACAACGCCGTTGATCGCCATGTATTGGCAGGCAGGGGCGACCAGACAGCCATAATTTATGACAGCCCGGTAACCGGGTCTAAATCAAAAATCAGCTTTGCCGATTTGCAAACCCGTGTGGCGTCAGTCGCGGGTGTCTTGGCCGAAAAGTGTATTACCAAAGGCGACCGGGTTATCATTTACATGCCTATGGTGCCCGAGGCGCTGGTGGCCATGCTGGCCACAGCACGTATTGGCGCGATCCATTCGGTTGTATTTGGGGGATTTGCGGCAAATGAACTGGCTGTGCGGATAGATGATGCAACACCCAAAGCGATCATCGCGGCGTCCTGCGGGATCGAACCGGGGCGTTTGGTGCCCTACAAACCGCTTTTGGATAACGCGATTGAACTGGCGCAGCACAAACCCGATTTCTGCCTGATCCAGCAACGCAATCAACAGCGCTGCGATCTGGTGCCGGGGCGCGACTTTGACTGGGACGAAAGCCAAATCGGCGTCACGCCAGCCCCATGCCTGCCTGTAGAAGGCAACCACCCGGTGTATATTTTGTATACGTCTGGGACCACAGGCGAACCCAAGGGTGTGATCCGCCACACCGGCGGTCATCTGGTGGCGTTGAACTGGACGATGAAGGCCATCTACAACATGAACCCAGGCGAAGTGTTTTGGGCCGCGTCCGACGTCGGTTGGATCGTTGGCCACAGCTATATCTGTTACGCGCCACTGATCCACGGAAATACCACCGTGGTTTTTGAAGGCAAACCTGTTGGCACGCCGGATGCTGGCACGTTTTGGCGGATGATTGAAGACTACAAGATCAAAGCGTTGTTCACCGCCCCAACTGCATTTCGGGCCATTAAACGGAACGATCCCGCGGGTGAACTGGTCAGTAAATACGATCTGTCGTCGTTGGAAATGCTGTTTCTTGCCGGTGAACGGGCTGATCCAGATACGATTAATTGGGCGCAAGAAAAACTGAATATACCCGTGATCGACCATTGGTGGCAAACTGAAACCGGCTGGGCAATTGCTGCAAACCCAGTTGGGTTGGGTGGCGTTCCGGTTAAGGTCGGGTCGCCTTCGGTGGCGATGCCAGGGTTTGATGTTCAGGTGCTGGATGGGGGCGGGCATCAGGTCGCACCGGGCACACTTGGCGCGATTGCGATCAAATTGCCGCTGCCGCCGGGAACCCTGCCAACGCTCTGGAATGCTGCGGATCGTTTTCACAAAAGCTATCTGGCACATTTCCCGGGCTATTATGAAACCGGTGATGCGGGTTACATAGACGAGGACGGCTACCTATACATCATGGCCCGTACCGATGACGTGATTAATGTGGCCGGGCACCGCCTGTCCACCGGCGCGATCGAAGAGGTGTTGGCCAGCCACCCTGAAGTTGCCGAATGTGCCGTAATCGGGGTGGCGGACCCCTTAAAGGGCCAGCTGCCACTGGGGTTTTTATGCCTGAATGCGGGGTGTGATCGAAATTACCCAGACATCGTAGCCGAGGTGGTGACACTGGTACGTTCCCAAATTGGCCCAGTGGCGGCGTTCAAATTGGCCGTGGTCGTGGATCGCCTGCCCAAAACGCGTTCGGGCAAAGTTTTACGCGGTACTATGGGCAATATCGCCGATGGCGTGGATTACAAAATGCCGGCAACAATTGATGACCCGGCGATTTTGGATGAGATCGCGGTGGCGTTGACAACACTGGGGTATCCAGCGGCGTAGATTGGCAACAAATCGCAATGAGATACCAACAATGGATATCTGTTCTTGGGTATTGATAGTACGGCAGTGAATGTCTGCAATGGGGCCAGTGTGGACCCACTCAAAGGCAGGCAAACGGAAAGCAGAGCG
>CAXMPY010000242.1:0-2734 GCA_964195275.1 uncultured Paracoccaceae bacterium
AATTGTTTCATAGTTAGTCGTTGCGTTTATTGCACGCGACAATATATCGCCAAGATTACCGGTCTCAATTTTAAGCGTCACTTGACCACTTTCCAAAAAGGAAAGGTCCAGCAAATCATCCAGGAGACGGGTTAATCGGATGGTTTCGTCATGAATTATTTTCGTGAAATTTAGCCTTGCACTTTTGCTGTGATTTTCCCCATCCATCAAGATCTCGCTATAGGCCCGAATCGAAGTCATCGGTGTACGAAGTTCATGGCTGATTTGATCTAAAAACGCATCTTTCTGCGCCGATAGTTCCTGCAATTTACTGTTGGCGTCGCGTAACTGGCGCGCAGTGCGGCCTAATTCTTTTGATTTTGCTTCCAGCTGGTTGGAGTATTCAAGCATCTGTGCGGTTTCGTCCGCCACGGCCATCAAGTCTTGCACCGAAACCGACGCCCCGTCTGCGATCTGGCTCAGCATGGCGTGCGCTGTCGCTGACCCAACTGATCCAGTCAATTCACGCTCAAGTTTTTCAATGAAGTCCGGCGTTGCATCCGGTAGATATCCCTGTCTGCCCTGTGAAAGACTCTCGGCTTGAAAAAGCGCCTGGGCGTCGGCTGAGCCCATAATTCTCTGCGCCATTACCAACAAATCTTCGGCTTCCGCCGAGGCACCCGACCAGCCATGCCTTGCGCTCGAATGTTCAAATACATCGACAAATTGTGCGCCTTGCAACCGTTCTAGCGGGTTGGGGAAACTAGCCATGGAGCCGGCTACAAACGCTCCGATATTCAGTGTCAGGCTCCAGAATACCGCGTGGACGAGCGGGTCCATACCCTCGAAGCCAAACAACGCCTGTGGGCGCAGCCAGTGAATGCCCCCGGGACCTTCGGCCAAAAATACCGTCGACATTATGGCATCTGCACCAAAACTTGGCAGAAACATAGTATAGGCCCAGACTGAAAAGCCCGTCATCAGCCCTGCCGCTGCCCCAACCCGTGTAGCACCGCGCCAGAATATCCCCCCGACAAGTGCTGGAAACACTTGCACCACGCCAGTGAATGAAATCAGTCCGATTGCTGCCAGTGCCGTACCCCCACCAGAAATGCGAAAATAGAGATACCCAAGCGCGAGGACACCACCGATGCTGATCCGTCGCGACAAAAGTACGATATGGCGCACATCACCCGACAGTTTCGCACCGCCACCCGAGATTGTTAGCCAGATCGGCATGACGATATGATTAGAAACCATGGTCGAAATGGCGATCGCCGCCACAATCACCATAGAGGTCGCCGAGGAAAATCCGCCCAGAAACGCCAGCATCGCCAAGCCGTTGGCATCGAAAGCCAGCGGTACTGTTAGAACATAGAGATCCGGATTGGTGCCCGCAGGCAACGTGGACAGGCCCACCACGGCAATGGGAACAACAAACAAGCTCATTAACAACAAATACAACGGAAACGCCCAACTCGCCGTTGCAAGGTGTCGCTCGCTGACGTTTTCAACCACCAAAACCTGAAACATACGCGGCAAACACATGAATGCAACCGCTGCCAAGAAAGTCAGTGTGATCCAGCGATCCACTTGAATATCCCAAGTCGATATTGGTGAGCTTTCAATTCGCGCCAGAATATCCAAAGGCCCATCGGCTACCCCCCAGACAACAAACGCCCCAACGGCTAGCAGCGCCGCTAGCTTGACCACTGCCTCTACCGCGATTGCCGTCACAACTCCGTGGTGGCGTTCATTGGCATCCAGCGATCGGGTGCCGAATATGATGGTGAAAAATGCTAATCCAGCGGCCACCCAAATCGCAGTGGCGTTCAAGTTTGGCAGAGGTTGTCCAGGTGTTTCACTGCTAGCAAACACTGCAAATGAAAGCGAAACCGACTGTAACTGCAAAGCAATATAGGGAGTTGTACCAATCACCGCCATCAAAGTTACGATCACCCCGAGTGCGTTTGATTTCCCATAGCGCGATGAAATCAGATCGGCGATCGAGGTAATCCGTTGGGTGCGCCCAATACGCACAAGTTTGCGCAACATCCACCACCACCCCACCATGACCAGCGTTGGCCCCAGATAGATGGTTACGAATTCCAGCCCTGAACGCGCCGCATAGCCTACCGCGCCGTAGAACGTCCAGGCAGTGCAATATATTGACAGTGACAGCGTATAGATCAAAGGCGAGCGTAGCCACTCTATCCGCCCCTGATCGGCGCGATGTTCTGCGGCGTATGCAACGGCAAACAACAAACCTACATATATCAGGCAGACAACAACTAATAGGTTAAACGGAACCATCTTCGGGCTCCTGAGTGTCGGCATCCCCTGTCGGTGCCTTGGGTTCTTTCAGACGTCGCGACAGAATAGCGGCGAAAACGATCAGACCAATCCAGATTGTGAACAAGTAGATATAGCCGCCGCGCGATTGACCACCGGCCCACAAAACTGGCAGCAAGAATAAGAACGTCCCCAGAACAGGCAACAACCGTGCCGCATCCATAGTGCGGCGCAAGCGATAACCGTCTCGGGCAAAAAATTCGGTACGTTTGCGCGTCATGGTGCGGTCAGTTCACGCACCACGTCAAGCAAATCAGAATTGGAAAATGGTTTGGTCATGAACCGGCTGGCGCCGAAACCTACAGCCATCTCGCGGTCTTTTTTCTGCCCGCGTGCCGTCAACATTAACACTGGCAAGGCTTGTGTGGCCGTTTGCGCGCGCAGGTCGCGCAAAATTTCAAAT
>CAXMPY010000243.1:0-2732 GCA_964195275.1 uncultured Paracoccaceae bacterium
CGTTGGTCGAAGCAATGGGGATCAGTTTGCCGACGAACGCCGCGTTGCCTGCTGTTGATGCCCGCCGTACTGCACTTGCCCATATGACCGGAAAACGCATTGTAGAAATGGTTGATGAAGACTTGAAGCCGTCGGATATCCTGACCAAAAACGCCTTTGAAAATGCAATCGTTGCCAATGCGGCTGTTGGTGGTTCCACAAATGCTGTTGTTCATCTTTTGGCGCTGGCTGGGCGCGTTGGTGTTGATCTGACTTTGGATGATTTTGAAATTGGGGGTGAGATACCGCTTTTGGTCAACTGTATGCCGTCGGGCAAATATTTGATGGAAGACTTCTGCTATGCGGGCGGTATGCCGGTGGTACTTAGCGAGCTTAAAAACCATTTGCGCGCTGCAAAGACGGTATTGGGAAGCGATATTTCGATCTATTTTGACGGTGCAGAATGCTGGAACAGGGATGTCATTCACGCCTTTGATACACCTGTTAAACCAACCGCTGGCTTAGTCGTACTGCGTGGCAATCTCGCCCCTGATGGCGCCATCGTTAAGCCTTCGGCCGCCACACCAGAGTTGCTAGAGCATGCGGGCGAGGCGTATGTTTTTGAAAATATCGAGGATATGAAGGCGAATATTGATCGTGATGATTTGCCGGTGACAAAAGATACAATTCTGGTGTTGAAGGGCTGTGGCCCCAAGGGCTATCCTGGCATGCCAGAAGTCGGCAATATGCCGATCCCGGCGCGATTGGTGCGCGAAGGCGTCCGCGATATGGTTCGCGTTTCTGACGCACGCATGTCAGGCACGGCTTATGGCACCGTTATTTTGCATGTCAGTCCCGAAGCCAATGCTGGTGGTGTTCTGGCGTTGGTCAAGACAGGCGACCGTATTCGAATTTCAACAAGCAATGGTGAAATAGAACTTATCGTACCGGATGATGAACTGGCCGCCCGTCGCGCTGTTTGGAAACCTGATCCACCACAATACAGTCGGGGCTATGCCAAAATGTACGTCGATACCGTGCAACAGGCAGACAAGGGCGCTGACCTGGATTTTCTGGTCGGCAAAGATACCCGCCTGGTCACAAGGGAAAGCCACTGATGCAAAACGCTGCAACATTTCATGACCTGGCCGGCACATCGGTGTTTATCACCGGTGGCGGATCAGGCATTGGCGCCCACCTGACCGAGGGTTTTTTGCGCCAGGGTGCGAAGGTGGCCTTTGTTCAACGCTCTGATGCCAGCAGTTTTTGCGATGAAATGCAGGTAGAAACCGGCAATCGGCCGCTATTTTTGTCCTGTGATATTACCGATATTACAGCCTTAAAGTCGGCCATTGCCACGGCTGCAACAGCGCACGGCCCAATCACTGTATTGGTCAACAACGCCGCCAATGACAAACGCCACAGCACCGATGAAGTTACGGAAGAGTTTTGGGATTGGTCACAGGCCATCAACCTTAAAGCCTATTTTTTTGCCTGTCAGGCGGTTGTGGACGGCATGCGCAAGGCAGGCGGTGGATCGATTATCAATTTCACTTCGATCAGCTATATGATGGGCAATGCCGGTTATCCGTCTTACACGACGGCAAATTCCGGCATTAACGGGTTGACCCGCAGCCTGGCGCGGGAATTTGGACCCGATCGGATCAGGGTTAATGCGTTGGCACCGGGGTGGGTGCTGACGGACAAACAAAAAGAACTTTGGGTCACACCCCAAGCACTGGCCGCGCATCTAGAACGGCAATGTTTAAAGGACCCGCTGGCCCCCGATGATATAGTCGGTGGCGCGCTGTTTCTGGCGTCCGCAGTCAGCAAGATGATGACGGGTCAGTCGCTGGTTGTTGACGGCGGTGTGGTGGTGACAGGTTGAAAAAGCCAACCGATTGGATCGCCGTTGACTGGGGAACGACACGCCTGCGGGCTTGGGCTATGGATCATGAAAATCAGCCTGTGGATCAGGCTAGTTCACTGAAAGGTATGGGCAAAATTGACAAATCCGCGTTTGAACCGGCTTTGCTTGAACTTATCGAACCCTGGCTGGGGGAAAAACCAACCAACGTGATAGCCTGTGGCATGGTCGGTGCAAAACAGGGCTGGGCCGAAGCGCCCTATTGTGCGGTGCCAGCAAAACCATTGGGGCAGCAGTTGGCCCAGGCACCCGCGCAGGACCCCCGTTTGCGGGTTCATGTTATCAGCGGGCTGAAACAACTACATCCGGCTGATGTGATGCGGGGCGAAGAAACCCAGATCGCCGGGCTATTGGCCCAGCATCCCGATTTTGATGGCGTTCTTTGCTTGCCGGGCACCCACACCAAATGGGCGCGCGTTAGTGCTGGTGAGGTGGTCAGTTTCGCCACCTGCATGACCGGCGAGCTGTTTGAGGTTTTAAGCCGACACTCGGTTTTGCGGCATTCTGTTGACAGCGAAACATGGGACGACGCGGCGTTTTCGCAGGGCGTTGTCGAAGCGATTGCCAAACCCCAGGCTTTGGCCCTGCGGCTGTTTTCAATTCGCGCTGAAAGCGTGCTGAATGGCATAAACCCTGCTGGTTCACGCAGTCGATTGTCTGGGATTCTAATCGGCGCAGAACTTGCAGCCATGCGAGGTTATTGGCTGGGCACGGATATTGGGATTGTCGGCGAACAGCAGCTTTGTCAGGCCTATGCGCACGCGCTGCAAGATCAGGGTGCAGTCGCGCGGTTTTTCGATGCCGAAGCGATGACACTGGCCGGTTT
>CAXMPY010000244.1:0-2722 GCA_964195275.1 uncultured Paracoccaceae bacterium
GGGCTGAACCAGATATCCATCAATCTCGGTTTCTCCCAGGGCCTTCAGCGCCTCCAGCCGGTGCAATCCTTCGACCAGCACGAAACCTGCACCAGATTTGCGAACTTGAACCGGGGTTTTTTGTCCCTCTTCCAGGATGCTTTCAGCGATCTGGTTCATTTTTTCAGGGTCCAGCAATTTGGCCCGTTTGGCGGGAACTTGAATATCGGCAATTTGGTAGGGCAGTTTGTTTAGCATCTAGGGACCTTTCGCCGGTTGATCCGGGCCGTGATTGGTTCATCCTGACCTGATCTGTTCAACGATGGCAACCCAGCACATGTTGGCACTTGAATATTTGGGGGTGTCGTGAATATTACTGACAAGCCACCTGATCCTTTGGCGGGCTGAAAAGGAAGATTTTCATGTCAATCGTCTCAATAATATTGATCATTCTGGTTGCGGTAATTCACGGGTATATTTTGTGGCTTGAAATGTTCGCCTGGACAACCCGCGGACCAAAGGTATTTTCGTCCCTTAAGCCGGAATTGTTTGAACCAACAAAAGTATTGGCGGCAAATCAGGGGCTTTATAATGGGTTTCTGGTTGCGGGCCTTATCTGGGCGCTGCTGATTTCCACCCCTGCTTGGGCCACAAATGTAGCGATTTTCTTTTTGCTATGTGTCACCGTGGCCGGGATTTACGGGGCCAATACCGCATCGCGGCGAATATTTTACGTACAATCCATTCCGGCGCTGGCGGCGCTTGGGTCTTTGTTTATCTAACGTGGCATCAAAGGTGGCGGGACCGCCAAAGCGCGACCGTGGGGGTACGTAAATCCCTGAAGCCTGATTTAACAGGTGGGCGCCGGGTAAGTGGACCAGGGTCCAAACAGAGCCAGCTCCCTCGGATTTATTTAAGGCCACTGGAATTGGACCCCGTAACGAGAAGGGCAGTGCCCGCCACCCGCTGACATAAGCGCGCGGCGGGCAGGCGGCAAGGGGTATTACATTTCACGCAGACGGATCAGGTGGCCGTCCCAGCCTTTATCAAACGCCGCCAACAAGCCAAAACCGTCGGCATCTGCGCCAAATCCGTTGTGAACCAAACCCAATCGCGTGCCACCCGGTACTGCCGCCAGCGTCCAGGAGACTTTGGTTACCAGACCGTTCATTGGCCCGGCCGTAAAGCTGTAGCTTAAGCGTTCAACTGGATCCATTTCGTCAACGGCACCGCTGCACAGCGAATTGCCGTCTTTCCCGATCATATCAAAGCCTTGGCCACCAGACAGATCATCCTGGGGTCGGTGAAACCATTTGGCCAGATGTTCGGATTTTGTCAGGTAGTCCCACACCATTTCACGCGGTGCCGCGATGCGGATAGTTTTTTCAATCGTGCCGTTATCCATTAGTTCAGATCCTTTTCTATGGTGGATTTAAGCGTTGCAAGTCGGTTGTTCCAGAAAACGTCAAATACTGATAGCCAGTCAGTGACTGGGTGAAAACCATTTGGGATCAGCGTGTTAACACGTTCTCTACCCCGCTGAGAAACCGAAATCAGATTGCCCTGTTCCAATACTATCAGGTGCTTTTTGATCGCCGGTCTAGATTGGCTAAACTGGTCTGCTATCTCCCCTATCGTCATGTCGCGCTGTGCCAGAATTGTTAAAATACTGCGGCGTGTCGGGTCTGACAGGGCGCGGAATGTCAATTGCGGGTCAGGTTGCATTTGTCGCCTCGTTCGTGAAACCAAATGGTATTATGTCGTATATGACACCAAAAGGTTTCATGTCAAGGGATCATCGTTCTTGCATTTTGTTCACGAAATGTTCACACTGGTTAAATGCCCGACGATTTACAGCCCGGTCAGCGACTGGCCCGCGGTGTTTGCCGCCATTTGCTGAGCCACGATTTTGTGGCGATAGAGGAATTTGTACCAGAACGGGGCCTGCGGGTTGATGTGATGGCATTAGGTCCAAAGGGCGAAATTTGGGTGGTTGAATGCAAATCCAGCCGGGCTGATTTTCAAACTGATCAGAAATGGCAGGGCTATCTTGAATGGTGTGATCGCTATTTCTGGGCCGTGGATGAGGTATTTCCGACAGAATTATTGCCCGACGAAACCGGCCTGATCATTGCCGATGGATTTGACGCCGAGATCATACGAATGGGGCCGGAAAACAAACTGGCCGCTGCGCGCAGAAAGAAAATGACGGCCAAATTTGCCCGACACGCAGCGCGGCGCCTGCAGGGGTTCCGTGATCCCGGTGTGGCGAAGATTAGTGGCGGACTGGATGCGGACGAAGCAATCTAAGTAAACGCAATTTATTGGTTCGGTCCGGTCAGTTTATTTCTTCCCCATCGCTTCGGCCAGTTTTGCCGCAGCTGTGATTTCTTCGGCAATCTCGCGGGCTTCATCCGGGTCAAAATCCAAGGGTAAATCAATGCCCGGACCATCAATAAAAATTCGCACCATTCCTTCAGTTGTTGGCCCTATTTGAATATTGGCCGCGACGTCGCTTTGTTTGTTGATGCCCATTTCCGACTCCTTTCTTTTCTCTGGATTAGGTCGCCAGCGCGCTGAAATCAAGATAACAATACTTGACAAAAGCAAGTAAATATTTCAGATATCTCGCAGGAGGATAAGATGGATACAATCGACCGGGTTCGCGAGTTTAACAGATTTTATACACGCCAGATCGGACTGGTCGGCCGTGATTATGTAAGTGGAAATCTTAGCCTCGGTG
>CAXMPY010000245.1:0-2716 GCA_964195275.1 uncultured Paracoccaceae bacterium
ACGTCTGGATTGGACGCTGAACCCGTAAACCGGGCGCATTGTTCTTCCAACAATTTGTAGTCTGGGTTTGGTGCGATATCGTCGATCATTAGCGCCGGGGCGCCAGTCTTAGCCATCAGTTCCGCCACCAGTTTTTCAAATGGCGGATCTGGATAGGTTATCAGTGCATAACGCCGCCCGCCGATAAGATCAGCCAAGGCATTAAAACTGCCAGTCCCGAACATTATTCTTACTGGATTATGATAGTGCCACATCACGCGTCCCCAGGCAGCGGTACAAAATTTTCGCATCGCCTAACCAGCATGCGCCGCTACGTCCTATACAACAAATTGATTATTTGGATACTACCTATATACTGAAGCTATGATAAAGACCGAGCTGAGATCATTTCATGCTGTTGCCAAACACGGTGGCTTTACAGCTGCATCAATTGCATTGAACATCAGCCAGCCAACTTTATCCACCCAAGTCAAAACACTAGAGATGCGATATGATGTTGAACTATTCAGTCGAATTGGCCGAAAGGTCCGGCTGACAACGGCAGGTGACGAACTTTTTCAGGTTACCAATAGGATTCAAAAAGACGAAGAAGAAGCCGTTGACCTTTTGAATGCGTTCAAGGGCCTCCAAACTGGGTCACTGCGTATCGCAGCAGTAGGCCCGTTTCATGCAACCGACATGATTGTCGCCTTCAACGCAAAATATCCGAATGTTGATATTACCGTACAGCTTGGAAATTCGAAGCAAAGTTTTGAACGGTTGCTTTCATACGAGGCTGACGTTGGCCTGATTGCCGAAGTTAACTTTGACCCGCGGGTTCTGACATTGCCCTATAGTACCCATAACGTGGTGGTGTTTGTGAACTCCGATCATGAATTTTTTGACAAGGAAAGCATCTCAATCCGCGACTTAGATGGGCAGAACGTCGTGCAACGAGAACACGGTTCAACGACCAGAACCGCGATGGAAACCGCCTTGCGTGACCACAGGGTCACGGTCAAAACAATCCTTGAAATCGGCAGCCGGGAAGGAATTTGGAAGGCCGTCGAACAGGGACTGGGCATTGGTTTCGTTGCGGATTTTGAATTTGTACCCCACGAAAATTTGCATTCAATTTCCATTAAGGACGCCAAAATCAGTACCAAGTATTTCGTTGCCTATTTGAAGGAACGTCGGACTTCCCGCATGATCAATTCGTTCTGCGAAATCATTTAGACCCGCAAGGGTCGCCTATTTTACCGGTTTCAAATTTGTTTTGAACTGCTCTTTGTTCCAAACGTATTTCTGGGCAGAACGCGCCAGCCCGGCAATCGCCTCGGGCGTTAGCAGGCGTTTGATTTTGGCTGGCATCCCAACCACCAGGCAGCCATCCGGAATTTCCATCCCTTCCATAACCAGCGCGCCAGCACCGATCAGACAATTTCGGCCAATTTTGGCGCCATTCAGCACAGTTGCCCCCATGCCAATCAAACTGCCGTCACCGATGGTGCAACCATGCAGCATGGCCTTATGCCCGATTGTACAGCCCACGCCGATGGTCAGCGGAAACCCCGGATCTACGTGTAACACACAGTGTTCCTGAACGTTGCTTTCGGCCCCAATTGCGATTGGTTCATTGTCGCCCCGGATGACCGAACCCCACCAGATTGATGTACCTTCCCCAAGGCTGACTTGACCAATTACACGGGCGTCCGGGGCAATCCAGCAATCGCCATTGTCTGGTAAAATGGGGGAATGGTCTCCCAAACTGTAAAGGTTGGGTATTTCATCCATTCAAAGCATGTCCTTTTGTCCTGGCCTGAATAAACTTTATCTGCCCATCTTTGCTGACCAATGCCGCGGTCAAGCGTCCGGTTTTGTAGGCCCCGGTATCAACGTTAATCCGCCCATTGCTAACATCTGGGCGATCCCGAACCCAATGGCCGTGCGCCACCCACAGGCCATCAGATCGTTCGTCGCGCAAAAATCGCGAATGGCCCCACAGGAAATTCTTGTCGTCCTGCGCTTCGATTGACTTTGCCGGATCGGGACCGGCATGGGTGATCAGCAAATTTCCACTGCGCCAAAATAACGGCAACCCACGCAACCATTTTTCGCTGCCATCGGCCAACACCTGTTTCAATTCTTGCTGCGCCGCCTGTATTTCATCAAGCCCTGAATTTTCCGCCAGTTCAATGCCGTAACTGGCCAGTGTTTGCGACCCACCATTGCGCAACCAACGCCCACCTGTTTCGATCGGATTTTCCAAAAATTCCAGTAGCATTGTTTCGTGATTGCCCCGGATGCAGACAGCGCCAGACAAGCTGCGCAATCGGGTCAATACCGCAGCACTTTGCGGGCCGCGATCTACATAATCACCGACAAATACCGACCTGGCTTTGGGGGCTTCTTGCGAAACATTGGCAAGAATTTTGTCGAGCAGATCGGCACGGCCGTGGATGTCGCCGATAATGGCCAGTGGAAATTCCGGACAAAGCAGTGGGTAATTATCTGGGATTGGTCCGGATCTTTTGACCGGCCAAGGCGTTCGTTTTTTTAACCACTGCCACAGGCCGTTCACGTAGTGCCAACCTGATAATATTCTTTGAACCAGTCGACAAACTTGGCAATCCCGTCCCCAACCGGTGTTGACGGCGAAAATCCGGTTAGTTTACCCAACAAGGTCGTATCGGCAAATGTCTGCGGCACATCACCAGGCTGCATGCCAAGATAGTTT
>CAXMPY010000246.1:0-2712 GCA_964195275.1 uncultured Paracoccaceae bacterium
CAACAAATCCTGCTGCTGACAAGATGTCTGTGATTTTCTGCGGGGTTTCCAGAAAGCTCACATCCGGAGTACGCGCCCAAGGCAGCGGATAGATGGGCGGAGCGTTTGGGCCGTCAGCAAGATGGCTGAACGTGAATATACCACCCGGTTTAAGAACACGAAACGCTCCGTTGAACATTGCGGATTTGTCCGCGACATTCATTGAAACATTTTGACTTAACACCATATCAAAGCTCTGATCTGCATATGGAAGTTCCGCAACGCTTCAGGCTTTCACGGTGATCTTGTCGCAAAGACCAACCTTTTCTTTTAACTGGCGGGCAACCTTAACAAATTCCGGAGTTAAGTCGATTGCTTCTACCGTACATCCGTAGCTGTTTGCCAAGTACCGGCTAGGTCCGCCGATACCACAACCGGCTTCAAGAACGTGGCAACCCTTTGGTATTTCGGCAAGTTCAGCTTGAACTTTGGTCGTTGCTAGCCCTCCACCATGAAGATGATCAATCTCGCTGAGCGCAGTAATCCTTAGGTTGTCGGGGTCATGACCAGCACCAATAAGCGCGTCAAGAATGCGCTTCATCAAGTTATTGCGCATGTAGCGTTCGACTACCGATCTGTTCTCAGTTTCCACCGTAGCCTCCAGTGCGCGGCAAGCACAACGCTACCAATTCCGCGATAAATTGGCAATTTTACATTACTCTGGGAACAGTCCCAGGGGTGTTCGAATCGGGCTCAAGGGCGACAGGCACTAAGATTCCCAAGTAGAGTTCGGCAATTTTGCAAGATTTATGTAAGCCGACCCATGTCATGGTCCTGCACCACTAAAGCAGGCCTCTCGTCAAAACACTCTCGCCGAATGCTCGCAAAAGTAATGTGGCGTCAGGCATAACCATTAGCGGCCTTCGTACTTTGCGGGTCGCTTTTCCATGAACGCCAACACGCCTTCTTTGAAGTCACGGGTGTGGCCGCATTCGCCTTGCAACTTTGCTTCCAACGCCAACTGATCGCTCAGGTCGTTGTTAAAACTGGCCCGCAGCGCTGTTTTCAAGTTCCGATAAGCCACCGATGGCCCGCTTGCCAGTTTGGCCGCGCGTTCATTCCAATGTGCAGTAAAAATATCGTCTGAAACCGCTTCCCAGATCATACCCCAATCACTGGCTTGATCCGCGGTAATGGTGTCGGCAAACATCGCCGCCCCCATCGCCTTGGCAAACCCAATTTGGCGCGGCAACCAATAGGTGCCACCTGCATCCGGGATCAGCCCAATACGTGAAAATGCCTGCAAAAACACCGCTGATTGGGTTGCGATAACAATATCAGCCGCCAACGCCAAATTTGCACCTGCCCCAGCAGCAGCCCCATTTACGGCGGCAATCGTTGGGATATCGCATTCGTATATCGCCATCAACATCGGTTCGTATTCGTCCCGCAGCGTCCGTTCCATATCAACGCTGCCCGCTGTCACACGGTCGCCCAAATCCTGGCCTGAACAAAACGCCGTGCCATTCCCCGTGATGACCAGTGCCCGCGCCTGTTTTTCTGCATCTTTTACGGCATGCAATATCTCGGCCCGCATCTGGGTGTTCATCGCATTCATCACGTCTGGGCGGTTAAGCGCCAAAACGGCGATATCGTCGCGCTGCGATAGGCGGATGGTTTGGTACTGCATCGGGTTGCTCCGTCAGGTATTCCTGACCCCTAGATAAGCGCCTGCGCGCTTAAGGAAAGGGCAAACGGGGCGTCAACTGTCTAGAATTTCGGCCAATCTGGATTTTTCATCGGTGTTCAACGCCTTTGGTTCGACCCCTTGCCCCCGTTTGCGCAGATAAACACCACCAACGGCCAACGCACCAAGCAACATCAATGGCCCGGCAATCCACAGTACAATATTTGCGCCAGTCAATGTCGGTTTCAAAAGGACAAACTCGCCATAACGCGCGACCATGAAATCCATCGCTTGGCTGTCAGTGTCACCCGCTACCATCCGTTCACGCACCAAAAGCCGCAAATCCCGCGCCAGATCTGCGTTGCTTTCATCAATGCTTTCGTTTCGGCACACCAGACAGCGCAATCCTTTGGACAATTCGCGCGCCCGCAACTCTAACACCGGATCGGCCAATATCTCGTCTGGTTGAACTGCCCAGATCGGCGATACGATCAAGCACAGCATCAACGCCAATCGTTTCATTCTGCTGCCAACATTTTCGACTTTTTACGCTTACGCGCACCGGCGGCAATTCGGAAGCGCCGGTCGCTTAAGCTTAGGAATCCACCAAAGGCCATGATAATCGCACCACCCCACAACCAGTTTGCCAAAGGTTTGACATAGGTGCGCACTGACCAGCCCCCGCCGGCCTGTTCGTCCCCGATCACCAGATAGACATCGCGCATTAAACCATTCTTGATCGCAGCCTCGGTTGTCGGCATTTGCGCCACTGGATAAATACGCTTTTCCGGTGTCAGGCGCGCAATCTCGCGGCCGTTCTTAGCAACTGACATATCAGCCAAAGTTGTAAAATAATTTGGTCCGCGCTCACGCCGGACATCATTTAGCGAAATCGTCAGACCTGCGACTTCAAAACTGTCGCCAATCTGCACGACACGTATATCTTCGGTGTCCCATGCCATCAGCCCGGCAATCCCAACCATTGTGATCCCCAGCCCGCCATGGGCCACCACCCGGCCCCAATCTGCCCGCGGCAATCGACCAAG
>CAXMPY010000247.1:0-2709 GCA_964195275.1 uncultured Paracoccaceae bacterium
CGTATTTGCGACATCGATGATCTACACCCAGATGAAAACCGTACCCCGCTGGTGTCATCCGACAACGCCGTTGATATATCTGCTTTATGCATTATCAGGCGGGGCCCTGTTCGTGGGGCAGGTGTCAATTGCCAAGGTATTGCTGCTGATTGCCGGCGCTGTGCAATTGCTGGTCTGGAGCCGGGCAGATTATCGATTTGCAAACGCGGGTAGCACAATAGAAACAGCGACCGGACTGGGGGAAATTGGCAAGGTTCGCCAATTTGAACCACCCCATACCGGCACCAATTATCTACTAACCGAAATGGTCTATGTTATCGGACGCAAACACGCCCGTAACCTGCGAATTTTTGCGCTGTTGGCCGCGTTTGTCGGCCCTGCTGTGCTGTTAAGTCTTCCGCAATCAACAGTCACCGTTATCGGGCTGGCGGCAATTTTGCATTTATTGGGTCTGTTCGCGTCGCGCTGGTTGTTTTTTGCCCAAGCCGAACATGTTGTCGGACTGTATTACGACCAGCGGTGAAACGATTTTTCGTCGAAAAATCATGCCTCCGGCGGGGATATTTAGGCTGAAAAGAAACGCCAAATAGCGCTTCGTGAAATTACCGTTGACTTTTTCACCAAACTGTCGTGAAATTTAGTAAGGTTTTTTCACGAGACGCAAACATGGCGAATTCTTCCACCTTAGGGGCTGATCTGCGAGCGCTGCGCAAGGCGCGCAAACTGACGTTGGAATATATTGCCGACCAACTGGGCATGTCGGTGGGTTGGCTTAGTCAGGTTGAGCGCGACATTTCCACACCCGACACGCTGACTTTGCGAAAAATCGCGCGGATATTTGACGTGCCGATGTCGCTGTTTTTTGGCACCACCCAAGGACCAGAGACGGAAACCGGGCGCATTGTACGGGCTGCGAACCGGCGCCAACTGGGTGAACGCGAAGGTGGCTTGGTCGAAACGCTGCTGTCGCCGGATCTGACCGATTGTTTTGAGGTGGTACATTCAACATTCATGCCAGGTTCGCGGCGCGATGAACCAGCAAATCGCCCGACACAGGAAGTAGCCTATCTAATTTCGGGCCAGTTGGATATCTGGCTGGATGGCGAATTTTTTGCAATCCATTCTGGCGACAGTTTTCGGGTTCGCAATCAAACGTTGCGCTGGTCCAACCCCTACAATGCCCCAGCCATCGCGGTTTGGGTCATCTCACCACCGGTTTATTGAAGGAGTGTTCGCCATGAGAACCGGACGATGTGAATGCGGTGCGGTGCAGTTTCGCTCGGCTGGGTCGTGGCGCGATATCATTGCTTGCCATTGCCAGACTTGCCGACGCACCAGCGGGCATTTCTGGGCGGCTACCGCTGTGCTGGCAACGGCGCTTGAGATCACCAATAGCGATGGTTTGAAATGGTTCCGGTCCTCAGATTTAGCCAAACGCGCCTTTTGCAACCAATGCGGCGCCAGCCTGTTCTATCAACATGATAGCAAGGATTATGTGGCGATCGGCGCCGGGTGTCTGGATGATGCAACCGGATTGAAACTGATTGAAGAGGTGTTTACCCGCGAAAAGGGCGGCTATTATGATTTGACTGCTGACATACCACATCATGATACCTGGTCGCAGGCCTGGACCACACAGAATGGGTCCCCCGATGTATGAAATTCTAACTGGTTTCGATCCGTCCTTTTTGGTTGCCTTTATCGTCGCCGGATTGCTTTTAAACTTAACTCCGGGCGTTGATTTCGTGCTGATATCGACCACCGGGATGCGCAGCGGAACACGGTTGGGTATTGCCGCCGCTATTGGTGTAAATTTGGGGGTCTGGGTGCATATTTTGGCGGCTGTTGGCGGCGTGTCAGCACTGTTGCTGGCTTATCCGTTTGCCTATGATGCAATCCGCTATGTTGGTGCTGCCTATCTGGCGTGGATGGCCTGGCAAGCTTGGAATACCGACGAGATGCCGGTTTCTGGACCGGCAGAATTATCGGCAGGCGCCGCAGTTCGCCGCGGTTTTCTGACCAATGTTCTGAACCCGAAAACCGCATTGTTCATATTCGCCTTCATTCCACAATTCACAGATCCGACGATTGGCCCGATTAGCCTGCAATTGTTGATCCTGGGCGCAATATTTCAGATCAATGGGTTCATATTTACGGTCTTGCTGGCGGTGGCGGCAGGCGCGTTGGCGCCATTCTTAAAAGCCCATTTCAAAGCACTGAACAAGATAACGGCGGTGTTATTGGGCGGTCTGGCCGCGAGGTTGGCGATCCCATGACCGCCATGACCATTGCCGCCACCTTGCGCGGCAACTTTTCAAACATGGCGGCCCAGGCGCCGCAATCAGAAAGTTAGGGACCGAACATGGCAGAATTTCCGACAACCGCGCGTGTGGTCATCATCGGTGGGGGCGTTGTTGGCGCGTCGTCGCTGTATCATCTGGCGCGCGCGGGCTGGACAGATTGTGTGTTGCTTGAAAAAAACGAGCTGACCGCTGGTTCAACCTGGCACGCGGCTGGAAACGTGCCAACTTTTGCCACCAGTTGGGCGGTCATGAACATGCAGCGCTATTCGACCGAGTTGTATCAGGGGCTGGCGCAGGCCGTAAATTACCCCATGAACTATCATGTCACCGGGTCGATCCGGCTGGGCCATTCACGCCAACGGATGCAGGAATTTCAGCGCGCCCGCGGCATGGGGCAGTATCAGGG
>CAXMPY010000248.1:0-2691 GCA_964195275.1 uncultured Paracoccaceae bacterium
CAATTGGTAAATCACGCGAATCTGCTGTCTTGTCCTGTTCACAGGCGGCCAACGTGGCCAATATCAACAATATCCCAGCACCTCGAAAGCTGAACATGACGGCTTACTCGGCCGCGATCCGGATCTTTTTGCGCGCCGCAGAATTGGCCGATAATTCACCCATCAAACGGCTGGCACGAGCGATTGGATTGCTTAGATAGAAATCAGGCACCGCGTTCCGAAAATTCGCCTTACCAGTCTTTTTGCGGGATACTGGCTGCCAGTCATTGTCGGCCACCTGATCAACCAACGCCAAATGCGGGACCGCGGCCACAAGATGTTGACGCAGTGCGGCCAGTGAATCATACAGCAATGTCGCACCGATTTCGGCACTAAGGGCCCGCAGTATCGCCCAATTTTCTTTCGCTTCACCCGGTGCAAACCCGGCACGAACCGCAAGCTGTGGCCGGCCTTCGGTGTTCACGAACAAACCATTCTCTTCGGTATAGGCCGCACCGGGCAGGATGATATCAGCGCGATGCGCCCCGCGGTCGCCGTGGCTGCCCTGATAGATCACAAAGGCACCGTCAGCGATGTCAACTTCGTCGGCACCTAAATTATAGATCACCTCGGCGTCTTTGACCGCTGACTTCAGCCCGCCTTTGGTTGTGGCGTCAATGTCCAGCGCACCCACGCGGCTGGCCGCGGTATGCAATATCATCAATTTAGACTTTGTCAGTTTGACAAGCTCCATCGCGTCGGCAAGCACGGCGGCGCCGTCGGCCTGTTGCAATGCGCCCTGCCCGACAATGATCAAAGATTTCATGTCCAGCACAGGCCCAAATTTGTGCGTTAGCAAACCAGCAAGCGCTTGACGGTCTGTGCCAATATGCGCGTAATCATAGGTCAAATCGACAGCTTCACCCACCAGACCAATATTGGCGCCGTTACCCCAGGCTTTGCGAACACGGGCGTTTAACACTGGCGCCTCGGTTGCTGGGTTGGTGCCTATCAACTGAATCATTTGGGCGTTGTCGATGTCTTCAATCGTCGCCGTACCCACATAGGCTGAACGATTGCGCGCAGGCAGCTTTGCATCGTCCACGCGGCACTCTACTTTGCCGCCCAGTCCTTCAACCATTTGCTTCAAAGCAAACGCCGCCTCTACCGGCACCAGATCACCGATCAATCCCGCAACTTTTTTGTCTTTCATAGCAGCCGCGGCTTGGGTCAGTGCCTGATCCCATGTGGCAGGCACCAATTTACCGTTCTTGCGGATATAGGGTTTGTCCAGCCGCTGACTGCGCAACCCATCCCAAACAAACCGGGTTTTGTCAGATATCCATTCTTCGTTCACGCCGTCATGGTTACGCGGCAGTATCCGCATAACTTCGCGCCCTTTGGTATCAACCCGGATATTGCTACCAAGCGCATCCATCACATCAATGGTTTCTGTTTTTGTCAGCTCCCACGGGCGCGCGGTAAAGGCGTAGGGTTTGGAAACAAGCGCCCCAACCGGGCAAAGATCAATGATGTTGCCCTGCAAATTTGAATCCAGCGTTTCGCCCAAATAGCTGGTAATTTCGGCATCTTCGCCGCGACCGGTTTGTCCCATAACGGTAATTCCGGCGACCTCTGATGTAAACCGGACACAACGTGTACAGGAAATACAGCGGGTCATGTGGGTTTCGACCAAGGGGCCCAAATCCAAATCTTCACTGGCACGTTTGGGTTCGCGGTAGCGCGAAAAATCAACGCCATAAGCCATCGCCTGATCCTGCAAATCGCATTCGCCACCCTGATCACAAATCGGGCAATCTAACGGGTGGTTGATTAGCAGAAATTCCATCACGCCTTCGCGAGCTTTTTTGACCATCGGCGAATTGGTTTTAACGACGGGTGGTTGCCCTTCGGGACCGGGGCGCAAATCGCGCACCTGCATCGCGCAAGACGCCGCCGGTTTTGGCGGGCCGCCTACGACTTCGACCAGGCACATCCGGCAGTTACCGGCAATCGTCAAACGTTCATGATAACAAAATCGCGGGACTTCGACACCAGCCACTTCGCAGGCCTGTATCAATGTCATGGCACCATCAACTTCGACTTCTTGTCCGTCGATGATTACTTTTTTAAGATTAGACATCCCAGCACTCGCTTGTCATTGCGGACTCTGTGTCCCGTTTAGATGTTGTCACCAGCTCCAGAGCAATTGCCCGATCAAAGAGCCTTTTTTGATTTCCGCGCGTCCCAAAGAGCAATAAGTCGCTTCATTGCCGTGCACAACGCCGTTATTGACCATAAAGGCATCAATCTCACCTTCGACGCGCTTGCGTTCGACCGGTGATTTCAAAAAAGCTTTGACATCGGCCTCTTGATACCCTTTGGCGCGGGCGTATTTTTCAAGGTCGTTTGCCTTTTGAAGCGCACGTAACATCCGGGCATTCACGGTTGAACAATGCCGGCGAATTTGATCTGCAATGCCAGCTGATATCAGCGAATGATTGATGTGTTGTTCCTGATTGAGCGGGGTCAATGCATGCATCGGGCTGACGAGGGCCAGTGATACAACCACACTGATAACGGCACGGCCCACGTGCAATCGCTTAGAAAAACTTGGTGCAAACATACTTAATTCTCCACCGGTGCTGCGTTCGCACGCCACCAGCCAAAATCAAAAGCCCTTAACGTTGGCCCGTTTACGCCCAGCATTTC
>CAXMPY010000249.1:0-2682 GCA_964195275.1 uncultured Paracoccaceae bacterium
AATCGCAGGTGTAAATCGCCCTGCCATCGCCTGTCTCTGGCCGTCGCGGGCGAAAAATGGCTTTAATATTATGCTGGATGTTGGCGCTGATATACGCGCTGATGAACAGGATTTGCTACAATACGCGACAATGGGCGCATCCTACGCCCGAAACGGACTGGATCTAGATCGGCCACGCGTCGGCTTGTTGAATGTCGGTACAGAGGAAAGCAAAGGTCGCCCGGAACTAAAAGCAGCACACGATCTGATTTCTGACCAGGCGAGTGTTGGTGGGTTTGAATATGTTGGTTTTGTCGAAGGCGGCGACATTCCATCTGATCGGGTCGATGTCATTGTCACCGATGGCTTCACAGGCAACGTGGCATTAAAAACCGGCGAAGGCACCGCCAGCCTAATCAGCGAATTTTTGCGCCAAGCCTTTATGGCCACGCCGTTTGCGCGGGTCGCAGCCGTTTTGGCAATGGCGTCAATGAAACGACTGTCACGACGGATCGATCCGCGGCGGGTCAACGGCGGCGTATTTTTGGGCCTGAACGGAATCGTGGTAAAGTCCCATGGTTCAGCGGACGCAACAGGTATTTCTGCGGCGATAAATTTGGCGGTGCGTTTGGCTGAAAGTAGATTCTCTGAACGACTAGCGGCGCGGGTTGCATCTGCTGCACCTGCACGTCAAGATGCAAAAATCGAACAAAACATAACCAGTGAAAACAAATGAAAACTCGGGCAGTTGTACGCGGTGTTGGGCACTATTTGCCTGAACGTGTGGTTGAAAACTCCGAATTTGAAAAATCGCTTGAGACCACTGATGACTGGATTAAGTCCCGCACCGGAATTTCACGCCGCCATTTCGCCGCAGAAGGTCAAACAACGTCTGATCTTGCAACCCGCGCGGCCACAGCGGCCCTGGCAGATGCTGGCATGGTTGCCAACGATATTGACGCCGTCATTCTGGCCACTTCGACACCTGACTATACGTTTCCGTCGACCGCAACGATGGTACAAAGCGCACTGGGGATGACCCGCGGCTTTGCCTATGACGTTCAGGCCGTCTGCGCCGGGTTTGTCTTTGCCCTGTCAAACGCCAACGCGATGATAATATCCGGTCAGGTCAAACGTGTATTGGTGATCGGTGCTGAAACATTTTCGCGCATTCTCGATTTTGAAGATCGTGCTACGTGCGTCTTGTTTGGCGATGGTGCGGGTGCGCTGATACTGGAGGCGCAGGAATGCCCAGGAACGACGAATGATCCTGGCATCCTGGCCGTCGACCTGAATTCTGACGGATCGTACCGGGAACTACTTTATGTCGATGGTGGCCCTTCATCCACCGGTACTGTCGGCGTATTGAAGATGCAGGGCCGGGAATTGTTCAAGCACGCTGTCGTAAAATTGGCCGAAACAGCCACGACGGCGCTAACCAAAGCGGGTTTGAAACAGGAAGATTTAAACTGGATCGTGCCCCATCAGGCCAATATTCGCATCATCGCTGGCACGGCTAAAAAACTGGGTCTTTCGATGGATCAAGTCATCGTAACTGTCCAGGATCACGGCAACACATCGGCGGCATCGATTCCTTTAGCGCTGTCTACAGGCAAGTCCGAAGGCAAATTCAACGCCAAGGATTTGCTGCTATTAGAGGCTATCGGCGGCGGATTGGCCTGGGGATCGGTGGTTTTACGCTGGTAATCGCAATTTTCATGCCTTTAACAGCGTTACACAAGGTCTTGATATTGACTCGTAATTCGCCATCACATTATGTTTTCAGAAATCAACCAGGGGATGGATATGACAGACAGCACTTTGACCAGAATGGATTTGTCTGAGGCGGTGTTCCGCGAAGTCGGATTGTCGCGCAATGAAAGCGCCCAACTTGTGGAAAATGTTTTGGCCCATGTGTCTGATGCATTGGTAGACGGCGAGTCGGTGAAAATTTCATCTTTTGGCACATTCAAGGTCCGTTCCAAATCGGCCCGCGTTGGTCGCAATCCAAAAACCGGCGAAGAAGTCCCGATATCACCACGCCGCGTCTTAACGTTTCGACCGTCGCATTTAATGAAAGACCGTGTTGCCGGTGGCAACAAAGGCTAAGGCCCAAAACCTATGGAAAAATCGCCTGACGCATTCCGCACCATTTCCGAGGTCGCGAACTGGCTTGGCACCCCGACACATGTGTTACGATTCTGGGAAAGCCGATTTTCCCAAGTTAAGCCGGTCAAACGCGCCGGGGGGCGCCGCTATTACCGGCCTAAAGACATGGAATTGTTGGGCGGCATTAAAAAATTGCTGCACAGCGACGGCATGACCATCCGGGGCGTGCAAAAATTGCTGCGAAAAGAAGGTGTTCGGCACGTCGCGGCAATGTCGCCCGATGTTGAATATTCAGATGTCATCGATAGCGCGGCCCACGAGGCTGGCATTGAAATTGACGCAAAACCAGCAGAACTGGAAAACGTGGTGTCGCTAAAGGACGCTTCGCGCACCCAAACGTTGGCGGAAAAAAACGCGAAACCAAAGTCTGCAGAAACCCTGGCAGAACCAGCAGCCGACGATGGCAATCAGGAACGTGGCCCCAGGGGTGACATCCTTACCGGTCCGGATCAGGCGCATATCAATGCGATGGCGAAACTGGAAGAAAGCGCTGAGAATCCTAGCAAACTTATTGCCGATGAAGTGCCAAACGAT
>CAXMPY010000250.1:0-2312 GCA_964195275.1 uncultured Paracoccaceae bacterium
AGCAGTAAGGCAATCAACGCGCGCATTTTCTCTTTTCCTTCGTGTCAATCAGGACTATATGAACCGCAACTTCCCCGAAAACGAGAAAGTGTTCCAGACCCGGAACGACCGTTTTCCCCGGTTTCGGCGGTATTTGTCAAAGGAGACCTGAACATGGCTAAACCACTTATGGCAAAAGCTACGGCTGTGTGGCTGGTGGATAACACGACCCTAACCTTCAAACAGGTCGCAGAATTTTGCGAGCTGCACGAACTTGAGGTTCAGGGAATAGCGGATGGCGACGTGGCGACTGGCGTTAAGGGTTTTGACCCAGTCACCAATAATCAGTTGACCCATGAAGAAATTGAAGCAGCTGAAAAAGATCCGCTGCACAAGCTGAACCTGAAATTCAACGCGGCCGCCGTCGGCGAAGAAACACGCCGTGGCCCACGCTACACGCCACTGTCAAAACGACAGGATCGCCCAGCATCCATTTTGTGGCTGGTCAAATTTCATCCTGAATTGTCTGATGCACAGATCAGCAAACTGGTTGGCACTACCAAGCCAACCATCCAGGCGCTGCGCGAACGCACGCACTGGAATATCAACAACATTCAACCAATTGATCCGGTTGCGCTGGGGCTGTGCAAACAGTCGGAACTGGATGCAATTGTGCAAAAGGCCGCTGCGAAAAAAGCGGCCAGCGGTGAAGTCATGGACGATAACGAACGGCGCAAACTGGTTGGAACCGAAACGTCGCTGTTGATGGAAACGGAACCGAAAATTCCAGCCGCAATTTCCGGCTTGGAAACGTTCACGCTGACAGAAGATGCACCGGAAAAGGAAGAAAAACTGCCGGACGCAGACAGCCTGTTCAACTTACCAGACAGCGACGACGGAGATGACGACGATAGTTGATCGTTTAAAATTTATTGCGAACCAAGCCCCGGTCATAATGTCCGGGGCTTTTTTATTTGTACCAGGTTCGACCTTGGGTATTCAGCTTTCGCTTGTATTGCAGAACTGCCTAATTTAAGCCGCGCGCTTCTATCCTGAATTTCAGACGCGGGGAAACACAATGAAGTATCCGCAAAAAAACACTTTGGGTGTTGATTTTGGCACCTCAAATTCGGCCGCCGGTATTCTTGTTGACGGCAAACCCCGGCTTATCGAGATCGAGCCCGGAAATTTCACACTGCCAACATCTGTGTTCTTTGATTTTGCAAAGGGTGAAATGCTTGTTGGTAGCCCGGCGAATACAGCCCTGATACAGGGGCTGGAAGGGCGGTTCATGCGGTCGCTCAAAAGTGTGCTGGGCACTTCACCGATGCGTGAAAAACGCTATATCATGGGGGCGGAACTGACATTCATCGATATAATCGGTCAGTTTTTGAAGCGGGTAAAAAACCAAGCCGAAACCTCATGTTCACTACAATTTGACAGGGCGCTTTCTGGGCGTCCAGTACATTTTCACTCAGCTGATCCAAAGCGAGATGAACAAGCATTGATCGATCTTACAGACTGTTACCGGTCTGCCGGATTTGAAGAGGTTCGTTTTATGTATGAACCCGAAGCAGCAGCAATTGCCAATGGCCGATTGGCAGGGTCAAGCGACATTGGATTGATCGTTGATATCGGCGGCGGGACGTCAGATTTTTCACTATTTAAGAACAGCGCTGACGGCATCGAAATTATTGCCAGCCGCGGGGTGCGGGTTGGTGGTACCGATTTTGACAAGAAAATTAGCGTCTATCATGTCATGCCGTTGTTTGGGTTGGGTGCGCAAATTGACCAGGAAATGGGGACAGGAACATTTACAGCTCCGAACGCGATTTTCCAGGATCTTGCAACCTGGCAAATGATCCCTTTTCTTTATTCGGGCGATTCAAAACGCGATGTGGGCCAATTGCGCCGTTTGGCATTGCAGCCCAAGCTATTCGTCCGATTGGAAAACATACTGAAAATGGAATTGGGTCATGATGTTGCCTTTGCGGTCGAGCACAGCAAAATCGCTGCGAACAAGGCGGGCAGCGACGGGGCAACCATTGATCTTGGTTTGGTCGAGCCTGCTTTGAACGCGGCACTAAAACCGACAGATATCGATACATCGTTGGCCGCGCACACCTATAAAATCAGAACATGCGCACAGGAAACATTGGCGATGGCCGAATATACAACAAGCCATGTGAACAAGGTGATATTTGTGGGGTGGTCAAGCCTGATGTCAGTTGTGGAAACGGTGATGGTCGATCTTTTCCCTAGGGCTGAACTGCAATATTCAGATGCTTTCACCGCTGTCGTGGATGGGCTGGCCGTTGGCTCGGGTCGACCAT
>CAXMPY010000250.1:2344-2647 GCA_964195275.1 uncultured Paracoccaceae bacterium
CGCTGGAAAAGTCCCGCACTAAATCGGCGGCAGGCCCAACCGGATTTTCGATTATCTTTTCCAAAGCTTGCGTGTCGCCGGCCAACGCGTGGGCAATGGCTGCGTGCATATCAGCAAAACCCATCCCCGGATTTGGGAATAATCTGCTGGCATAGGCGCTGACGGCATTCCAGCGGTCGCGCGACACATGTTCACCTGCCAGCTCAGCACGATAAAGGATCGAGGCACTGTCGGTTAACACGTTCAGGGGCAACCCCCGTGAAATACCCGGCTGAATATCTTCATCGATGCGACGCCACATTT
>CAXMPY010000251.1:0-2642 GCA_964195275.1 uncultured Paracoccaceae bacterium
AAGTATGCGCGCGGATATGTGCAGCGTTGCCGTTGCGCGGATTTAGCACCAGTGATTGATCCACCGTTGTCGACGCGCGATCGATCTGTCCAGTTTCGCATAACGCGAAGGCGTGCTGGCCTAAAAACCACCAATCATCACCGTAAAATGGGGCCAGCACAGTGGTGTATGCTAGTTGTTCAGCTTCGCGCCCTGGCAGGCCTGAATTTCCGATCAGTCCAAATATCCCGGTGCAGGTCTGGGCAACCAGAACGTCACGCGGGAACAGATTAATATGGGCGTGGATGACAGGATATGCTGCTTTAGCTTTACCATCGATCAACAGCCCAAGCGCATAAATATGGGACGCTTGTTGTTCTGGCAGCCCGGCGGCCAAACCACGGGCTGTCACCATCGCTTCACGCGCGCCCTTTACATCGGTAGACACCTGCCTGGCGCGGGCCAACCCGACATGGGCCAAGGCGAAACCTGGATCGGCATCCACCGCCGCTTCAAAAGCCGCCGCAATATTGGCTTCGGCCCCAAGCAAGCGGTCAACTCCCGCAATATAGTGATCACGCGCCACAGTCGAAACTGTAGAAATGCTATTCTCGTAGCGATCACGGAGCATTGTAAATTTCCCTGAAACAAAAGGCTATGATCCGTGTCAGTGTTAGGCGGGCTAGTGCCAACATGGCAACCGGTTTGTCAAAACGCCTTGCGCGCTTTTAGGGCGGCGGTAATGGTGCCGTCATCAAGATAATCCAGCTCTCCGCCGATCGGAACACCCTGGGCAAGGGACGTTACAGCCACCCGGTCTCCAAGTTCTTCGGCGATGTAGTGCGCAGTGGTCGCCCCATCTATTGTCGCATTCAGCGCCAGTATGACCTCGGTAATGCCTTCGGAAGCTACCCGATCCAACAATTTGGGAATGCGCAGTTCAGTTGGGCCAATATCGTCTAACGCAGATAGCGTACCACCCAAAACATGATACCGGCCTTTGAACACGGCGGCGCGCTCCATCGCCCAAAGATCGGCCACATCTTCTACAACGCAAATTTCCCCGGACGCTCGTTTTTCGGATGTGCAAATCGCGCAAACATCGGTGGTGCCGATATTGCCGCAGTTCAAACATTCGCGCGCTGTGGCGGCCACCGTATGCAATACATCGGCCAGCGGCGTCATCAGCATGCCGCGCTTTTTGATCATATGCAGCACCGCGCGCCGCGCCGAACGGGGGCCAAGACCAGGCAAGCGGGCCATCAGATCGATCAGCGCTTCGATGTCTTTGGTCGCGTCGTTCACAACTGTCGCCTAAAACGGTAGTTTCATGTCAGCCGGCAGCCCCATGCCGTCAGTCAACCGGCGCATTTCTTGCTGGCTGCGATCACTGGCTTTGGCCTGCGCATCCTTGACAGCGGCAAGTATCAAATCCTCGACCACTTCTTTTTCATCCGGGTTAAAGATCGTTGGATCAATTTCAAGCGCGGTCAACTCGCCCTTAGCCGTCGCCGTCGCCCGCACCAACCCCGCACCGGATTCGCCAACCACCGTGATCCCATTCAAATCATCCTGCATCGCGGTCATTTTAGATTGCATTTCCTGCGCGGATTGCATCATTTTGGCCATATCGCCAAGACCGCCAAGGCCTTTGAGCATGTGTCATCTCCTGTAAGGGGTTGCCAGTTGTTACCCAACAGATACGCGTTGCGCAGCTCTTCTTCAAGGGCCGGGCCAAGTCATCATTGTTCCCTAAATCTCACCGCCGGAGGCAAAAATCTTGCTTTAAGATTATTCAGTCTTCCTCAAACGGGTCCCACTCTTCGCCGACGTCTTTTAGCGCCTCGTCAACCGCTTCATTGGCAATATCAGCCAAGGTTCGAATGCCGGTAATTTTCGCATCTGGAAACGCCTCGAACACCGCCTGCACCAACGGGTGCTGGCGCGCCTCGGTTTCCTGTTCCAGACGGGCGGCATCGCGCAGCTCGGCTATTGTTGGGGCTTGGCCTTTGGCCACGACGCTGACGCCCCATCTGGCCCCGGTCCAGCCCTGCAAACGGGCCGCCAGCCGACTGGCCAGATCACGCGGTGCATTTTCAGTCGGGGCAAATTCAATCCGTCCCGGTGTGTAACTGACCAGCCGCAAACAGGTTTCAACCTCGATCAGCAATTTGACGTCGCGGTTATGGCGGATCAGCGCAACCACGCTTTCAAAGCTCATGAAGCGCGCCAAACCAGTCTGCGGATCAAGCGCAATCGCGGTGGCCCCACCACCACCGGAAGGTATAGGGCGAGGTGCCGCAGGCGCAGACGCAGACGCAAGGTTTTGCGCCACAGCGCCCGCAGGGTTCGGTGATCCACCACTGGGCGGTGCCGGTACAGTCGGTGCTGACGTGTTTTGCAACTTGCGCAGCAATTCTTCTGGCGACGGCAAATCAGCAACGTGGGTCAGCCGGATCACCGCCATTTCAGCGGCCATCATCGCATTTGGGGCCAACGCCACTTCTTCCAGTGCTTTCAGTAACATTTGCCACATCCGGGTCATCGCCCGCATCGGCAGTTTTTCAGCCATTGCCTGCCCGCGTGTCCGTTCATCGGGCGAAACGGTCGGGTCATTAGCCGCCTCTGGCGTGATTTTGATCACCGATATCCAGTGGGTAATT
>CAXMPY010000252.1:0-2633 GCA_964195275.1 uncultured Paracoccaceae bacterium
AGCGGATTTCATCGGTTGCCACGGTATCATTTTCATTGACGATCGGCACCACGCCAAACGCCAACAACTGTTCCAGCGTGGCCCGAGAATTTAGGTATCGGCGACGGTTGCTGCTGTCTTCCAGCGTTACCAGAACCTGCGCTGTAATCAGACCGTGCGGTTCCAGTGCTGCTTCATAGGCGCGCGCCAGGCGGATCTGGCCAACGGCGGCAGCAGCCTGAGATTGTTCCAGCGGCAAATCGCCTGTGGGCAGGTTCAGCGCACCGGACCCCAACGCGATTGACCCCGATGACACCAGAACAACATCGGTCCCGGCCGATTTAAGGTCTGCGATATCCGCAGCCAAACCCTGCAACCAATCATGGCGAAGCTTGCCGTCCGCCACCAACAGCGAAGAGCCGATCTTGACCACCAGCCGTTTTGAAGCACCTAAGGCTGCCACTGTGGTTCTGCCTGTTCAGATTTACGTACCCGCAACCTGTTTTCGTCAATCTGATTGCGCAGCGCCCGCAGCACGTCTGTTACGCCTTCACGGCTCACCCCTGACATCGCCAGAACATCACCACCTGTCACTTTGGCAAGTGCTGCCAGTTTATCTGCCCGTTCATCTGCGGTCAGGGCGTCAATTTTGTTTAGCACGGTTAGGCGTGGTTTTTCGGCCAAGCCGCCGCCATAGGCCGTAAGTTCTGTGATAATGGCGCTGCATTCGTCGGCCACATCTTCACAGGTTCCGTCAATAATGTGCAGCAACGCCGCGCACCGTTCAACATGGCCCAGGAACAGATCGCCCAGCCCTTTGCCGGCCGACGCCCCGGCAATCAGGCCAGGGATATCGGCGATAACAAATTCGACGTCATCCACGCCAACCACGCCCAGATTTGGCACCAGCGTTGTAAATGGGTAGTCGGCCACTTTGGGGCGGGCATTGGATGTTGCCGCTAAAAATGTTGATTTCCCGGCATTGGGCTGCCCCAGCAACCCGACATCAGCGATTAATTTCAGGCGCAACCAAATTGTGCGCTCGACACCTTCTTGGCCCGGGTTGGATCGGCGCGGCGCCCGGTTGGTCGGTGATTTGAAATGCAGATTACCAAAGCCACCATTCCCGCCCTGCGCCATCAGAAACCGTTGACCAACTCGGATCATATCGACCAAAACGGTTTCTTCGTCCTCGTCCATGATCTCGGTGCCAACCGGTACTTTCAGCACGATATCATCGCCGTATTTTCCAGACCGCTGGCTGCCCATCCCGTGTTGGCCGCTTTTGGCAAAGAAATGCTGCTGATAGCGAAAATCGATAAGCGTGTTCAGCCCGTCAACGGCCTCGGCCCAAACAGAACCACCATTGCCGCCGTCACCACCATCCGGGCCGCCATATTCAACGTATCTTTCCCGTCGAAAGCTGATGCAACCACCGCCACCACCGCCCGAACGGACATAGACTTTGCAGAGATCAAGAAATTTCATTGGGCAGCCTCAAACTGGGTTCGGCTCAGGCGATAAAGTGTTTCTGGTGCGTCCTCAAGCCTTGCTGCTGAACTTCCTATGGAAGTACCAGCTTGGACAAAGCCCAATTTTTGCGAAACACGACCAGAGCCTGCGTTATCGTTAAAACGGCTTGCATTGATTTCATCAATTGAAAAACGCCTAAACGCATCTGCCAGAAACGCCACCATTGCTTCGGTAGCATAGCCCTGCCCCCAATATTTTTTGTCTATAAGATATGCGCAGGTCACCGGGTCGCCACCGATGCCAAGCGCACCGATCAGCGTGCCATCTAGCAAAGTAATGGCCGGACGAAACCCGATCTGACCCCGCCATTTTGAACCACCCTGCCAGAGCTTTACGTCGTTTTCAGCCCAGTTGGGTGGGATATTTCGCATGTTTTGTGCGACATCTGGCTGGGCACCAATACGTTGCAAATCGCGCCAGTCTGGGTCTTGCAATGCGCAAATGACTAGCCGGTCAGTTTCCAAGCGATATGGGTTCGCCAACAGCCATTGGCGACGCGTCAACAAATATTCGCAGGTGTCCGATTCAGCGCCCTGCGCCTCGGACCAACATCGCGAGTTGCCGGATCGCCGGAAGCCAAGTTTATCCAGAACGCGCCCTGACCCCGGATTGCCATTCATGACGCTGGCGGTGATCTGGTCCCAATCGTAACAGTGAAATGCCCGCGCAATCATCGCGCTGGCGATTTCCGTAGCGAAACCTTTGCCCCAGTGTTTGGGGGCAAAAAAATAGCCAATCTCGCCTTCGATCAATCCCATTCCACCAATCAGTTCTTCACCTAAAAATACAGGTCCAGCAAATCCCAGGTCAGCATCCACTGGTACGCACCGGTTGATGACAAATTCCCGATCCGCCGAGCGCGGCCAAGTCGCCGTCCATTTCACCACTTCGTAATCGGATACGAACGACATGTAACCATCAACGTCAGACAGGCAGGGTTCGCGCCGGCGCAGCCGTTCCGTTGTTATTTCATCCACGACACGCGTGCCAATTTGTTTGGTTAAGAGTCATTTTCTGAAGTTGAACATCGGTGCCGAGAGGATTTGAAGATTCCACCTCAATCGCTTTATTTTGGAAACCGCATTTGGCCAGCACTTTACGCGAGGCGTCGTTGCCCAACA
>CAXMPY010000253.1:0-2291 GCA_964195275.1 uncultured Paracoccaceae bacterium
ACGCGCATGGCTACCGAAAGTGCCATTACCACGCAACACTCACACCCGTTTTCCACCGGCCAGGACCTGTGCCTGGTGCATAACGGTTCGCTTTCCAATCACAATGCGCTGCGACGTAAACTGGCGCGCGAAGGTGTCACCGTTCAGACATTGAACGACACCGAAGTTGCCGCCGCCTACCTGACCTGGAGGATGCAAAACGGCCATTCATTGGGTAAAGCACTGGGACGTGGTATCGACGATCTGGATGGGTTTTATACCTTTGTTGTCGGCACCAAAGATGGCTTTGGCGTCGTGCGTGACCCGATCGCCTGTAAACCTGCTGTCCTGGCCGAAACCGATCGCTACGTGGCTTTTGGCAGCGAATACCGGGCGCTGGTAAACCTGCCGGGTATTCAAGATGCGAATGTATGGGAACCAGAACCCGCAACCGTCTATTTTTGGAAACATTGATATGCAGACCATTGATCTGGCCAAAAGCAGCCTGCGCGACCTGCATGAAACCCTGCACGCCCTACCCCAGGATACCAACGATACCGACTGGCAGGTGATTAACCCACAAGGCAGCCACGCGCTGGCTGTTGGTCTTGACGCGCCAATTCAAGTAAAGGTCCAAGGGTCAACTGGGTATTACTGCGCCGGGATGAACCAACAAGCGACCGTCAGGGTTAACGGATCTGCAGGCCCGGGCGTCGCCGAAAACATGATGTCAGGCCAGGTGATAATCGACGGCGACGCCAGCCAATACGCGGGCGCGACTGGCCACGGTGGCACTTTGGTCATCAAAGGCAACGCGGCATCCCGCTGCGGTATTTCGATGAAAGGTATCGACATCGTGGTGCACGGAAATGTCGGGCATATGTCGGCCTTTATGGCGCAATCTGGCAATCTTGTCGTGTGCGGTGATGCCGGTGACGCACTGGGGGATTCGATTTACGAGGCCAATCTATTCGTACGCGGTTCGGTGAAATCACTTGGCGCTGACTGCATTGAAAAAGACCTGCGCGCCGAACATTTGGCGCTGCTTACTGATCTGCTAGCACGCGGCAGTTGCGACGCTAAACCCGAACAGTTTCGCCGCTACGGTTCAGCCCGCAAGCTGTATAATTTCGACATTGATAACGCATACTAAGGGGATCAGCATGGCAAAAGACCAACACAACGCGGTTCCACGCACAGTGCCGATCTGGTCGGCAACATTCACCCCAGAAGTGAATGCAGAAATCCGGCGCGCTGCGGCCACCGGCATTTATGATATCCGTGGCGGTGGGGCCAAACGGCGGGTGCCGAATTTTGATGATCTGCTGTTTCTGGGCGCGTCGATTTCGCGCTATCCGCTGGAAGGCTATCGTGAACGCAGCGATACCAACGTGGTTTTGGGCACCCGGTTCGCCAAAAAACCGATAGAACTGGACATCCCGATCACCATTGCTGGCATGAGCTTTGGCGCGCTTTCCGGCCCCGCCAAAGAAGCGTTGGGGCGCGGTGCATCTGCCGCCGGTACATCAACAACCACTGGTGATGGCGGCATGACCCCGGAAGAACGCGGGCAATCTTCCAAACTTGTTTATCAGTACCTGCCGTCGCGTTACGGGATGAACCCCAATGATCTGCGCAAAGCGGACGCGATTGAAATTGTTGGCGGCCAAGGTGCCAAACCTGGTGGTGGTGGCATGCTATTGGGTCAAAAGATTTCTGATCGGGTGGCCGAAATGCGCAACCTTCCTAAGGGGATCGACCAGCGGTCAGCCTGCCGTCACCCGGACTGGACAGGGCCGGATGATCTTGAGATCAAGATCCTTGAGCTGCGTGAAATCACCAATTGGGAAAAACCGATATACGTCAAAGTCGGCGCTACCCGGCCCTATTATGACACCACGTTAGCAGTGAAGGCCGGGGCAGACGTGGTCGTGATCGACGGCATGCAGGGCGGAACGGCTGCAACCCAAGACGTATTTATCGAACATGTCGGCCTGCCGACGCTGGCCTGCGTTCGCGCGGCTGTGCAGGCCCTGCAAGATCTTGGCCAGCACCGCGATGGTGTGCAGTTAATCGTTTCCGGTGGCATCCGATCGGGTGCCGATGTGGCTAAGGTTATTGCATTGGGCGCAGATGCGGCAAGCATCGGAACTGCCGCCATGATCGCAATGGGCGACAATGACCCAAAATGGGAAACTGAATATCAAAAACTTGGCACCACAGCGGGGTGTTATGACGACTGGCAGGAAGGGCTGGACCCATCCGGTATCAGTACCCAAAACCCAGAACTGGCCAAACGCCTTGATCCGGTT
>CAXMPY010000253.1:2301-2624 GCA_964195275.1 uncultured Paracoccaceae bacterium
GCGCAGACACTGGCGCGGGCCTGCGGTAAAAGCCACCTGCACAATCTGGAACCTGAAGACCTGTGCGCGTTAACAATGGAAGCCGCCGCAATGGCGCAAATCCCGCTTGCCGGAACCAGCTGGTATCCGGGTAAGCCGGGTACTTCCTTCTAAAGGGCAATAACGGCAATAAATCATCGAACGACGGGGAACATTCTAATGACCACTGATCTCAAAACATTCGCCGAGAAAAATGGGATTAAGTATTTCATGATCTCATATACTGACCTTTTTGGCGGTCAGCGGGCGAAATTGGTGCCAAGCCAAGCCATTGCAGATATGCA
>CAXMPY010000254.1:0-2247 GCA_964195275.1 uncultured Paracoccaceae bacterium
GCCGGCCCGCCTTTATCGTATGCGTGGGCGTTAGCCGATCGCCCGGCACTGTCAGAGGAAAATTATTTACTCGCCCAAAGGAAAATTTTGCATTTAGCCACCATTGATTTCTCACTGTTTTTTCGGATCGGACTAAGCGAATCCACACCGCTTCATGAATTCAGAATTTTCCTCTGACAGTGCCCCGCCTTGGCCTGATCCGGAGTAGCCAGCCCATGCAGTGCTACATTGGCGCCAGCGCTTGCCAGCGATTTCGCCACCGCCAGCCCGATGCCCTGAACCGACCCCGTGACAAACGCCGTGCGGTTTTCCAGTGATTTGTCACCCATGTCAGTCCTCGCTTTCCAGCTGCACGCGCAGCTCTGTTTTCAATACTTTACCGTAGTTGTTTTTGGGCAGTTCCGGCACAAACCGATAGATTTTCGGCCGTTTGAATCGGGCGATGTTGTCCAGGCAAAATGCGTCCAGTTCGCCTGTGTCAACATTGTCTGCGACTATGAATGCCACAACGACTTCACCCCATTCTGGGTCGGGTTTACCGACCACAGACACTTCAGACACGCGGGGATGTCGCAGCAATACTTCTTCGACTTCGCGCGGATAAATGTTTGATCCGCCTGAAATCACTATATCCTTGGCACGGTCATGCAGGATGATAAACCCGTCGCCGTCCATCGCCCCCATGTCACCGGTTTTTAACCAGCCATCGACGATTGTTTCACTGGTTGCATTCGGGTTCTGCCAGTATCCAGCCATCACCGGCAGGCCGGATACACAAATCTCGCCGATCTCATCCACCGGCAAAACCTGCCCATCCTCATCGTGTATCTGCACCGATACCGCACTTTGCGCCACACCGACGCTGGCCAGACGGTCGCGCCAACGCGGGTGTTCGCGATCAGCCACCTGCTTGCGCGACAGCGCGGTGATTGCCATCGGGCATTCGCCCTGTCCAAGCACCTGCACAAATCGCGGCCCCATCACATCAACTGCATCAATGATATCCGCCAGATACATAGGCCCGCCGGCATAGACGATGGTTCTGATCCCGTTACCGTCTCCGCCATATTGCCGAGCGCGCTCGACCAGGCGGCGAACCATTGTCGGAGCTGCAAACATTGAAACGTTCCCCAACTTGGGAGCTAGCACCAGGATTTCATTGGCGTCAAAACCACCCGACAGCGGTACCACATGTCGCGCGCCGCGTATGACATGCATGAAATTATAGAGCCCTGCTCCGTGGGACATCGGCGCCGCATAAAGCGCTGCATCATCGGCGTAAACCTCATCCACATCGGTCAAATAGGCCAGTGTCATTGCGGTCAGATTGGCCGAGGTTATCATCACGCCTTTGGGTTTTCCGGTCGTACCTGACGTGTAAAACAGCCAGACTATATCATATTGACCAATCGTCTCCGGGGTGTGCAACGGCGGGCTCTGATAGAGCGCATCGAAAGGCGCGGCATCAACACAGATCACGCTGATCGACGCATCCGCGGCAATCGCCACCGCGTGGTTTTCTGTCGTGAATACCAACTGCGCCCCGGCATCCGCCACGATCCAGGCGGCTTCTTTTTCATGGAGTTTGGCGTTGATTGGTACCGCCACAGCGCCTGCGAACCAAATGGCGTACATCACCTCTAAATACTGGGTGCAATTGGGCATGAACAGCGCGACGCGGTCGCCGATTTTTACGCCCATCTCATTGCGCAAATAGCCACCAATTGCCGCCGCTCGCGCGGCAAACTCGGAGTAGTTCGCAACCAGATTGGTGCCGTTCATCAAGGCCGGATTGTCAGGATAGAGCTTTGCAGTTTTGACCAGCCAGTTCGCCAGGTTCATCGCTTACCTCCAATTTCCAAAATGCTGCAATAGTTAGCTACACCTTAGCCACCCATATTGAACACCAGTCCCAAATCGGCACCTTCTGCCTGCACCCCCCGGCGACATACCCAAAGCCAAACGCACATAGGCCTATTTTTGTTGTCATGCCCTCTTTGCTTCACGGCGACCCTCGATTTTCCAGAACGCCAACAAGTAGCTGTGAACGTCGAGCCCCAAAATAGGGATGCGTCGCGATGCGCCAAATCCAGTCCTTCATCAGATCGCATCCAATGGCAGTTTTGTCCGCTGAGCAGACATTTCATCAAACGCGGACTTGGAATCGCTCGCCCGGGAAGCGGACGTCGAGGCTGTCACATTCATATTCTTTGACCCTCAAACTCTTGTGCTAGGTTAGGAGCCTGT
>CAXMPY010000254.1:2298-2571 GCA_964195275.1 uncultured Paracoccaceae bacterium
ACAGTGGCGACAGGCGGAATTGGCGGATTTCTTGCCGTCAAACTGAGCATGTGCGGGCACCAAGTCGCCACGATCGCAAGGGGCACTCATCTCATGGCAATCGTTGACAACGGGCTCGCGCTTGAGGGCCCCTCTGGCAAAGAGACGGTGCGACCCTGGATCGCCACCGACGACCCTTCGAAGGTTGGTGAAGTCGATGCCATTATCTTTGGTGTCAAAGGGGATGATCTGGAGGCGGCAGCACAGGCCTGCCTCCCTATGTTGGGTCCAGAC
>CAXMPY010000255.1:0-2546 GCA_964195275.1 uncultured Paracoccaceae bacterium
ATTTATTAACTTTATCAATGACGAAGACGGCGCCGTAACAGTTGACTGGGTTGTTTTGACCGCAGCCATCGTTGGCCTCGGCATCGCAGTTCTGACTTCGGTTTCTGGCGGTACGACTAGCCTGGCTGACAAAATCAGCGGGAACCTGGACGGTATGACTATCGCTACTTACTAATCTGAATTGATTGTCAAAAAGAGCCGTGCTTTGAGAAAAGCGCGGCCCTTTTTTGTTTATGAATAACGCATAATCAAACTGTATTGTTTCCGGGCCATAAGACGAATGCCCTGCCAACGCCCAAGTTTTGCCGCACAATCTGGCTACGAATTGCTTGGGATTTACAACTAGATGCCGACCGGGTGGCAATATTTTGGAGGATTCTCATGCGAGGAAACTTAAGTCGCTTTTTCAAAGACGAAGCTGGTGCAGTGACCGTTGATTGGGTCGTACTAACTGCCGCTATCGTTGGCCTGGGTGTGGCTGTGATTTCCACCGTAAGCGCAGGTGCCTTGGATCACGCAACTGGTCTTGGGTCCTATATGGACGCAAAGTCGGTCAATACTTACTGACACACAATATGTAAAGATGGGTGCTAGGTTCGTCCTAGCGCCTTTAATATTGCGCAGCACTGCACATCCTGCACGCGCAATTGTTCTAAACTTCACTCCTCAGCCACGCTTTGCCCAACCTTATGCCGCAATTTGTAAATATTCATGCGACAGGTAAACAAACTTGGTTCGCAATTCGCCCATGGGGGCAACGCGGACCGACCTTTGAAAGGGCTGTGAAATGCGGATGGTTTTTGGGTTGGTACTAATATTGGGCATGGGGCTGGCAGGTTTTGCAGTCTATATGGCCCGCGGATACATTGGCGACTATCAGACCGCGTTGGACCTTGAACGCGAAGCGCGTTCTCAAATGATTGAAACGGTTAGCGTTTTTGTCGCATCACGCTCCTTAAGATATGGCGAACGACTGGCCGAAGACGATGTCCGGGCAGTTCGCTGGCCGGTTGAATCTTTGCCAGAAGGCGCGTTTCACAAAATTGAATCCCTGTTCCCTAATGGCACTGGGTTTGATGGTCAGCGCACAGTGGTTCGCGCGATGGAAGTCGGCGAGGCTGTGATGGCAATCAAAGTCACCGCCCCCGGTGAAGATGCCGGTGTTTCTTCACGGCTGGCCAAAGGCATGCGGGCATTTGCCCTTAAGGTCGACGTTTCGTCCGGTGTTTCTGGGTTCTTACGACCTGGTGATCGGGTCGACGTTTATTGGACCGGACAAACCGGGGACGAAGGTGGATTGACACAGTTGATCGAAACCACCGTCAAGCTGTTGGCGATTGACCAGATTGCCGATGAAGATCGCCAAACCACAGCGATTGCGCGAACTGTCACGGTCGAAGTTACACCACAACAGGTTGCATCACTGGCCCAAGCCCAGGCAACTGGTCGGCTTTCGCTGGCCCTTGTTGGGGCAGAAGAAGAGGGTATTGCCCAGGCGGTTTCAGTGAACAGAAACGGCTTGCTTGGCATTGAAGAGCGTCAGGTTGTGACCGCAAAAGTTGATCGTGTTTGCACAATCAAAACCCGCCGCGGTGCTGAAATTATTGAAACTCCGATCCAATGCCAGCCGGAAAACTAAAATAACCGGCCAATTTTCAGGGCGGGCAAAGCCAAATCTAGCCCGCCTAACCCATTGAATCTACAATATATGGTGGCTGTGTTGCGACTAGTCCACACAGGTCAACAAGACCCATTTTGTTATTGTTGCTTAATAGCCAACAATCGCTCATGGTGCGAATTAATTGGGCTAATTTACAATGACCCAAAAATAGAGTGTTTTCAGAAAGCAGTGTTACATGAAAATTGACAGATTTATGAAAGCCGTTGTCTTAGGCTTTTCTCTGTCCCTTGGTACAGCACCAATGGGAACAGCTGAAACCTTAAGTGTATTGCAGGGATCTGCATCAAGCGCGCTAAAAGTAGCAATGAACCGCGCCGTGGTTGTCGAAAGCGACGTTCCATTCGCCGAGGTTTCAATTGCCAACCCCGGGATTGCGGATATTTCCACACTTTCGGATCGCACCCTGTATGTGTTGGGCAAGGCGCCCGGGCGCACAACTTTAACGTTGCTGGGTCCGGATGCTCGTTTGATTACAAACGTTGAAATTCACGTATCGCCTGATATTGCCGAGTTCAAAGAACGCCTTAGCCAGATACTGCCGAACGAAACTATTGAAGTTCGCACAGCGAATGACGGTATTGTCCTTTCTGGAACAATTTCAAGCATCGCCCGCCGGCAACGGCGCCTTGGCCGGTGCGCCCGGAATAATTTCTGCCGTACCGAGCCTGTCAGGAAATGCAATTGGTGGTGCGTCATTTGGCTTTGATATCGGCGGCGTTGCTTTGGGGATCACGTTGGAAGCCCTTGAAAGTAAAGGGCTTGTACGCACATTGGCCGAACCGAACCTAACGGCGCTGTCTGGTCAGACGGCCAATTTCCTTGCTGGTGGCGAATATCCGGTACCAGTCAAAGATTCTGACGGTGG
>CAXMPY010000256.1:0-2543 GCA_964195275.1 uncultured Paracoccaceae bacterium
CTATCGGTTCAAAAATAACGAATGGGATCAACCCTTTGGCATCCTTCGTCGACCACCTTATCTGCCCGTTGGCGCTGATTTTGGCCCAGACGGAAAGTTCTATTTGCTGGAACGTCACCTAAGCGGTATTTTCGGCTTTCAGTCCCGTGTCAGGCGGTTCGTAATTTCTGGTGACACGATTGGTGCCGAAGAAGTGCTGTTTGAAACTTCACCCGGCACCCACGATAATCTTGAGGGCATTTCGGTATGGCTGGATGCGCAAAATGATATCCGCATCACCATGATATCAGACGACAATTACCGGGCATTCCAGCGGACCGAGTTCGTAGAATATCGGGTGGCGGAATAGCTTGATTTGATCCGCGACACGGTTTAGGACGCAGGCGTCCCTGCTAAGGGGCCAAGTATCCGCAACCTTGATAAAACGGAAAAATTATATGACCCGCATTCTACCTGGCATTCTGGCCATGGCTGCTGTTGTTGTGGCCTCAAACATCCTGGTGCAACATCTGTTTGGCCAATGGCTGACCTGGGGTGCATTTACCTATCCGATCGCCTTTTTGGTCACCGATGTGATGAACCGCGTTTATGGGGCTAGTATTGCCCGGCGCGTTGTTTTTATTGGGTTTTTGGTAGGGGTTGCCAGTTCACTGGTCGGCACTCAGATCATGGGTGAATTCGGGCCGTTGGTGACTTGGCGCATCGCCATAGGTTCGGGGATAGCATTTTTAAGCGCGCAGATGTTGGACGTGGCAATCTTTGATCGGTTGCGTGGCGGCACCTGGTGGCGCGCACCATTGGCCAGCACAATAATCGGATCGTCGGTTGACACTATCCTGTTCTTTTCAATCGCTTTCTCAGCCTCGTTAACGTTTCTTGAACCCGGAAATGACGTGGGTTGGGCGGCAGAAGTTCTGCCGATCCTTGGCGTTGGCCCGGCGGCACCATTGTGGGTGTCTTTGGCGGTTGCTGATTGGGGCGTGAAACTGTCGCTGGCGCTAATCGCACTTGTGCCATTTCGCATTATTGTCAGGCGGCTTGCCGCACCGGTGGCTTAAAACCTTTTGACAAATTCCAAATATGTGACAGGCTGCCCCCATCAGTTAACAAACGAAAGGAGGTGGCCAGTGTCCAGAGTGATATTGGAGAGCGGAGTTAGAACAATCAGAGGACTTACAACCTGACGGCAAACCTGAAGGTGAAAATCCTTTGACTGGGCCAACGCTCTAACTGGCCCGTCTCCTTGAAAACTCGAAAGGGCCACCGACGTCCGGTGGCCCTTTTTGATGAAATTATGCTATCGGAAATGCATCGGAATTTCATCGGACTTGTTTTGACCATGCTAAAGATCAACGATACCATCGAAATTGAGGACTGGGAGCTGTCAGAACAGTTCAGCCGTGCCTCTGGTCCCGGCGGGCAAAATGTTAACAAAGTTTCAACAGCGGTTGAGCTGCGATTTGAAGCCGCCCGCAGCCCGAACCTACCTGCGCATGCAAAGAATAAACTTAAGCGGATCGCCGGGCGCAAATGGACCAAGGACGGCGCGCTGGTTATTCAGTGCGACGAAACCCGCAGCCAGGCACGCAACCGCGACATCGCGCGGGACCGGTTGGTGGTGATGGTGATTGAAGCCCTGCAACGACCCAAACGCCGTGTGGCGACAAAGCCGAGTTTTGGGGCAAAACGACGGCGGATGGACAGTAAGACCAAGCGCGGGGCTGTTAAAGGTCTGCGGGGGAAGGTGACCGGGGAAGAATAGACTGCAGTGCGCAAATCAAATCCCATGCATTGCTGCACAGGCACCACGAAGGCCCGAACCACCAACTATTTCGGGTCACTTCAAAATCGGATGCCGGTCGGTTGTGTGGAAATTTCCCTGCCGCGACATAATCTGATTCTTGTGGCGTTGATATTCTGCCTAACACATCGTTTCGATGCGGGTGGCGCCCAAAGCGGGAAATGACAGCATGCCCCAACCGGGGTTGTTCAGCCGACAGTTTGTACAGTTTTTTAAGATGTGCCGGGGCCTAGGCGCAGATCTGATCGGCGCATTCAATTAACTTAACATACCGCGCCAGATGATCCGGCCCTTCACAGTGACCAATGGCGATCAGGTAAAAATTCTTTTCCCAGACGAATTCCAGCGCTGCAAAGTGACCATTATCCATGCCTTCAAGCGCAAGGTTGGTGGCTTTCATGTCTTGAGAAAAGGCCGCCGGTGTTCCGGCCCAGACTGAACGCGAAAATTGATCAAGAGTAACGATCAGGACAACGCGCCCCCTGGGTGTTTGTGCCCAATGGTCAAGCAACCCCATTGCTGCGGCTTTGGCTAAATCTGAAAACTGATCAATGATATCTTGATGCGCGCCGCCCATCATTCGCCACATCCAAAACTGCCGGTGATTATCCACGTCATTTTGGTGCCCATCGGCGGGAAACCAGAAATCAAGAACATTGGTCGGCTCGAATTGGCTGTAGTCATCCAACATCAATTTTATCACTGTTCAAACTAGAGCATCTATACCAACTTGGTCATTAAC
>CAXMPY010000257.1:0-2502 GCA_964195275.1 uncultured Paracoccaceae bacterium
TAATTTGCGCACCGGTGTCGCTTTCAGGCTTTAACAATACCGGGTTCATGTCGACTATCGGGTCAATTTTTGCTGCCAGTGCTTGCAGCGCCTGCGCCCGGCCAATTTCGCCACCGTCGATTGTTACCGCGGCGTTGTTTGACATGTTTTGCGGCTTAAACGGTGCCACTGCCAACCCGCGGTTGGTAAACGCCCGCGCTAGCCCGGCCACCAGCATCGATTTGCCGACATTAGACCCCGAACCCTGGATCATGATTGACTTGGTCATGTTTCCTCGCGAATGATTTCACCACCGCCAATAAACCGCGTCTGCGGAATTAAAAAGGGCCATCTTTTGAACACGCCTGCACATTTAATATTTGGCGCAGCAGCTTTTGGCAAACCAGGTCAAGCCCAGGTGACATGGGCCGCGATTTTGGGTTCAATTGCACCAGACCTTTCATTGTATGTCATGGCGACATGGTCAATTTTCATCGCTGGAACTGACCCCAGCATTGTTTTTGGCGAGTACTATTATTCGACCAACTGGCAGCGAGTTTTCGCAGTCGATAACAGTTTTGTTCTGTGGGGTCTTGGCTTTGCGTTGGCGTTCTGGGCGCAAAAGCCGGTTTTGATTACTTTTGCCGGGGCCTGGCTGTTGCATTTGGCGTTTGATTTTCCGCTGCACAACCACGATGCGCGCATGCATTTCTGGCCGCTTACAGATTGGCGCTTTGTCAGTCCGCTCAGCTATTGGGACAGCCGTTTTCATGCCAATATCGTCTCGCGAATGGAACTGATCGTCACGTTTTCATTGGCAGTGCTATTGTTAATTCGGTTCCAGCGAATACCTGCGCGATTGTTAATTCTGCTGGCCGTTTTGGCCGAATTAAGCGTAACCGGGATGTTCCGGTTGCTTTTTTGAACGTGGTACAGCACGAAAAAACGCGCCCAAAAGGACGCGTTTTGTTCAATGTCAGAAGGCTTGGATCAGGCGGCTTCGGCCTGTAACGCTGCATTGCGGCGTTCGCTTTCTTCCCGTGACAGGGCCACAGAGGTCCGAACACCTTTGGATACAAATTCCATCAGCCCGGAAACAACGCGTTCATTCGGGTCAATTCCAGCACAGGACAGAACTTCACGTCCGTCACGCGACCGTGACCAACGGGCAATCTGTTCAGCGCCATTACCATATTTTTTGTCGTCCGCAATTGCGTCATCTAGTGCGGCCAAAACCACCGCTGCAAAAAGCTTGCGCGCGCGCGTTCCTTGTTCGTGATTAAAGGCGGTGCTGTCTATAAAATCAGCCAATGGGTATCCTTATTCTTGCACTTGCACTTTCTGGCATAGGGGGCTTATGACAGGTCTTTACTGATTCGGGTATCCCGAAATTGCATACCATCCATGCGCCCAGTGCATGGCTCGGAACGTCGGGACACATGATATAGTTGCCTTGCCAGGGGCGCGTGGCGAATATATAGGTCTGGTCGAAAATATATCAACAATTTGCCACGGATTTGCCAAATGCCAAAGATCAACGGAAATGAAATTCGTATCGGTAATGTGTTGGATCATGATGGCGGGCTGTGGTCGGCGGTGAAGGTGGATCATGTCAAGCCTGGCAAAGGCGGGGCTTTTGCGCAGGTCGAATTGCGAAATCTACGCAATGGGTCCAAACTTAACGAACGTTTCAGATCTGCGGACAAGGTAGTACAGGTTCGCTTGGAGCAAAAAGATCAGCAGTTTTTGTATGAGCGCGCGGGCATGTTGGTGTTCATGGATAACGAAACCTATGAACAGATCGAATTGCCCACTGAAATTCTGGGCGAACGACGGGCGTATTTACAAGATGGCATGACTGTAAAAATCGAATATCACGACGAAGAAGCACTTTCTGCTTCGCTGCCGCAGAAAGTGACATGTAAGGTGGTTGAGACCGAGCCTGTCGTGAAAGGCCAAACCGCCGCCAATAGTTTCAAACCAGCCATATTGGACAATGGTATCAAGGTAATGGTGCCGCCTTTTGTGGGGCAGGACGAAGACATTATCGTTAATACTGAAACCGGGGAATATGCCGAACGGGCCTAGGGTTTTGACCAACGCTATTTTTCACGATCAAAAAACACCCGCAGCGACTTATCCCGTTCTTCACGAATTTTTTCGGCATCGGTTAAATCGCCGATGCGATCCAGGCGGAACATTCTGAAATCTTGGCGCATTTCGCACCAGGCCACCAATGTCCAGACTTTGCCCAAAAATACAAAACCAGTGGCCTGATGCGGCGCGCGGTAGACACACTTTTTTCATCCAAATAGGCCATGTGTAGGCCGGTCCGGGTATCTCTGGTGTAGGCCGCCGGGTATCTATGGCCCGTTCCAGGCGGTCAAATAGGTCCCGCAACGCACCATTCATCTGAGGCATTGAGATTGCATGTATCTGAACAGACCGGGCGCGGGTCCGGGCATCATCCGGCAGCACAGCGTCTATTTTCACCAATGCCTCTTCTGCGCCCACCCCAGGCCC
>CAXMPY010000258.1:0-2476 GCA_964195275.1 uncultured Paracoccaceae bacterium
ATCAAGCTCAACACGCCCTGCACTCCGATCGGTAGCGGGTCCTGCGATGTGTCCACATCCCAGTTAATGAAGCCATTTGAGTTAGCTTGTACCTCTTTAGGGGGATTGAGATTTGCGCGGTCAATCGTGACCCATAAATCTTCTCGATCCCAGATATCAACAAATACATCGTAGACCCTCTGCTCCATGCGGTTGTCCCAAAGATACTGGTGGTTATAGATTTCCAGCATGCCCGTGTTGTTGAGTTCTTTCATCTTATGTTCACGCCGTTGCGGCGCATACCAAGTCTGAGGATCATTGGAATCCTTTTCGTCAAACTCCCAAAGCAAATTGACCAACCGTTCAACATTGGCTGGCGGCACAACCTGACGCGCAATGACGTGGCCTTTTGTCGTCCAATGCGCCCAGTCCGCGTCTGACAAAACACGCAACGGAAGTCGCTTTTTGATTCGATGCAGCGGCGTTGTGGAACCCGTTGTTGGATGGCTATCATTGGGTTGGGTTTCGTGCATCGGAATATCTTCTCCATTGGTCACGTCGGGACGGGTTGTCTGATCAAACGGCATGAAAGTTGTCGAACTACCGACATTATAAGTACTATATCAGAATGAGCGATGCACTCGCTGCGTGTGTTCGCATCAAATGGCCGGGATCTGGGTGGAGCCAGCAGTATTCAGCCCGAGCAAACAGTTTTGTGAGACTTGGTAACGGGGCTGAAGCGGTAGGATACTTGCGGGTTGCGAAATAATTAATTTTTAGTGACTGGCTTGGATTTCATACGGCCGAAGGTTTCGCGTTCAGCCCGTTTGCATCGCATGGGTGGCAGGCCCCGATCCATCAGATCCATATCCTCGAGCAACATATCGCCCATATTCTTGAACGCGCTATCAAGTGCTCCGGCACGGTGCGCAGATCGTAAAATCCCATCTAAGTTGCGCACACGGTGGTTCCTGGGCATTGGTTCTTCTGGAAATACATCGCTGGCGGCTATGATGTGCCCAGAGTCAACGGCATCCATCAGGGCGTCAAAATCCACCACCTCGGCCCGGCTGAGCAGAATAAATGCAGCGCCCTTACGCATCGTCTGGAATTCCCTGGCGCCTAGATATCCTTGGTTTTCGGTGGTAACCGTTGCCAGCACGAACAGGAAATCGCTTGTTGACAGCACTTCGGCTAGTCCAGCTGGTTGCACACCATTTTCCAACAAAACTGACGGGGGCAACCAGGGGTCATAGGCTTTGATCCTCACATTAAATCCACTGAGCACTTGCCTTAAGGCGCGCCCAAGATCGCCGAAGCCAATGATGCCTACGTCCGACCCGGACAATAGACGTGCCGATTTGTTGCCATCGCCGCCCCAGAGTTCGCGACCATTGCGAAAATCAAGGTCGGCTTCAATAACACCGCGGGCCAAATTCAGGGCCATGGCCAACCCAATTTCAGCGACCGGCTGTGCAAATACCCGACTGGTGGTGACGACATGGATACCCCTACCAAACAGTTCTTCATAGGGCATGTTGTTGATCAGGTTGCCCTCAACGTTCAGAACGCAGCGCAGGTTTTGCAGTTGGGCGAGTGTTTGATCCGAAATTTCCGGTTGACCGATTATGTAACGCGCCCCTCGAAGGGATTCAGCGTCGAGCGTTGCAAAATCTTCCGGGGTACATTCCACCAAATCGTACCGTTCTTGCAGACTCTTGCGGGCATCGGACGTGAAGATCAGATCAAGACTGCGTGGATCCGGTGAACTAATGACCACCGGGCGGGAGGAATTCTTCATTTGGATTTCCATTTTTTGTCTGTGTCGCTGTGCAATCTGACCCTGCAAAAGCTGAGATGGCAACTTAGAATTTTCCGGCGTTCGTGTTTAGTGCACGAACTGGGGTGGTCAGGTGGCATGGTTATTCGATTTTTTGAGATATGGGTTGGCCGTTCTTTTTGAAGTTTTTGGGCAAATCTGACGGATTGAAAGACCGGACGGTTCGTGAAGTGCGGTTGATAGACAACATCGAAAACAGTGAAACGAACTTTTTGCTTTCCAGCGCCTGAGGTTCTGCCAATTTTTCCGGATTGAGCACGCAAGCTAGCTATACATTCGACAGCGTAAGCGTCGTTCGCGATCGGCGCAGCATCTGTCAAAAAGAGCTCTTAACTGCCGTTCGCTGCGCCGTCCACCAAGGCCCGCTTAGGGCCGAAAGCAGACATGGTCGATAAGGGCGGAAAGCGGACCTTCGCTGTATCCAGCACCAAGTTCCGCTAAGCGGGACAAATCCGTCTTTCGCCGTAAGCGCAAAATACTGTCCTTTTCCCATCGGATTTGGTCGCCCTGGGGCGTGGCCAAGTTGACCATTAGCGTTCAACCGGTACATAGAATAGAATTTGGGCCACAATGAAAGACAGCGAGTTGATTGCCGCTTTCACATCGGGGCAAAACAATTGCACCTTTTGCTACAACTCACACCGTGAGACCGTTGCC
>CAXMPY010000259.1:0-2472 GCA_964195275.1 uncultured Paracoccaceae bacterium
GGGGCTTGTTAGATTCTAACAACCATCGCAAAATTCTGGATAATTTCCGTACTTTAGGCGGTGATATTGATGTCGTTAATGCAAACTGGCGCGCGCTGTCCAAGGCCAAAGCCGCAGTTTCGCAGGCGCGTTTGGCTTATGAAGAGGCCCGCAAAGAGGAAGACTTTTTGCGCCATGCCGTCGATGAATTGGCCGTCCTTGATCCGCAACCAAACGAAGAGTCTGACCTAGACGCGCGTCGCCGACTGATGCAGGCTGCAACGCGCATCGGTGAAGATATTGTCAAAGCGCACGCCGCAATTGGGGCGTCAGGCGCCGAGGCCCAAATGGGTAACGCGATACGCTGGCTGGACGATGTCGCCGATCAGGCCGACGGGCGTCTGGATGCGCCAATTGCAACGCTTGGCCGCGCGTTGACCGAACTTGGATTGGCCCAGCAAGGGGTGGAAGATTGCATTGCCGCATTGTCCCACGATCCCAAAGAATTAGAGGCCAGTGAAGAACGCCTGTTTGCAATACGCGCGATGGCGCGCAAACACGGTGTGCAACCCGCAGAATTAACCGAATTTGCCGGAAAATTGGCCGATAAACTGGCCAAAATTGAGGGTGGCGAAGCCGAATTGCAGGATCTGTCTGCGGCGCTGGAAAATGCTAAAACCAGCTTTGACCAAGTGGCCGGAAAACTTACCGCCAAACGCCAAAAGGCCGCTGTTGCGCTGGATCAGGCAATGGCCAAAGAAATGGCGCCGTTGAAATTGGAAAGAGCACAGTTTGAAACGGACGTTTCCGCCGCTGATGCCGGACCAACCGGGCAGGACAAAGTAACGTTCAGGGTTGCGACAAATCCCGGTGCACCGGCCGGTCCTTTGAACAAAATTGCTTCTGGCGGTGAACTTTCCCGGTTTTTGTTGGCGCTAAAAGTTTGCCTGACCAGTGGTGCCACCGGCCTGACGATGATCTTTGACGAAATCGACCGGGGCGTTGGCGGCGCGACTGCGGACGCTGTAGGGCGGCGATTGGCCGAGATTGCAAAGGGCACCCAGGTTCTGGTCGTAACCCATTCCCCGCAGGTTGCAGCACGTGGTCAATACCATTGGCGTGTCGAGAAATCTGTTCAAAAGGGGCAAACACTGTCCAGCGTTGTGCCACTGTCAACTGCAGATCGTATCGATGAATTGGCGCGTATGTTGGCCGGCGATACTATTTCAAACGAAGCGCGCGCCGCGGCCCAGGTGTTGTTGGAGGGTTAGAAAACCTGACCGACCGCCACGGGTGACACCCCGTCACAGGCTTTTGGCAATTTTGACAATGAAATTAACAGTGATATCAGCCCAGGAGGGCCAAGAATGACACGTCTCTATAACAATATTCTAGAAACCATCGGCAACACGCCTGTGGTCAAGATCAACAAACTCGCCCCGGACCATGTTGATATGTACGTCAAGGTTGAAGCGTTCAATCCAATGGCGTCTGTCAAGGACCGGCTGGCGCTTGGTGTCATTGAAGCTGCTGAAAAGGATGGTTCGCTAAAGCCCGGTCAAACCGTAATCGAGGCGACCAGCGGCAATACAGGCATTGCACTGGCAATGGTCTGCGCCCAAAAGGGCAATCCTTTGGTTATTACGATGGCTGAAAATTTCAGCGTTGAACGTCGTAAAATGATGCGGTTCTTAGGTGCGCAGGTAATATTGACCCCGGCGGCGGAAAAAGGCACCGGCATGTTGGCAAAAGCCATCGAGCTTTCCGAAAAGCACGGTTGGTTTCTAACCCGGCAATTTGAAACGGCGGCCAATCCAGACACGCATTCGCGCACCACCGCGCGCGAAATTCTTGCCGATTTCTCTAAACGTGGCTTGGACTATTGGGTCACAGGGTTTGGGACAGGCGGGACGTTGAAAGGCGTATCGCGGGTTTTGCGCGCCGAAAGCCCGAACACAACAATTGTGGCCTGCGAACCCAACAATTCCGCTATGCTTAGTTCAGGTATCGCGCAGCAATTTATGGACAATGGATTGCCCATTGCCAGCCATCCAAATTTTCGCCCTCATCTAATGCAAGGTTGGTCTCCGGATTTCATTCCAAAACTGGTTGGCGATGTGTTAGAAAATGATCTGGTTGACAAAATCATCGGCGTAGACGGTGCACAATCGCTGCAATTGGCCAAAGATCTGGCCCAAAAAGAGGGTATATTTTGCGGCATCTCGGCCGGTGCCACGTTTGCCGCAGCGCTTGAAGTGGCCGAAAACGCGCCTGAAGGATCCAGCATTTTATGTATGTTGCCCGATACCGGCGAACGCTACCTAACGACCACGCTATTTGATGGTGTGTCCGCAGAAATGAACGATGATGAAATTGCGGTTTCCCAGTCAACACCGCGGTTTCGTTTTGATGTCGCCGCCGCTACCACCGCCCAGCCCGCCGCCAAAATTAGCGCAAAACCAGAGGCGCTGGAATTTGTCGATACTGCCATTG
>CAXMPY010000260.1:0-246 GCA_964195275.1 uncultured Paracoccaceae bacterium
AAGTTTGCAACTTGGCTGGCCGAATTGCCCAAGGGCGATGATGTGCAACTTTTGGCAACGATGGAACCGGTGACACCAGCCGAACAGACGTTGGTATATAGGCCGTTGCGGGCAACGTTGGGCGTTGGTTGCGCCCGCAATTGCGCGCCCCAGGAACTGCGAGAACTGGTTGGGCAGGCACTGGATAACGCTGGGATTGCACCGGGTGCGCTGGCCGCTATTGGGACGCTAGATTTGAAGGCGGAT
>CAXMPY010000260.1:256-2468 GCA_964195275.1 uncultured Paracoccaceae bacterium
CAGAACCCGTCTGATGTGGTATTTGCCGAGGTCCGATGTCACGGTGTCGCGGAAGGTGCGGCACTGGCGTTGGGCGGGGCGGACGCTGAATTTGCGCAAACAAAGTTGAAAACCGCCAATGCAACCTGTTCTTTAGTGATTGCCCCGGAAGTTATTTGTAATCTGGCGGGGCGCGCGCGCGGCAAACTATCGGTGGTTGGCATAGGTCCCGGGCAGGCAACTTGGCGCACGCCGGAGGCCAGCCAAATGATCGCGCGCGCTGATGAATTGGTCGGCTATGGGCTGTATATTGATCTGCTGGGGCCATTGGCCGCGGGCAAAGCAAGACGTGATTTTCCACTGGGTGGTGAAGAAGATCGGTGCCGGTATGCGTTGGAACAGGCCGGCAAAGGCCGAAATGTCGCGCTAATCTGTTCGGGTGACGCCGGGATTTTCGCAATGGCCGCATTGGTTTTTGAACTGCTGGATCGCGCGCCTGATGCCCATGGGGTTTCTGATGCTGCCCGGCGCGTGGAAGTCGTGAATGCGCCAGGAGTTTCGGCCCTGCAAGGCGCAGCTGCGCGGGCTGGTGCGCCCTTGGGGCATGATTTTTGCGCGATATCGTTAAGTGATCTGTTGACCCCACGCGCGGATATCGTGAAACGCCTAAAGGCAGCCGCTGCGGGCGACTTTGTGATCGCGTTCTATAACCCGGTATCGCTGCGACGGCGCACGTTGTTGGCACAGGCGCGAGAGATTTTATTGCAACATCGAGCACCGGATACGCCGGTTATGCTGGCCTCGTCCTTGGGTCGACCTGAAGAGAATATCAGATACCGAAAGTTGTCCGATCTGGATGTGGATGAGATTGATATGCTGACTGTGGTGTTGGTGGGGTCGAGCAATTCCAAACTGGCCCAATTGGGCGAAGGGCCGAGAATGTATACCCCGCGGGGTTATGCGCGCAAAATTGATGGTGATCTGGCGGTGCAGTCTGCGACTGCAAGAGATGCCTTCGACGAGGATATTTAGCAAAAAGAAGAAAGGCCAATAAATGACCGTGTATTTTGTTGGGGCGGGGCCGGGCGACCCGGAACTTTTGACTAAAAAGGCCGAACGTGTGATCGGTGAATGTCCGGTTTGCCTATATGCCGGGTCATTGGTGCCGGTTGAGGTTGTGGCCTGTGCGCCGACGGGTGCGCGGGTGATGGATACGGCGGTGATGACCTTGGCCCAGACCCACGCCGAAATTCTGGCGGCACATCAGCGCGGGCAAAATGTAGCGCGGGTGCATTCTGGTGATCCGTCACTTTATGGGGCAATTGCCGAACAAATCAGATTGTTGCGCCGGGACGGTATTGCCTACGAAATTATCCCCGGTGTTCCGACCTACGCCGCAGCGGCGGCGGCACTGGGCCAGGAACTGACGATCCCGGAAATTGCCCAGTCGATTGTTTTGACCCGGGTATCGATGAAATCGACAAATATGCCCGCGGGCGAGACACTTGAAAATTTTGCCCGCACCGGGGCAACACTGGCGATCCATCTGGGTGTGCGCAATTTACGCGAGATCGAACGCCAGTTGATCCCGTATTATGGTGCCGATTGCCCGGCGGTGATCGCTTACCGCGTCGGTTGGCCGGACCAGGTGCTGATCCGGGGCACGATATCGGACATTCGCGCACAAGCCCGCGCGCAAAAAATCACCCGAACGGCACTGATTCTTATTGGCCCGGCTATGGGGGAATCGCAGGATTTCAAAGATAGCGCGCTATACGATCCGGCGATTCCGCACGTATTACGTCCCAAAGCGGCAACAATAACCGGCTAAATTGGGCCGTAAATCGATTTTTTGCGATTCACATCAAGGGTTTACTTGACCTGCACCAAAACTGGCGCATGATTTTGAGTCTGGGTGTGGAGGATTGTGCAATGTCGGAGTATTTGCCGAAAGAAGTGCGCGAAGGGCTGGAACTGGCGCGAAAGCAAAAATTACGGAAAAGAAGCCGGCTGAGGGTTCGGGTCGGCGATGATGTTTTCCCGGTGCTGCGGTTCTGGGAAACCGGGTTTTCATTGGATTCCGAGAATGCACCGCATTTGCGCGGGCTGGTTGATTTGTATGATGGTGCACGGCACCTGTATCAATGCCTGATCGTTGCGTCCGAAGAAGAAAACGGCCAGATGATTTACGATTTCAAGCGCAACACGGCGGCCGTTGATAAAGCCCCATTGG
>CAXMPY010000261.1:0-2466 GCA_964195275.1 uncultured Paracoccaceae bacterium
CTGGCCGCGCATATTGGGCCGGGTCCAAGACGCGACAAAAATCGCTTGAATCGTTCCAAAATTCATTTTCCCACGCCAACAAAAACAGCGATCTGGTGGCAGAACCGGCGTAGGCACTGCTGACCAAATAATGACCGTTATTTGGTGCGATCCCGCTGGCCCTGATGCAAAACCAGCGCTAGAATTGCGCCTATGGGCGTGCCGATCTTTCAATTTTCCAACGATCAGGCCGAGGCCTATGACCGGGTCAGCGATTTGCTGCGGTCTGTCGGCGTTGATCTGGAGGAAAGCCTGCTGACACCTGACAGCGACGGGGACGAAGAGGTTTTGGCGGTTACGGGCAAGGCCGGGTCTGGCAAAACCATGTTGCTGGCGCGGCTTTACGAGGCAATGGAAGAAGCCGGAATTGACGTTGTTTCTGGCGACTACGAAGGGCGAAAACGAAAGGGTCACCGCACGTTGGCGATTTTGGCCCCCACCAACAAAGCTGCCAGCGTGTTGCGCATGCAAGGGGTGCCAGCCACCACAATCCACCGCATCCTATACACACCGCTTTACGATCCAGAATACGAAAAGATCGCCGATTGGCTGGCCGGTGGGGATGAACGCCCGACGATCGAGGGGCTGACCGATGCGGCCCTGGACCGGGCGTTTAGTTTTTACCAAATTCACAAATCTATTCCAGGCGCATTGGCGGCGGCAGGTTTGCGAGGTTCAGATTTTATCATCGGCTGGAAACGGCGCGATGACCCGTTGGATATCGGCTTTGTCGATGAAAGTTCGATGCTGGACGACAAACAGTTTGAGGATTTGAAAGACATTTTCCCAACGCTGGTGTTGTTTGGCGATCCGGCCCAATTGGCACCGGTAAACCAATCAGGCACAATGGTGTTTGAAAAACTGGCCGCCCCACAGGTGCTAAACCTGCACCGGATTCATCGTCAGGAACTTGATAATCCAATCCTTGATTTGGCCCACGCGTTGTCAGATGAGGCCCTGACGTTTGAGGCGTTTGAACACATGGTTCAAGACGCCGCCAGCCGCGATGATCGGGTTGTTGTCGCAGGCCGGGTCGAGGCTGATTTGATGGCCCGTTCCCCAACATTGGTTTGGCGCAACGTCACGCGAATTCGGCTTATCCAAGCGTTTCGTGCAGCATTTAGTGCGCCCGAAGATGAACTGTTGCCCGGCGAGCCGCTGATTTGTGATGGTATCGAACTGCCGCTGAAGCACCGCAAGCGGCGCATCGATCTTGAGGCGCGCGGCCTGATCAAAGGTGCGCAGGTAATTTACCTTGGCGCTGGCAAACGACAGGGCTTTTCGCGCTTGCATGTTTTGGGGGCGATGGATCCACAAGTTTCGGCTGCTTCGATCATCAAAATTGAACTGCCCGGTGAAGAAGAACCCTTTATTCCCTATGCGGCCAATATGGGTGCCGCGTTTCTGCACGGCAGTGCTGTGACAATTCACAAAGCACAGGGGTCGCAATGGCCCGATGTTCAGGTATTTGCGCCAGACATATACGCCGCTGCCCGCGCCGGGCGTGTCGAGGCTGGCATACCACTATGGAAGCGTCTGACCTATGTCGCGATTACACGGGCCCAAAATCGGCTGTTCTGGGTGATGCGAAACCGCTTGGCGCGGCCAAGCGCGCCGTTATCGATCGCCGATCTTAATGCCGCGCCTGCGGAATTTCAGCTTACAACAGGTTCCGACGGACCAAAGGAACCTGCGACATGACGAAATCTATCATCATTACCGGTGCAAGTTCAGATATCGGATGCGCCACAGCAGAACTGTTTCTGACGGCCGGATGGCATGTTGGCCTGATCGCCAGGCGACGTGAACGATTGACCAAACTGGCCGCAGGCCGCCAAAACGCCCATGTATTGGTGGCCGACGTGACCGACCCCGTGGCCCTAGAGGCGGCATTTTCAAAATTTATCCGTGCGACCGGTCGGCTGGATGTTTTGTTCAACAATGCCGGTGTGTTTGGCCCCAGCGGGTCAATCGACGAAATTGCGTTGGAAGACTGGCAACAGGTGCTGAATGTAAACTTGTCGGGCATGTTTTATACAGCGCGGCTGGCCTTTTCGCAGATGCGGCATCAGTCCCCACAAGGGGGACGGATTATCAACAACGGTTCGTTGTCGGCGCAGTCACCTCGCCCCGGTTCGGTGTGTTATACGACGACAAAACACGCCATCAGCGGCTTAACCCGAACGCTCAGCCTGGATGGCTGCGCCTTTGATATTGCTTGCGGTCAGATAGACATTGGCAATGCCCGCACGCAATTGGTGGAAGACCTTGAAATGCGTACGCTCGCAGATGACCCGAATGCAGTTTTAATGCCAACAATGGATGTTGAAAACGCAGCAAGTTCGGTTTTTTACATGGCTGGTTTGCCACTTTCGGCGAACGTTCAATTCATGACTGTTCTGGCGACCAAGATGCCATTTGTCGGGC
>CAXMPY010000262.1:0-2381 GCA_964195275.1 uncultured Paracoccaceae bacterium
ACGATATTCGACTTAAGACTTTCAAGAAAGACCAACACTTCGCCGCCTTCGGTTTCGCCAATGCCCGGCTCGCCTGCGACGCTGATAACAATCGCAATAAAACGTGCCCAGTTGGATTGGGTTACAGCGTAGTCAACAATTTCACGCAAGGTTTTTTTGTCCTCGCCCGCAGCACCAATGTTAACGCGGGTGCGCAGGCTTAACGATCCCGCGGGAACCAATTTGTCGGTTCCAAACAAGCTGCCGCGCTATTTGAAGGCGTGGCGACACCGTCGTGTTAACCGGGCGTTTAACGGGCCCCACGTCGACATACGGCCCGTCAACTTTGGTCTGGTATGCCATTTGCGCAGCCCATGATAATATCCGTCAACTATTTATCCGTGTGTTGCGGTGGTTGAAAATAGTTGGATGATGATAATGCCAAGAATGATAAAACCTATCCCAATCAGCGCCGCCAAATCCAAGACCTGCCCAAATACCAGATATCCAATCGCCGCAATCAACACGATGCCAATGCCGGACCAAACCGCATAAACGATGCCCAGTGGCATGACTTTCAACGTCAGGGACAGAAAATAGAACGACGCGACAAAACCCGCCACTACCACAATCGATGGGACAAGCCGGGTAAATTGTTGGCTGGATTGAAGTGCGGACGTCGAAATTGTTTCGGTGACGATCGCCAGCATCAAATAAACATAGTGCATTTCAAGGGTTCCATTCATGATAATCAATCGCCGGTTTCCGCCGGGTGACGTCGGTGGCTTGATCTGCATATTCTAACATTTGATCCGGTCCATTTGCGGATCCAACAACGGTCGCAGTGATGCTGTCGCTTTGATCCGGTCACCTGCCAGGTCGATCACCCAATCACCCCCGTTCACAACGGTCGCAGTCAGAGGCGCGTCAATGGTTGCAAACCCAATGCCCACCGCGCCGCCAAGGGTGTGGCCATATGCACCGACCTGCAAATGGCCAACGGCAATGCCGTTCAAGTAGATCAATTCGTTGCCATACAGTAAAGGATCGGGGTCTGTCAGCAAGAATTGCAGCATTCGGGTTCTGGGCACGCCTTGCGCCTTGATCGCGGCCAAAGCATCGCGGCCAATGAAACCGCCGGGTTTGTCCAGTTTTACGGCAAAACCCAGGCCTGCCTGGATAGGATTGTCAGTGTTATCCACGTCCAGGCCGAAATCGCGATAGGCCTTTTCAAGCCGCAATGAACCCAGCGTCTGCATGCCAGCATTGCGCAGGCCAAATTCTGCACCCGCTTTGATCAGCAAATCATAAATCTGAACCGCGTTGATTGCTGGCACATGCAATTCCCAGCCCAATTCACCTATGAAGGTCACTCGGCAAGCAAGCACATTCCAATAGCCGACATCAATTTCCTGGCACGTCATGAAAGGGAAGGCGTCATTTGACATATTCGCCGAGGTCAGTTTTTCCAGTAGCATCCGGGCCTTGGGCCCGTGGATGTTTATCTGCGTGATGCCGGGTGTGGCGTCGTAAATGGTGACAAATTCACCGTCAGCGATATGTCGGCGCAGGCGCATTTCTGTGTGGCCATGCGAATTTTCACCAACCACGACCATGAACTTTTCGGCCTCCAGTCGCGTCACCGTCAGATCGGCCTCAAACCCGCCCGCTTGGTTTACCCAGGCAGTATAGACGATTTTCCCAGGTGCCACGTCCACTTCGTTGCAACTAAGGCGGCTAAGCAATGCGCAGGCATCGCGCCCCTGCACGACGAGCTTGGACATCGCCGACATATCCATGATGATCACTTCTTTGCGCGCGGCGTGGTGTTCTTGGGCGTGCCATTCAAACCAGTTCTGACGGCGCCAACTGTAGGTGTCGATCTTGGCTTGTTTTGGGGTAGGCGCGAACCAGTCGGGCATTTCCCAGCCATGACCTTCTGCAAAAAACGCCCCTGTTGCGGCCAGGCGATCATGCAGAACCGAGCGCTTAAGATCGCGGGCTGTCTGAAATGCTTCATTGTGAAAATGCTGGCCGAACATTTTGCCCAGCAGTTCTGGCGCGCGGTCGCGACGAAAGGCGTGGGTGGCCTGGTGTTTGGTGAACCGGTTGACGTTGATCCCGGTGACATCAATCGGCGGTATGCCATCAACGATCCAGTGTGCCAGCACATTTGCCACCCCGGCACCATTCAGGATACCAAGCGAGTTCATGCCGCAGGCAGCATAGCAATTGCGCAGCTCGGGCGTTTCGCCGACCAGTGGGGCCAAGTCTGGCGTAAAACTTTCAGGGCCGCAGAACAGTTTGCGCACGCCGGCATTTAAGGCGGACGGCACGCGGGAATAGGCCTTTTCCAGATGCGGGCCAACGCGGTTCCAGTCGGGTTCAATTTCGCCAAAGGA
>CAXMPY010000263.1:0-2091 GCA_964195275.1 uncultured Paracoccaceae bacterium
GACAAGTGCATTGATGTCGGCGCCGTGGTCGACCCGGCGCAGTTAAAAACCATCACCGACATGGTTCAAAAAGGTGGCAAAGAAGGCGACGTATATCAGGCAGGTCAGATACCTGACACCGGCAGTTATTATCCGCCGACTCTGATCACTGGCCTGCACAGTTCTGCGTACCTGATGCAGGAAGAAATTTTTGGCCCGGTGCTTGTCGCCACAACGTTCCGCACACCGTCCGAGGCTGTCGAATTGGCCAACAACACACGGTTTGGGTTGGCCGCGACCGTTTGGACCGAAAACATTAACCTGGCGCTGGACATCGCCCCAAAACTTGTATCGGGCATCGTTTGGGTCAACGCCACAAACCTGTTTGATGCGGCTGCCGGTTTTGGTGGTGTACGCGAAAGCGGCTTTGGACGCGAAGGCGGCTGGGAAGGCCTGCGCGCCTATACGCGCCCAAAATCAACCACCAAGCCGCTTAAGTTCATCAAGGCCGAACCTGCGCCTGCGAACCCTGAAGTTCTCGGCCTGGATCGCACTGCCAAACTATTCATCGGCGGCAAACAGGCCCGCCCGGATGCTGGTTATTCTGCCCCCGTCTGGTCGCCCCGCGGCGCGCAGTTGGGGCACAAATCACTCGCCAACCGCAAAGATGTTCGAAATGCTGTAGAAGCGGCGGCGTCTGCCAAGGGTTGGTCCAAAACCACCGCCCATTTGCGCGCCCAGATCCTGTATTATATCGCCGAAAATCTGTCTGCCCGCGCACCGGAATTTGCAGACCGTATTCACGACCTTACCGGCGTGCACGCCAAAAACGCTAAGGCCGAGGTTGACGCCGCCATATCACGTCTTTTCACCTATGCTGCTTGGGCTGACAAACTGGATGGCGCCGCCAAAGGCGTGCCGATGCGGGGTATTGCATTGGCAATGAACGAACCGGTGGGAACTATCGGATGCCTCTGCCCCGATGAAATGCCGCTACTTGGGCTGATCTCTTGCGTGGCCCCAACGATTGCTATGGGCAACCGGGTCGTGGCGGTGGCATCTGAACCCTATCCGTTAGCTGCCACTGATTTTTATCAGGTGCTTGAAACGTCTGACCTGCCCGCAGGCGTTGTCAATATCCTAACAGGATCACACGAAGAATTGGCGCCGCAGATTGCGGGACATGCAAATGTTGATGCGGTCTGGTGCTTTTCGTCGTCAGATCTGTCAGCAACGATCGAAAAAGCGGGCGCAGCCAACCTGAAACGAACCTGGGTAAATAATGGCCGCAGCCGCGACTGGATTGGCGCAACCGGCGAGGGCCGTGAATTTTTGAACCAATCAACGGATATCAAAACGATCTGGGTGCCGTACGGTGAATAGATTTAACCAGAATGTCGCGTACCAAACCACCCTTTAATGCGTCCCCAAATTCCGCTGGCCTGTTCTCGCGCGGCATCGGTTGCATCGCCTACATCTTCAAGAACCGGGTCAATTTTGCGTCGACGAAACCGAACCCAGGTACGGCGCAACATAAACACAACGACCGCCAAGATCAGTAATATGACGATATTCACATAGGGAATAATCCGCACAAACGGCCCTTCGACAGGCTTTACGTTGACGGCATTGGGATAAATCGACAGCAGTTCGTTACGCCATCCATAGTGGGTTACCGACACCCAATGCGGGGTTTCCTTTGGTGACACCAGATCGCCCGCCTCGGCCTGCAAGTTCGAACTGTCCAGCTTGAAATAGGGTGGCCAGCCAAATCCGGTATCTTCGTTGCGATACACCATCGGTTTGCCATTTTCATAGAAGGTTTCGATGAACCGTACATCGCGGTTGGCCAGACTGCCGTCTGACCCAGTATCCGGAGACGCCCAGAATATCGAATTTTGCCCAAAATCAATCCGGCGGGTTTCGGTATTTGTAATCCTGACAATGTCATGTTGCGGCAATGTGTAGTGAAAAAAACCGAACACCAGCAAAACGACCAGTGCCCATAACCCCCACTTAACGTAACGCATTTTGCCCCACACAATATCTAGCCAATAACTTGGTTTGCTGTGACTAACTTAGGGATGCAAACCGCGCCATACAAACATGTTT
>CAXMPY010000263.1:2101-2366 GCA_964195275.1 uncultured Paracoccaceae bacterium
GCCAACTAAACTTGCCTGTTTTTGGATGATGTTGCACTGTTAGGCAGGTCCTTGGGGGCAACACATGATCAAAAATATGTACTGGATCGCGTCTGTATTGGGTGCACAATTGGCCGTTGCCAACGCACAGGAAACACCGTTTGCCACGTTTGATGTCGCCAGTGAAGCCGTCCTTGATGACCCCCATGATCTGACAATTGGCCCCAGCGGCCTGGTCTATGTCGCAGATAAGTTCGCTAATAGGATTACTGTTCTTGACCCCAAA
>CAXMPY010000264.1:0-2356 GCA_964195275.1 uncultured Paracoccaceae bacterium
TGCCCATTGCCACCAGTGCCGCGTCCTCCAACTTGGTCCCAACCAGGCAGGCAGCGGCATCATCAACAAGTAATACGTTTGCAGCAACAGCACCAATGGCGACATAGGCCTGTTCGCAGGTGCCCGATTTGTCAAAGACCAGCGAAACGCCAGCTGAGGCAACAGCGATATCCATTTCGGAACGCGGGATAAAACGAAGATACGCGTCAGATGCATTTTTCGGTCGGGCGGGCAACAGGATCGACAGGATAAATTCACCTTTTTTCAGCGAATTTTTGCCCGGTGACACCGGAATATCTTTCACGGGGCAATCACGTTCGCCATCAGGGCCAGCCACGCGCACTACAGCATGGGCGGCAAACATTGCCGGCACACTATCTGCGGCAGGTGATGCATTGCACAGGTTGCCCACCATTGTCGCGCGCCCCTGAACCTGAGTTGACCCGATAAGTTCAACAGCTTCGACAACACCGGGCCACAATTGTTTGACGCCCTCATGTTCGCCCAGCACTGCCCCTGAAACACCGGCGCCAATTCGAAACCCACCCTGGTCTGGCGATATGTCCATGACCCCCGGGATGCCTTTGATGTCGACAATCAAATCAGGTTCACGCATGTCGGCGCGCATCTGAACCAACAGATCGGTGCCACCCGCCAAAATGCTACTGTCTCCGGGTTCTTCACTAAGCAACTGGACAGCTTCAGATACAGTTTGCGGTGCCACATATCGCATGTTTGGAACTTTCCATTAGGTAAAACCCAATTAGCCCTGAAAAATTGCGACTGCAAGGGTCAGACCGGGGTTTGGAAATCTTCGCAAATGCTGGCGCTAGGGTTTCTGTTTGTGCCTCCAAGAATCCAAGCAATCATGGACTTTGCAAATATCGCTTTTAGAACAGGTGATTCAGCAATTCGTTAGAGGCTGAACACCCAATGCCGACACACCTAAGGCAGACTGATTTGGTAAATACGTTCTGCTGTTCTGTGTGCGATGGCGTTTGCGTCTTCTTCAGACAATTGGCCGAGAATGGCGCGGGTGACGGCCATCCATTCATGCAACCCCTGGGCCAGGTTCACCACCGGCCAGTCGCTACCCCAAACAATGCGATCCGGGCCAAAAGCCGCAAGCACATGGTCGACATATGGCGCTATTGTTTCCAACGAAGCGGTGCCGGGCGCGCAATAAGCCATTAAACCAGACAGCTTACAGGTTACGTTGGGAGTGCGCCGCCAGTGCGGTCATATCCGCGCGCCACGGGTCCAACGCGCCGTTCGCGATCTCAGGCACACCGCAATGGTTCAGGACAAGACTGGTGTTATCACAGGCCGCTGCCAATTCGGCCGCGATCGGCAATTGGCGCGCGAGAAAGCACAGATCAAATACTTTCCCGGCGTCACCGATCTTGCGAACGTTCCGGCGAAACGTATCGGTTTTCGACATTTCATCCGGTTCAACATGCAAGACCCGACGATAACCGACCACACCCATCGCGACGGTTTCTTCGATCCAAGTGTCGAACCCATTATCAGATTCGGTTCGAATTGAAGCAATAATTCCGTTAATGCCGCTGCCGGGTTTCTCCGCCAGGCCGTGAACAAATCGGGTTTCGGCTTGATAATCGGCGTCATCTACGCCGGTTTCCATGAATAAACTGCCACCGACGCCCAAACCTTCGACCAATTCAGCATAATCGCCAAGCGTATAATCCTCTGTCGCCAAGGGCGGGATACCATCGGTCCAGCCGTAGCCGGCATTGTCGCGGTACACGAGGTGCTGATGGGTATCTAAAAGTGGAATCATCCTGTTCTCCTATTCAGGGTCTGCGATTACGTCCTGTCTTTGTGCGCCAAGCCCCTTGATGCCCAATTCGACAACATCGCCAGGGCGTAGGTGGCGGGGCGGTTTTTGCCCCATGCCGACGCCTGGGGGCGTACCCGTGGAAATAACATCGCCGGGGTGAAGGCTCATGAATTGGCTAAGGTAAGACACCACATGTGTAACACCGTAAACCATGGTTTTTGTCGAACCGTCCTGCATTGTGTTGCCGTTAAGTTTAAGCCACATCGTCAGGCTTTGGGGGTCGGCAATTTCGTCTTTGGTCACCAGCCAAGGGCCAATTTGGCCAAAGTTGTCGCAGCTTTTTCCCTTGGTCCATTGGCCAGATCTTTTGAGTTGAAAATCACGTTCGGAAACATCGTTGGTCACGGCATATCCTGCGACGTAATCCAGCGCATCGGCCTGGGAAACATATTTCGCCCGTTTGCCGATAATCACTGCAAGCTCGACTTCCCAATCCGTTTTCAGTGATCCCCGAGGGATGATGATCGGATCGTTGGGGCCGCAAATTGCACTGGT
>CAXMPY010000265.1:0-2345 GCA_964195275.1 uncultured Paracoccaceae bacterium
GTTTGGCATGGGGGTAGATAAACCCGATATTCGCTGGGTGGCCCATGCTGATTTGCCCAAATCTATTGAAGCGTATTATCAGGAAATCGGCCGCGCTGGGCGTGACGGTGCGCCTGCCGACACCCTGACACTGTTTGGCGCTGATGATATCCGATTTCGTCGTACACAAATCGACGAAAGCCCGGCACCTGCTGATCGACGAACGGCTGACCACGGGCGTTTGAATGCGTTATTGGGCTTGGCAGAAGCGTTGAAATGTCGGCGTCAGAATTTGCTGGGGTACTTTGGTGAAACGGTAGAACTTTGCGGAAATTGCGACCTGTGCACGACGCCACCTGAATTATTTGATGCCACGCAGGCGGTGCGCAAAGCACTGTCTGCCGCTTTGCGGACGGGTGAATATTTTGGCGCAGGCCATCTGATTGATATTCTGACTGGCAATGAAACCGACAAGGTCAAGCAACGTGGCCATGACCAAATACCCACATTTGGCGTTGGGCGTGAATATGACCGCCGTCAATGGCAGGCCATCTTTCGCCAGATGATGGGCTTTGATCTGATCCGCCCCGACCCTGACCGCTACGGCGGTTTGCGCATGACCGAAAATGCGCGGCCAATCCTACGAGACGAGGCAACGATAACGCTGCGACTTGATACGGTGCGAAAATCGGCTGGCCGTGCCCCGGTTAAAACATTGGTATCCGAGGAAGATGCGCCGCTGTTGTCAGCGCTTAAGGCCAAGCGTCGGGAACTGGCAGAGGCTGGCAAAGTTCCCGCCTACATTGTTTTCAACGACCGGACCTTGATTGAAATTGCCGAGAACCGACCCGCCTCTTTGGATGAAATGGCCCGCATCAATGGCATTGGCGCGACGAAATTGGAACGATACGGCGCGGCCTTTTTAAGCGTTGTGACCGGCGCTGAAACGGTCGAGCTGCATCCAATGCGCCGCAAACTGGCGGGGCGCGTACAGGGCGTTGTCTATGACCGATTGCTCGAAGTTCAGGCCGGGCTGACCACCGGAGAGAACGGCACCGATAAACCCCTGTCTTGTTCGGCATCTTTGCTGGCAAAAGTTGCTGTAATGCAGACCAGCGATACCCAGAAACTAGACCGATTATTGGGCGAACGTCGTGCGCAACGTTTCGGCGCGGCATTTATGGAAGTTTTGCGCGACCGAGATTGATGGGCTGGTGCAGGTCTTCAAAGCGCATCAATCTTAGGCGCCGGGTCAGGATCGTCAAACACCGGTTCTGCCTGTTCCGGCATCGCTGCTAAAATCTGCGCAAGTATATCAAGTTTGCGCAGTGGTTTCGTGAGGTAATGGTCAAGCCCGGCTTGCAGAATTTCACTGTCATCGCCATCCATCGCATGGGCCGTCAGCGAAACGATCGGTGTATGTGCAATATCGTCTGCCGCTTCATTTTCGCGGATCATTTTGGTGGCTTGTTTGCCGTCCATAATCGGCATTGAGATGTCCATGAATATCATATCCGGGTTGAACCCCCGCCACATTTCGACGGCCTCTTCGCCATTTTCGGCGAACGCCAGCTCGACATTCAGCTTCCCAACCATTTTCTCAAATACCAGGCGATTGGTTCGGTTATCTTCGGCCGCAAGAATGCGCATTTTTCGGGGTTCCATAGGCGGCAATATTTCTGTTGCGGCTTCTGTTGCGTCGGCGGTCTGGGGCTTTGCGGGTTGTTTGGACAGACATATGGCGCGCACTAAGGCTGCGCGACCCACAGGTTTGTTCAAATAGTTCACCCATTCACTGTCACCTAAGTTTTCGCTGGCTTGCAGGCTTTTCATAACAATTGTCGGAATATTAGTTGGTGGCGAACCCGCGTCCGCCAATGCCAATTTCGCGCCGTCGATCACCATCACATCACCAGTTTGGAATTCCAATCCTTTTGAAACATCATCTGGGGTAACATTCAAAACTTTGACCCCAGAACGGCCAATTGTTTAGACAATATTTGCGCTGACTGGTTGGGGCTACATTGGACGATTACGCGCTGAACACGTTCGGGCAATTTGTCCAAATCCTTGGGCGTACCGGTCGGCGATGGTAATAAGACGCTGAACCCAAAGCAGGACCCAACATCAACTTCGCTGTCTACCCAGACATCGCCGCCCATTAATTCGACCAGTTGTTTAACAATCGCCAGCCCAAGCCCGGTTCCTTCAAATTTGCGGTTCTTTTCATCCTCGACCTGATTAAATTCGCCGAAAATATGCCCGATCATATCGGGTGCGATACCGGGGCCGGTATCTTCGATCGTTATATGCAATCGAAAACCTAAATCATCTTCGGAGACAACCACGACCCGAACCAACACATG
>CAXMPY010000266.1:0-2326 GCA_964195275.1 uncultured Paracoccaceae bacterium
AGAACATTTCATCTGACATAGTTGTTGAACCTCGCCATAGCGACTGCATCAGTCAAAGCAAGTTCACCCTGCCAACCGGACCCCAACATTATTTCCTTACCGAATTTACTGTCAGCCAACGCCCAGAACGAATCTCGGTTTCTAGGTTTGAGCATTGCTAGCAATGTCTGCTTATCTTGTATTGAGACGCCCTTCAAGTCTTTCACTTTTTGAATGAATAACCCCACCACACCCCGAATCTCGTCAATACCCGGTGCAAATCCATACTTGGCCCAAGCGTAACCGCCGACATCAATATTGGCGCTCAAATCAAATCTGCGGCTCATAGTCAGATCAGCGCCTTTAACCAAAGCACCTAAGAACTTTTTACCGGCAACCATTTGAACATTGCTGATGTCAGCGCCTCCCGCTAAAGCCGCCACTAAATCGTCCTTTGAAGTCAGTGCTGTAATTTTTTGCAAATTGGCCTGCGCCTCGGGGGTCAGTTTATTCCAACCAGCGATGTTTTCGGCCCACGGGGCTACCGGCTTCGGCTTCTTGGGCTTCGGCTTCTTGGGTTTGGGTTTGGGTTTGGGTTTGGGCTGAACAGCCAAGGTCGTTTGAAAACTTCCGGTTGGCTGTAGCACGTCCACATCAAGTTCGCTTTTCTTTTTGACGACTGTGGTTTCGTAGCATCTGCAATTGGCAATTTCTGCCGCGCCCGCGCCCATGCTAGTATCGTGAGGATGCATCATTCTGGCCCCTGAGCTTGAAACAAATGGTTCCTCAATCCCGGTGACGGTTTTGCCGTTAAGGTTGGAATGCGTGTCCCGAACATTGGCATCGCCTTGGCTGTTCCATTTGCGCTTGATCTGGCGGGCATTGATCACCCCGTTATCTACGATCTGCCGCATCCCTTCGTGACGGCCCGCGTTGGCAGCGGCAATAGTTTCGTGATGAGCGATCACCTTGCCCCGTGCCCTCAGCATTCTGTTTGAGTATTTGCCGGTGTATCTGGCAACATCCTTCGGGCTGATCGGCTTACCAGACAGGATTGCTTCTTTGACTTTCGAATCGAACCGGCGATCCCGCAATGATCTGCGCAGGTAGTTTCTGAGTTGCTTCGGATCACCACTTGCCAATTCAACGCGGGCAGCTGTCAAATTGTTTATCTGCGGGCCAGAAAGCCCAATGATACCGCCCTGCCGCAGCCCTTGCGAGTTCACCCGCCCGATAATGTCCAGCGCAATCGACGAACGGCTCTGTGTGGTGCTAATCCCCCGGACTATCGCTTCACGGGCGGCAAGCGCCTGTTCGTTGGATATATTCGCGGCCAGAACGTTGATATGATTTCGCAGCCATGTTTCAGACCTTGGCAGGCGGGAGTTAAACCGGGGCGACGCCACAATGCCGCTAGATGTTGCATTGTTCGGTATATTGGAAACAAAGCCCACGCCGCCCTCGCGGAATGCCTGACTGATTGCCGCGTCCATTGGCGCGAAAAATTCAGGGGATATTTGCAAAGCCCGCAGTGCTTCATCCACCCGGCCAACCCGTAGCGCTGCTGTGATTTTGTTGAGGCGATACGATGAGCGGATATCTTGAAACGAATCCAGAAACGCAACAAGCATGGTCGGTTCTAGCTTGTTGATCGCTTTGGCTACTGCTCGATCAATGTTTGTGGCCATATTTCATGCCCAATTCCATGTCGGTGCGCCGCTTTGTGATCCGTTCAGGATCGGCCCAAGGATGCCTTGAACAACGCCATAAGCAGTTTCAGCGGTTGCGCCTTCCATGAATTCAACCGCCACAGATCCAGCCTTGGCGCTTTTAACCATGCCGCCCCGGTCCTGATCCGCCGCCAGAACAGCCGATACAGCGCGTCCAGCTAGTTCATGGGTGGCTTTAACCAATTCAGCGGGTAAGCCGTTCAGCAGGTAGCCATATGCGCCGACAGCGTTTGTTCTGGGCCATTGCAGCCCTTGAACATCGCCTGCGCGTTCACCAACGTAGAATTGTGCGTATTTGCCATCAAGGAAATCGCTGGCCTCGCGCAACGCCCCTTCTTTGAATGCCGTGGTGGTGGCTGCAAGGTTCCAAGCGGTGTAGATCTCCTGATGGGTACGTTCGCCCCAGTATGTGTCGGCCTCAGCCACGGTCGCATATGCCGCCGCGTCGGTTACGCCAGTGCCGTCTTCAACGATCAGTGCCATCAAACATTTCCCATTCCACTTTCGCGTATGCGCACACTATCAGAATGCCGATCACCATGCCGCGATGTTTCCGTTCGATTATGCTGTAAGTCGCCGAACCGTTTGCTGCAATAATCGTGATGATTTTATCGCCC
>CAXMPY010000267.1:0-1961 GCA_964195275.1 uncultured Paracoccaceae bacterium
GCATACGTGACCCCAAGATTGGTCGATTGGTTTCAAATTCAAGCCCCATTGAACGGCGGCGTTATACGAACGCAGACTTTAAAGATCACGTCCTGGCGAGCCGCCCCACGAAAACTATTCCCTCGCAATCGAAATCACCCTAATATCCTCGCATGCCAGAATTGACCCTTTATGACCACCAAAGTTCGATCTGCTCTCAGATGGCGCGACTTGCGCTTGTTGAAAAAGGCTTGAACTTTCAACGACGCCAGATTGATATCATGGATACAAACGAACAGTTTGAACCGTGGTATATGGCGCTTAATCCGCGCGCTGTCGTTCCAACACTTCAGATCGATGATGAAATCGTCACCGACACGCTTCGGATCGTGAACCGGGCCCAGTTGATGCCCGGCCCCGATCTGTCAGGGGATGAAACCACGCAAGACTGGCTAAAAGATATCATGTCGCTGCATTACGGCGTTCTTCTTTACCGAAACCGACTAGAGCCAGATGGCACCGCGCCACAGATCATTGCGCGCGGCCAGTTTTTAGAACAACTTGCCAAGGACCGGGCTGACATTGCCGAAACGACCAGGACAAGATTGGAAGGGAACCGCCGCTTCCAGGCGTTGCTTCAAAATCCTGACGACATTGAAAAACATCTTAATGCGACCCGGGCGCTTGTGGACCGGATGATTTCGGCGCTGCGCAGTCAGCCCTATTTGGCCGGCGGAAACTTATTCGCTGGCCGATTGTTTTGCCACCGCAGCAGTCGCCCGGTTTACCATTCACAATCTTGGCGATTGGTGGGCCGGTACACCCTTGGTTGGCTACTATGTTCGGATGAAAACGCGCCCCAGTTTTGCTGTTGCAGATGTTGTCGAGACAGGTACTGAACGTGATCTATAACGAATTTCATCAACATCGGAGCATACCTGTTGACTAAAAACCTTGGGGCCCTGGTCGCGGCGGCCAACGCGCCGCTGACAGACACCGAAATGAACCGGACGACCGGCACCGGAACACCCAGATTTGAGCTTTACCATTTTGCATTGTCGATATGTTCGCAGAAAGTGCGCACCTGCCTTGTCGAGAAGGATGCGAGTTTTGTCGCCCATGATCTTAACCTTCAAATGCCATTTATGGGCAACTACGACCCGGGGTATGTTCGGCTGCGGTTGGCAGCGAATGACGGTTCAAACTTTGCCACCGGTTACACTGGCCGATCCAGCGTTGAAACTGAAGGGTTTGATCCCGCTGTCGTGCCGACGCTGGTTGACCATGTCGCCGGTGTGGTGGTTGTTGATAGCGTTGCGATCTGTCGTCATATTGAACGGGTGACAGAGCCTAAGAACAGTCTGGTTCCTGTTCATTTGGAACAAGATATCGCCTATGAAATGGACGTTGTGGATGCCACACCGCATGTTGCTGTTCTTTATGGCGCCCATCCAGATGGTGATTTTCGCCCCGAACGCCTGCGCAAAGGGAAGCCGGGCGTTCATGATCGAAAGATTGTAAAAATCAAAACAGCCCGCGACATGGTCTTGGACGACCCCGACCTTGTGGCTGCTTATGACGCGAAAATCGCAAAAGAAGAGGCTGCCAAAAAGTTTGTCACAACCCCGGATTTGATGCGTGCCGCAGTGCGCGAAATCACCACGATTGTGGCCGATCTGGATAGCCGCCTTAAGGATGGACGAGACTGGATTTGCGGCGACAAGTTCACTTTGGCGGATGTTATGTGGGGTGTCTCGTTGTTTCGGTTGAAATGGCTCGGCATGGCATTTGTCTGGGACGGCGGTCACCCGCTAAACAGCGAAAAGCAATCCATGGCAGCGGCCTACGGCGAACGTTTGTTTGAGCGTGCGGCATTTCGCAAAGCCGCCATTGATTGGCCGGGCGTTCCGCAATCGGAATATGTCGCAGATCACTACAAAAGTTGACAAAGTTGCTGGCGGCAAAGCGTTCGTCTGACCGAA
>CAXMPY010000267.1:1971-2290 GCA_964195275.1 uncultured Paracoccaceae bacterium
ATAAAACAGCCAAAATTGTTTCGCCGCAGGTCGATTGGTGCTCAACATCTTGTTGGTTCTTGTAGATCATTAGAAACCTCCGCAGTTGCTTTCTAAAGAATGTGACATCACGTATATTATGCTGCAATCGGTTGCAAAATACCTGGATTATCATTCTTGGATGCGAGCAAATGAACGGAATTTCTCATGGCTTTGTCAGGTAAATTATATGTTGCAACCGGTTGCAAAAATGCTATCTTTACCATCAAATTCTGGCCGTTCCAATCCCTGAAAGAAAATCATGCACGCTCTACAAAACGATACTCAGAACAAGCCAACC
>CAXMPY010000268.1:0-2267 GCA_964195275.1 uncultured Paracoccaceae bacterium
AAAGAAAGATTCCCAGTCCCAGGCCCTTGAAAACGTCGTCGGGGTGGTGTTCTTGGCGCATTATTGGGATGATTTTACCGCTAAACACCCAGAATATGATGACGACAAACTGATCGACATTATCGGCAAAACCCTGCGCAAAATGTCCGGCGTTGGCCATGCAGCGACCTTAGCGCTGGATTTACCGGCGCGGACAAGAATCATCGTATTGGCCGCGGTCGAGCGCGAAAAAGACACAATGGCGAAACTGACAGCGCGCGCGTAGGGTGGGCTTCGACCCGCCGTTCTACAGCTGTGGGTTGGCCGTTCAGACTGCGGTTGTTGGATCAATAATTGTCTGAACTTCTGTAATAATGTTAGCCGGGAAACCGCTGATTTCCGCGTGCGCGCGCACAGAATCCTCGCCATCTGCAAGGTAAATGCAGAAAGTCTTGTCACCGGTGACATAGGAATGTTCCCACTGCACACGTGGTGCAAGCTTCGACAGCGCGCCGTTTGATGTGGCGGCTGCACCGGATAGTTCGTCTTGGCTCATCGCGCCAATGCCGACGATTTCGCGTTCAATGACATAGCGTTTTAAGGACATGTAGGACCTCCAGGTTTGAATTCATGATGCCAAAGCGTGCCACGGCTGGCCCCGCCTGTCACATCAGAATTTCCCAACGGGCCTAAAGCCCTGCTATACACGTGATATGAAGTTGTCGCATTTGAATGGACTTCGGGCGCTTGAAGCAACGCTAAGGAATGGCACGTTTACCGCTGCGGCTAAGGAACTTGGCGTCACAGTTGCCGCGATTGGGCAACAAATCCGTGGGCTCGAAGAATTTCTCGGGCTCAAACTGTTTGACCGGCTTCCGAGCGGGGTGCGCCCAACACGCGAGGCGACCGAAATCGCCGCCCGCCTGACCAGCGGATTTTCGCAGGTATTTGAAGTGCTTGACGAACTTCGCGGCCTGCGACGGGATCAACGCGTAACCGTCAGCATGTCGCATTTCATACTTGAAAACTGGTTATCAGCAATTTTACCAGGGTTTCACAAAAACGCGCCAGATGCCGAAATCAGGTTCGACACCGGCGAGGATTACGCAAATCTTTTTGATGGCAGCGTCGATATGGCCATTCGGTTCTCGCCGAAACCCGGTCCTGAATTTGCTTTCGAGTCCCTGTTCAAAGGTTGTTTCCTACCGGTATGTACACCAGAATTTGCGGCGCAACATGGTCTGTCACCCAATTGCCCCGACCTAACGGGCGTGCCGCTCTATCGTCTCCACGACACAACCAGCGATCCGGCTTGGGTTGGTTGGCCGGAACTGTTGCGTATGTTTTCAATCCGAAAAGATGACAGTCCGGTCCAGCGTGATGCCGGGCACCGTGTGGCTGTAGTTGGCGAAGGGTTGATGCTTACCGGGCTCACTGAATGCCATGTTGACCTGAAAAATGGACGACTTGTTGCCCCACTCGGCCCAGATTTCGTGCGACACTATACATTTGGGTATCGTCTGGTTTGGCCAGCAGGCAAGACGTTGACGCGCCCGATGAAGCAATTCCATAACTGGCTGTTGGCCGAAAAAGACATCATGCTGGCCGATGCATCACGTGTTCTTGGTGTTGAGTTGCGCTGATGCCAGACAACTGAAATTTCAGGATGTTAGCACCATCGTAGGCGCCCCCCTTTGATCCACGCAGTTCAAAGTCGAATGCTGGCAGTGCGAGACCAGGGCGACATTTGCCGGTACGGCCCTAAGTTACATGTGTGGGACGTGAACCCGTGGAAGTGTCCAGAAAATTGAGCACGGCTTGGGAGAACTGTGCCGGTGCCTGAACCGGGCCATCATGGCCTACGCCGGGTATCTCCAACAGGTCAGCGTTTGGCAACGCAGCGCAAGTGCTGTCAGTCATCAACCGATAACGCGCATGGGTTTCCATCCCACGGATTATTAGCGTGGGACAGGTGATTTTATTCAGCTCGGCAACTGTCATTGGTTCGCCGGGCTCTGCTAGCAATCCCGGCATCATGGTATGGGCGTCGTCCAAGATTACGGTTTGAATATCCTGCTCCAATTGTGCAAATCCGCCTGGTCCCAAGCCATAGTTAACTTCGGCCCCGTACATTATCGCGGCCCTCAGATCGCCGGTGCGGGCAATGTCGTAGGTAGGCCCAAATACTTTCGAAAAAGCTTGTCTGGCAGGGTGCAGGTTTCCGTTTTCAATTCGCGGCTCGAACTCAAAGGACGGCTCGTAAATCACAATTTTTTGGACCAGTTCGG
>CAXMPY010000269.1:0-2226 GCA_964195275.1 uncultured Paracoccaceae bacterium
AAAGAATGAGCACATCTGACGCATACTGTTTTTTCCAGGATTTCGCACCTGAGGCGACAAAATCGTTTCAGGTGGACAGGCATTATTTGCTCTATGCAGCGCAAGGCGCCATGCGACTAGAGGCAGGTGGGCGTCGCTGGTCATTGCCGCCGGCGCGCGCCGCACTCATCGAGGCTGGCAAGCCAATTAAAATATCGCTGCCGCAAAAAATGACGGTATGTTCAGTGTTGTTTAACCCTGACTTTGTGCCGACACCAAAATCGCAATTGTCCGTATTTGAAATGACGTCGCTGGCGCGCGAACTTGTCTTGACCTGCCGGGACTGGGGGCCAGAACATGGGCCGTTAACCGACTATTCCCGCGGTATATTTTTAACGCTTGCCAGCGTCGCATGGCGTTTGGCCGAAAGCCCCAGCCCGGCCGCTATGCCCAGTGCAAAAAGTGAACTGTTGTCGCGCGCGCTGGAACTAACCGAAAGCCAGATCGATGAAGAACCCAGTTTTGAAGCGATTGCATCTGCTGTTGCGGTGACGCCCAGATCTTTGTCACGTCGCTTTGCCAGTGAATTGGGCATGACTTGGCGTCAGGCCTTGCGCCAAATGCGCATGATCCGGGCGATCGAGGCATTGGCAAGGTCCGACGCACCCATCACCGAGGTTGCACTGGGTGTTGGATATGCCAGCCTGTCCGCATTCAACGCAGCATTTCGCGAATTTACCGGTGAGACCCCCAGCAACTACCGCACCAGTTTTCGCCCATAATCAAGCGGCATTCGCAGCCGGGGGGGCCAAAATCTCCCAATTATTTGCCAGCTCGTTCACGCTGTCGATCACAAATTTTACCGTATCATCGGACATAAGATAGCTAAAATTTACCCGTACCCAGCCTGGCTTGTTGATGTCGTTTCCATCCAGAATTTCGCGGCGCAACTGCTCGGATTTTGACCGGTCAATGTCCAACAGACGATGCCCATAGGGACCAGCACAGGCACATCCGCCGCGGGCCTGAATACCATAGCGTGCGCTTAACATACGGGTAAATTCCTGTTCCGATACGTGGTTGCCATCTTGGTCTTGGATTAAGAATGAGAAAATAGGTAACCGCTGCGCTTGGGGGTTGCCCAGAACAGTCAGTCGTGGATTATTTGCCCAACCGGCATCTGCCATTTCGCAAAACCGGGCCTCTTTCTGCGCAATAAGGTCTTCGCCCAGCGCTTCTTTCACCAGAAAAGCCAGCGCCGCGCGAATGTCACCGATTATATTGGGCGTTCCAGCCTCTTCGCGTTCTGCCAGATCGGTTGAATAATCTTGCCGCCAGGGCGACACGAATGACACCGTACCACCGCCCGGCCAACTGGGGGTGCTGCGGTCAACCGCGCTATTGCGCACAATCAGCAGCCCGGATGCCCCGGGCCCGCCGACAAATTTGTGGGCCGAAATAACGATTGCGTCGATCTCGGCGTCGCCATCACACTGCATGCTGATCGGCAGATAGGGTCCACCACCGGCGTAATCCCAAATTGAAAACGCATCATTTTGTTTTAGAAGGCGCGTGATAGGGCCCGGGTCAGTCATTATGCCTGTCACATTTGAGGCTGCCGAAAAACTACCGATTTTAAGGTCCGCATTTTCGTGCTTGGCAAGTGCCGCAGCCAATATTTCCAGATCGGGGCCACCTGTCATTGCTTCCGGGATTTCGACGACCGTTGCCTTGCTTTCCCGCCACGGCAGCATGTTTGAATGATGCTCGTATGGCCCCAGAAATACCACGGGATTGGCGGCCTCATTCACGCCCAACAGGCTGATCAATCGGTTTAACCCGGCGGTCGCACCTGAACCGGCGAAAATGACCGTGCAATCTTTATTGGCTTTGGTCAGGCGCGCAATTTCGCTGCGCGCGGCTTCGCGCAGGTTTGTCATGTAACCCCCGCAATACGACGCTTCGGTGTGGCTGTTTGCGTAAAAAGGCAGCACCTGTTCAGATACAAAGTCTTCTATCTGACGCAAAGCGCGACCCGAAGCTACGTAATCGGCATAAACCAACGGCACCGGGCCATTCAGGCCAGGAATCATTACACCCTCGCCAATGATACCGGCGCGAAGATCGGCAAGCGGGTCGGATGTATTAAGTTTGGATTTAAATGTATCTAGGGGCATGGTGAAAACCTTTCATCAATAATTTACATTCATATGGGTAAATTTTTGATCCTTAATCATTGAAGTTTTG
>CAXMPY010000270.1:0-2216 GCA_964195275.1 uncultured Paracoccaceae bacterium
TTTACCTTCAATGTTATGAGAAATCTCTAGTTTGCCGCCATGGGCGCGCGCAACTTCATCGGCGATCGTCATGCCAAGTCCTGATCCAACAATGTCGCCAACATTTGCACCTCGTGCAAACCGCGCGGTCAAACTGTTCAAATCGGTGTCAGCAAACCCACGGCCCTGATCGGTAATCGTCAATCGAATTTGGTCGCCGGTTTCTAGACAGAAGTTGATGACGCTGTCCTCGGGCGAATATTTTATCGCGTTGTCCAGAATATTTAGCAAAGCTGACTGTAACATAATACTGTCGCCAAAGAATGGTACTTTGTGTTCTGGTAAGTCGCGTCTAATATCGATGTCTTTTAAATCGGCAGCGGGTCCAAGCCTGTCACAGGTTTCTTTGGACAGTTCGCAAAGGTCCAGTGCATCCGACGCCAGGCTGTCGGCCCGAAACGTAACCATCGCATGATCCAGCATCTGCGTGGCAGAGCGCGAACTTTCATCAATCGCGCGGATCATTTCGCGCAAAGCATTTTTGTGTTCTATTTTATTCAGCTTACGATGCGTTATTTCGGCCTGCGCACGGACCGTTGCCAGTGGTGTGCGCACGCGATGTGCGGCCTCGGCAACAAAATCTTCGGTACGCAAAAGTGACGCACGTAACCGCGACATAAATAAATTTAGCGCCTCAACCAACGGAACTACTTCGGACGGGGTGTCGGCTGTTACCGGCCGCAGATCCTTAGGCCCCCGCCGCTTGACAGATTCTGTTATGCGCAGAATCGGGGCCAGCGCTGAATTTGCGGCCCATAGGCTAAGGGCTGTGGCCAACAGAAAAAATCCCAACGCGACGCCCGTAGCCGTCGCCGTGATGCGACGTGAAATGGCTTCTAGTCCCAACCGGGTTTGCGCCACGGTTACAATCACGTCGGTGGACCCCGGCGAGTTGCCAACGGCGCGCAAAACAGAGACGGCCCGGACTTCATCTTCGCGAAACTCATAGGTTGAAAATGTTGGTTTGCCAATTCGCGGTTGGATTTGCGGCGGTGGTAAATCTTCGTAACCGGTTAGCGTTTGCCCCAAAGCGTCAACTCGGTAAAAAACCCGATCCTCGTTGATTGTTCCCAACATCGACAGTGCCGAATAGGGTAATTCTAGCGTTACGCCGCCACTTTCGTTGCGTAGACTATCGGCAATTGCGGTGGCCGATGCCGCCAGAATGTCATCTTGGGTGCCTTCGGCCGCTTGTTCAGCCACGCCCCGCACAACTAGGAAAAACGCCAATGATAGTAGAGCGGCAACGCCTGAAAGCTGAAAGAATAGACGGCGTCGGATTGAACCTTTTGAATTCATACAGTGACCAACCGATATCCCAAACCCCGCACGGTTCCAATTCTTGCATCAGAGTATTCAAGGTGCTTACGCAGGCGAGCGACGTAGACCTCAATCGCATTTTCGGATACGTCGTCCGAAAACGAAAACAGGCGGTCCATCAGGTGAGATTTCGAAAATACTTGGCCCGGGGCGTTATAAAATATTTCGAGCAAACGCAGTTCCCGATTGCGCAATGACACATTTTTTTCCGCCAGTTGTAGTTCGCCGGCGATTAAATCAAGTGTTGTATCCGCAAATCGGACCCGGTTATCGGCCGCACCGCCTTGTCTTCGCAACACCGCCCTGCACCGCGCCACAAGCTCTGAGAAATCGAACGGTTTGGTGATGTAATCATCGGCACCAAGATCAAGCATACTGACGCGGTCTGATATCGCAGATCGCGCGGTTGTCACAATCACAGGCGTGCGTTCTGCAGCTTGTCGTTGCTGAGCCAAAAACGACCGACCGTCGCCATCCGGTAGCATAATGTCCAACAATATCAGGTCGTAACTTGCTACTGCGATACAGTTGTATGCGGCATCCAACGTACCAGCATGATCAACCGCATGCCCGTCTAATTGCAACCGTTCAACGACGGCCTGGGCCAGCGTGAAATTGTCTTCTATTAATAGAAACCGCATCTTGGGTCCTAATTTTTGCGTTGCGATTTGGCGGCCATTTTGCTGCTTATTTTTGCCACATTCATGACCAACCGTAAACCCAAACCCACCATGATTATGACAAACACTTAAGCGAATATCATAGTCGGGCGTAAAGCTTGAATATTTTTGGTGTTGGGAAATGGGCCACCAATTGGTGGGCGGAATATGAACTCGATCGTAGCGACAGATGACATA
>CAXMPY010000271.1:0-2197 GCA_964195275.1 uncultured Paracoccaceae bacterium
ACAATTCTGGGCGGGCCATAAAAAGTGGAAATAATTCTTCTACAACACGCGTTACCCGCGCCCGCTCAACCATCACCGACGGCGCACGATACATGCGTTTGAACAGGAAACTTTTGATCGATTTTAGTTCCATATATAGTTTTTTGGAAAACCGGATCATTGGCTTGCCCAATTCACGGATATCATCGGCCGTTTGCGGATCAGCCGCGGCCAACCTCGTGCGGGCAATCGCGATCACATCTTCCACCATCACCCCAAATACCCGCCGCAATGCTTCGTGCCGCCGCCGCATCACATCTAACCCGGGATACAGCCGGTCGACTTCGGTAAATGCCGGGCCGGTAACCGGCAGTTCCATTAAATCAGCTTCGGCAAACAATCCGGCGCGCAAACCGTCATGCAGGTCGTGGTGATTATAGGCCACATCGTCGGAAAACGCAGCAACCTGAGCCTCGGCGCTGGCGTAACTGTCCAGTTCAAGATCATATTGCGCGTTAAACTCTGCCAAGGCGTAAGGCACATCTCCCGTAACCGGGCCATTGTGTTTAGCGATGCCTTCCAGCGTTTCCCAGCTTAGGTTCAGCCCGTCAAAATCCGCATAATGGCGTTCCAGCCGGGTCAATATACGAATGGCCTGTGCGTTATGGTCAAAGCCACCATAGGGGGCCATCAAAACGCTTAGGGCGTCCTCGCCGGTGTGGCCAAATGGTGGATGTCCCAGATCATGGGCCAGCGCGACCGCCTCAGCCAATTCTTCATTTAACCCTAACGCCCCGGCAATCGTGCGGGCAACTTGGGCCACTTCGATTGTGTGGGTCAGGCGGGTTCGGTAATAATCCCCTTCATGTTCGACAAATACCTGGGTTTTGTGTTTCAGTCGGCGGAACGCCGAGGAATGGATGATCCGGTCCCGGTCCCGTTGAAAAGCTGACCGGAATGTGCTGATCGTTTCGTCAAACTGTCGTCCCCGGCATTTTTCCGGATCAGACGCATAGCTTTTAAGCACTTAGGTCGCCCCATCTTGTCGCACTGTCCCATCCCCCCTATATTGGCTTTGTTAACAAAGCGAAATGCCAGAGTATCCATCAGATGAACATCCCGCCCAAAGTCACGCCGCGCGCTTTTGCCCGATTGGCCGAAATCAACGCCGAAACAGGTGAAACCAAAGTTTTGCGGGTTGCAGTTGAAGGGGGTGGATGTTCCGGATTTCAGTATGAAATTAAGCTGGACGACGCGGCCGCTGATGATTTTATTCTGACTGGCGACGGTCAATCGGTGGTTATTGACACAGTCTCACTTCCGTTTCTGACCGATGCCGTCATTGACTACACACAGGAATTGATCGGCGCGCGATTTGTGATCGAAAACCCGAATGCCACGTCAAGCTGTGGCTGTGGTACATCGTTCTCGATGTAATTTATGGGCAGTTTACCAATTGCTGATCCGCAGCAACCCGACACCAACCAATGTCACAAATGTCGATAGTACTTTAGCCAGATTTAGTGGTTCTTTCAAAAAATACACGCCGATCAACAGTGCAAATACGATGCTGGATTCCCGCAATGCCGCAACCAGCGCGATCGGCGCTTGGGTGAACGCCCAGATTACAATGGCAAACCCGGTGAATGACGCGGTACCCCCAATCACAAATGCCTTTTTGCCTTCGCGCGGCAGCTTTCTGAAAAGTGCGGGATTGGCAAGTGCCGCGTAGAGGGCGATCAGTAACCCATTGCCAATCGCCAACCAGCCGAAAAACCCAAGTGCTGTACCCGCCAGCCTGGCGCCTGTTCCATCCACCAACGAATAGGCCGCGATGAAACACCCGGTTGTCAGTGCAGATCCCGCAGCTTTCAGGTTTTGTTCACCATCGCTTTGGCGCACCAGCATCAAACTAAGTATGCCGACACCAATTATTAGAATCCCCGCAATCTCAATCGTTTGAAGATGAACGCCTAAAAATATCACGGACACCCCAGCCACCAATAGCGGTGCCGACCCGCGGGCAATTGGGTAAACTTGGGTCAGATCGCCTATTTTATACGACGTCATCAGAAACAGCTGATAGCATGCGTGTAATCCGATACCTGCCATAATATAGGGCCAGCTTTCTGGTGCGGGAGAAGGTACAAAGGTCAGGACAAGAACGGCCAGCGGTATATGGCCAATTGTCACCGCTACAATCCCAAGTTGCTTGTCT
>CAXMPY010000272.1:0-2190 GCA_964195275.1 uncultured Paracoccaceae bacterium
GCGCAATTGACCAGTTTTTCACAACGTATCCTTCCATGGCTAGTGTCAAGCCCAACTACTCTACCATTTTCAATCAAAACATCTTCCACTACCACACCTTCAAATATTTTTGCGCCGCCCATGCGGGCGCCCTTGGCCAAAGACAATGTCAAATCAACCGGATTGGCGCGACCGTCCTCGGGAATGTAGAACGCGGCCAGTACGTCAGACAAATCGCCGATCGGAAAAAGCGTTTGCGCTTCTCTCGGCGAAATTTCATGAATGTTGATGCCGTGGCGGCGCATGAACGGCGCAATTCTGCGCATTTCGTGCAACCGTTCTGCGTTGTTGGCAATCTGTAGATACCCAACATCGCGAAATCCCGTTGCCAACCCGGTCTCTGCCTCAAGTTTGGCGTACAGGTCGCGTCCGTGGGTGTAGATTTCGCACTCGGCTTCGGATTCCAAAAGCCCGGCAACGATCAGCCCGGCGGCGTGCCATGTTGTCCCGCTGGTCAACCGGGACCGCTCTAAAACCACAACATCAGACATGCCCAACTTTGTCAGGTGGTAGGCTGTATTACAGCCAAGCGAGCCGCCGCCAATGATCACAGTTTGGGCATGCGTTGGCACGGGTTCGGTCATTCGCAAGCCCATTTATGGTTGCCGGTCCGCAAACCGTCACCCAATTGGTTCCATATTAAGTTAAGGCCATTTTTGTCGATTATTGCGAAGCCCATGTGTTTTTTGCCATTTCCTGATGTTCCGCTTTTCCATAATGTACAGTTGTTCACCGACATCTGTGATACGATTACTATCCGAATATGATCAAATTAATAGTTGACTCATGAAAAAAATCAACACACTATTTTGAATGAACATTCAATTAGTCAAAAGCTGAAAATAGTCAACTGAATGTTTGCAAATTACTTGGCCTCAAATAGTTTACAGTGCTGCCGACGCCAATAAATAATAAAACAGGGAGACGACAAAATGGACGTGTTTGATCAATTAGGCGCGGTTAAGCGAGGCACGCTTAGCCGCCGTAAATTCACGCAGTCACTTATGGCGGCAGGTGTCGGGGTGGCAACCATGCCAATGGCACCGCGCACCGCCAATGCAGCGGCGGCGGACCAGGGGACATATTTTACCTGGGGTGGGTATGACGTTCCCGAAGCTTTTGGCGCCTATATTGCCAAGCATGGCGAGGTGCCTAATTTCGCGACATATGGCGGATCTGAGGAAGCGTTCACCAAAATGCGTGCCGGTTTTGTGGTGGATGTCGCCCACCCATGCAATGTCGATATTCCGCGCTGGATCGCGTCTGGCCTATTTCAACCGATGGATACCAGCAGACTGTCGAACTGGCCTGACGTCGTGCCAGAGCTGTACAATTTGACGGGTAACGTTGTTGACGGCAAGCCGTATATGGCACCAGTAGAATGGGGGCAAACGTCGATCACCTACCGCACTGATTTGTATGATTTGCAAGGCGAAGAAGAGTCTTGGGAAATGCTGTGGAACGAGCGTTACAAGGGCCGCTTGGCAAGTTTCGCGTCTGGTGGCGATGCCTGGTGGTGCGGTGCAATAGCAGCGGGCGTGGATTTTAAAGACATCGCCAGCGAAGAAGGGTTCGCCAAAACGGCCGCGCATATGCGTGCGCAGCGCCCGTTGTTGCGAATGTACACTGATGACGAAACGACGCTGGAACAAGCCCTTGCATCTGGTGAAATTGTGGCAGCCATGACGTGGAACAGTTCTGCCGCCATTCTTAAGGGGCAGGGTATTCCTGTTCGATTTGCCAATCCCAAAGAAGGTGCGCTTACCTGGGTGTGCGGCGTTATGATCCACAAAGATGCGCCGAACCTAGATAAAGCCTATGACATCGTAGACTCGTTGCTAAGTGTCGAAACAGGGTTCTGGTTCGTCGATTACAACGGCTATGGTCATTCTAACCGAAAAGCTGTCGACCAATTCGACAATGAAACGCTGGCAGCCCTGGGCCTCAGTAAAAATCCGGCTGACATTTTGGACGCGGGTAAATTCCAAATTCCGCAGTCAGAAGAGTTTGACAACAAGATGAACGAAGAATTCGAGTCGATCCAAGCCGGGTTCTGACATATCTCAAGAAACGGGAAGCCAAGCAGTATTGTTTCGGCTTCCCGATGCGCCTGACCGTTCTGTATTGCCCGGCTCTGATCAGGCGCTATAC
>CAXMPY010000273.1:0-2170 GCA_964195275.1 uncultured Paracoccaceae bacterium
TGTTCGGCGGCCTGGTTGCCTGTGATGTGACGGATTTGAACACCGTCGCTTCCACAAACACTGATGAGTCTGCGGATATTCAGTCGGCAGAAAGTCTGGAACTGTCGCAATATTATTCACGCGTTCAGGCCGGGCTGTTGACCCAAGGGTTGTTGCGTCAGGATGGTGGCGGTACAGACGTGCCGTTTAGCGCGCGAAACCTGGTCGATAATTTTGTACGCATCGCCATGTTTGACGAATATACCAATGTTGGCGGGCGCATCATCGCCCGTCAAACCCCCAGCAAGCTGGACAAATGGCAGGGGCCAATTCGCATGGCAGTCGAATTTGGCGCCAGCGTTTCGCCAACACAGCTGGCCAAGGACCGCAGTGATATCGCCAGCTACAGCGCCCGGCTGTCCCGCATCACCGGGTTGCCCATTCGTCAGATCCGCGCGGATGCCAATTTCCACATTTTTGTGGTAAATGAAGATGAACGCCGCGCGCTGGGGCCACGCATTCGCGAAATATTGCCCGGCATTGACGACGCCTCGCTTAATACCGTGGTGGACATGCCGCGTTCGACATTTTGCCAGGTATTCGCGCTCGATCCGGGCGACGATGGCACCTATAGTCAGGCGCTGGCAATCATTCGGGGTGAACATCCTGATCTGATGCGCCTGTCCTGCATCCACGAAGAAATTGCCCAGGGTTTGGGGCTTTCCAACGACAGCCCCGCTGCGCGACCCTCGATCTTCAATGATGATGAGGAATTCGGGCTGCTGACCAGCCACGACGAACTGCTGTTGCGCATCTTGTATGATCCGCGAATGTTGCCGGGTATGGATGCAGATGCCGCCCGCACACAAGCCAATATTATCGCCGCCGAACTGCTTGGCGGGCAAAGTTAACACCAGACAGATAACGGAGATATGTAATGGGTATTCTGGATTATCTAACTGGTGAATTTATCGATGTCATTCATTGGGCCGATGACAGCCAAGACACAATGGTCTGGCGATTTGAACGCGAAGACCATGAAATCAAATATGGCGCCAAACTGACAGTACGCGAAGGTCAGGCGGCAGTGTTCATTCACGAGGGCCAGTTGGCTGATGTGTTCACACCCGGCATGTATATGTTGGAAACCAACAACATGCCGGTTCTGACCACGTTGAACCACTGGGACCACATGTTCCAAAGCCCGTTCAAGTCCGAGATTTACTATGTCAACACCACCCGGTTTCAGAACCTCAAATGGGGCACCAAAAACCCGATCATTGCCCGCGATCCTGAATTTGGACTAGTGCGTATTCGGGCCTATGGCACATACACCGCTAAAATCGCCGACGCCGCGCGTTTCTTGACCGAAATTGTCGGTACCGACGGCGAATTTACAATGGACGAAATCAGCTATCAAATCCGCAATATTATCGTGCAGGAATTTTCCCGCGTAGTTGCCAGCAGTGGTATTCCGGTTCTTGATATGGCTGCAAACACCCGTGATCTGGGCAAGCTGGTTGCCGCCGAAATTTTCGGAACACTGGATGCCTATGGGCTGACAATCCCCGAATTATACATCGAGAATATCAGCTTACCACCAGCGGTCGAGGCTGTGCTGGACAACCGAACATCGGTTGGACTGGCCGGCGACTTGGGTAAATACACCCAGTTTTCAGCCGCCCAGGCCATGACATCGGCGGCGTCCAATCCCGCAGGCGGTGGCATGGGCGCGGGTTTGGGCGTTGGTATGGGTTTGGCAATGGCGCAGAATATGGCTCGGCAGGCTGGCCCCTGGGGGACTGCCCCGGCCGCACAACCCAACACCATTGCGCCGCCGCCACCACCGGTTGAACAGGTTTGGCATGTCGCCAAAGACGGCAAAACCGAGGGCCCATATTCGCGGGCCAAACTGGGGCGCATGGCAGCCGACGGCAGCTTTGGCCGCGACAGCCACGTCTGGACCCCGGGACAGGAGGGCTGGAAAACGGCGGATGAGGTGATGGTATTGGCGCAACTGTTTACAGTCATGCCACCGCCACCACCGCCAGCCGGTTAAACGTCGATGGCGGCTGAAGAACACCGGTTTCCCTGTGACAGTTGCGGGGCCGACATGCGCTTTGCGCCGGATCAGGGTGAATTGCTGTGTAATCACTGTGGCAATCGGCACCCATTATCGGATGGCGACTAT
>CAXMPY010000274.1:0-2124 GCA_964195275.1 uncultured Paracoccaceae bacterium
TGGGTAAGGTTCTGGTCGCAAATCTTAAAGGGCTGGCTGACAAGGTTCAGTCAAATAAGATGGCTAGCGCAAAAGCGATGTAGGCCAACACTGCCCTGGGGATGGTCCAAGGGGTGATCCGCAATGTTCAGAGGATCACCGTAAACCATCTGAAAATGCGATGATACGGTCAATCGCTTTGCCGTTCCAAAAACGACCAAATGGCGCAAACAGACTTGACCGGTTTTTTTTTGGCCCCCATTGTTGGCGTAAGGAGACCGGCCATTGGACCAGATGTACTGGGTTATTGATTTGATCGTGCGCACCATCGGTGCGGACCGTGGCCGTGCTGCACGCGGAGCACCACACGCCTGTTAAGCCAACCCTTCCAGTCAGCTTAGCAGGACCAAACATATGTCAGATACACCAACTCGTCGATCCGGGGGCCGTGCTGCGCGGCAGGCGTTGCGCGCGGCACCTTTAACAGAAGATATGCGCCCAGTTCGCCCTGGAATGTCTGGTGGCACATTCAAACCACTTAGCGACACCGATGTTAAGCGTATCCACCACGCCGCACTTGAGGCGCTTGAAGAAATTGGCCTGGCCGACGCGCCACAATCCGGTGTCGATTGCATGGTCGCGGCGGGTGCTATTTTGGGCGACGATGGTCGGCTACGCTTTCCGCGTGCGTTGGTAGAAGAAACCATCGCCAAACAGGCCAAATCGTTAACGTTATTTGGCCGTGATCCAAAGCATGACATGGATTTGTCCGGTGCGCGTGTTCACTACGGTACAGCGGGTGCTGCGGTGCATATGGTTGATGTCGACGGGCGGATCTACCGTGAAAGTACCCTACAAGATCTGCATGACGCAGCCCGTATCGCCGACACGTTGGACAATATTCATTTTGTACAACGTCCAATGGTGGCGCGCGATATTGTCGACAATTTTGAAATGGATCTCAATACGGTTTATGCCGTTTGTGCAGGCACCACTAAACATGTCGGAACGTCAATTTTCGAACCAGGATTTACCGCCGGGATCATTGATTTACTGCACCTAATAGCGGGTGGAGAAGCAGCCTGGCGGGCCCGGCCCTTCGTGTCAAATTCCAACTGTTTCGTGGTGCCGCCGATGAAATTCGCCACTGAAAGCTGTCTGGTGATGGAGGCCTGCATCCATGCAGGTATGCCGGTTCTGCTGCTGTCGGCGGGGCAAGCCGGGGCTACAGCGCCTGTGCCAATTGCCGGGGCCATTGTTCAGGCCGTGGCCGAATGTTTAGCCGGTTTGATCTATGTAAATGCCGTAAAATCAGGCGCACCTGCAATTTTCGGCACTTGGCCGTTTGTTTCAGACTTGCGCACCGGCGCGATGTCGGGAGGGTCCGGCGAACAGGCCCTGCTGACTGCGGCCTGCGCCCAAATGCATCGCTACTATGGCCTGCCCGGCGGCGCGGCGGCAGGCATTGCTGATGCCAAATTACCCGATATGCAGGCCGGTTGGGAACAGGCCATGTCCAATGTGATGGCGGGAATGGCTGGGCTGAATATGGTTTACGAAAGCGCCGGAATGCACGCATCATTGCTGGGTTTTTGCCACGAAAGCCTAATACTGGGCGATGATCTGATCGGACAGGCGCTGCGTTGCGTACGCGGCATCGAGGTAAATGATGATACCATCGGGCTGGACACCATGCGCGCGGTTTGCTTGGGCGGTCCGGGGCATTACCTGGGGCAGCCACAAACGCTGGCGCTGATGCAAACCGAATACATATATCCAGCATTGGGGGATCGTACTTCGCCCAAGGAATGGGAAGAAATTGGTCGACCAGACCTGTTGCTAAACGCCACAGCGCGCAAAGAGGAAATCCTAGCGACGCGTTCTGCTGCCAGATTTGACGCTGCAGTCGATGCCCAGATTCGGGAAAAATTTAACATCCACTTACCGTCATAACCAATGGTTTTACATGAATTTAACTTAGGATAAGTCCGCGCGTTCTTCCAGTAATAACCATTCTTCTTCGGCAAGATTAAGCGCGGTCTGACGCTCTGCCAACGCTTTGCTGGCCTTTTCGAACCTGTCAGGTTCGCGTCGGAAGAGATCAGGATCCGACATCAACGCCGTCAGTTTCGAGATCTCGGCTGC
>CAXMPY010000275.1:0-2078 GCA_964195275.1 uncultured Paracoccaceae bacterium
GCTTTCTACTGTCCCCGGGCAGATTGCATTGCAACGGATACCCTGGGTTATATGGTCGGCGGCCACAGCTTTGGTCATCCCGATCACCGCAGCCTTTGTCGTGCCGTAGGCAAAACGGTTTGGGGCGGCAATGATCGATGATGCGGCAGATGACATGTTTATGACTGATCCGCCCCCAGCTGCAATCATACCTGGCAGGAAGGCGCGTATCATGCGGTACATCGCCGTGACGTTTAGGTTCAGTGAGAACGCCCATTGGTCTTCGTCGCAATCTAGGATGCTGCCATTGGCCACGAAACCTGCGCAATTAAACAAAACATCCAGCGCGCCCACGTGCTCAACCGCTGCCGCAATTGACGCCGGATCCAATACGTCCAGATGAAACGCCGTGATCCCCGACGCTACCAATTCATCCAGCGCGGTCTGGTTCACATCGGTTGCGAACACCGCCGCGCCTTCGGCCTGCATGGCCAGCACAGTTGCCCGTCCGATACCTTGGCCCGCTGCCGTTACCAGGCAGGTTTTTCCACTTAGTCGTCCCATTTATTCCTTTCTCAGCCCGGCAAACACGCAGGCCCAATTGGTTCAAAGCTTTTATAGGTCAGGATGAATTCAGTGTGACCAAGCGCTTCTGATTTTGTGTGTTCCCCGGCAGCGACATCAAGAACCATGTCGTGGATTTCGGTACCGATTTCGTCCAAAGTCGCGGTGCCGGTGATGATACGCCCCGCGTTTATGTCCATATCGTCGGCCAGTCGTTCGTACATGTGCGGGTTGGCGGCAATCTTAATTACGGGCGCCAACGCCGAACCAACGACAGAGCCTCGACCGGTGGCAAATAAGGTAAGATGAGCCCCTGAGGCCATCATTTCCACGATCTCGGCATTGTCGGCGATGTTGGGAAAACCAAAACGCACATCACCATCTGGCACCACGTCCATCAGATATAGCCCGCCACGCGGTGGCAGGTCGCCCGGTTTGATCAGGCCCGAAATCTGCGAGGCGCCAGATTTCGCATAGGCGCCCATGGATTTTTCTTCGATCGTGGTCAGTCCACCTTCGGCATTGCCCGCGGCGAAACTACCGTAACCAAGCGTGGCGTAATAACGCGCGGCTTTGGCAACAGAAGCACGCAATTCTTCAGCCAGTTCGGGGGTCACGGCGCGTGCGGCCATGATATCTTCGCAACCGATCAGTTCGCCGGTTTCCTCAAAAATGCATGCGGCACCTTGTTTGACCAGCCGATCAAAGGCGCGGCCTACTGCCGGGTTTGCAGAAATACCGTTGGTGCCGTCAGAGCCGCCGCAAACCGTGCCGACCACCAAATCCGATACCTGCATCGGCACGCGGTCAGCATTCGCGAGTTCAGCAACGGTGTCATCCAGCCATTTGCGACCCTGGGTGATCGTCGCGGCTGTGCCACCATCGTTTTGGATCACCAATGTTTTCACCGGACGGCCCGAACCTTGGATCACTTGTTCCAATTGGTACCTGTTGAAACTTTCGCAGCCCAGTGAAACCAGCAGCACTGCGCCAACGTTCGGATGGGTGCAAAGACGCTCCATCATATCCTGGGCATATACGTTTGGAAAACAGCCCGGAAAGCCAATTAGATGGGCCTGTTGGCGCATGGGCCAGGCGATTTCACGTGCAATGTGATGGGCACATTCCACCAGATAGACAACCGCGACATGGTTGCGAATACCTTTGCGCCCATCCTGGCGCAGATAACCCGTTAGCGTGCTCATGATCCACCTCCAAACTGGGCTTTTGCCGCTGCCAGTGAATAGGTCGGTGTGTAGTCGCTTTTTAGGTTTTGCAGATGAACATGATCACCCGCCTTTATGTTTTTAGTGGCCGACCCAATCGGCGCGCCATATTTAAACACCTTTTCACCGGCATGGATCATGTCGCGCGCAAGCTTGTGACCCAAGCCTATGCGCGTTGGAATAGACACTTTCTGCCCTGCGACCTGAACAGTCTCGCCCGCCTCAATGGCGGCACGCAAGACCAGGATATTATCCTTGGGGCTAAGCAACAGCAGGCGGGGATCGTTTTCGGTCATCTTTACAGCTCCG
>CAXMPY010000276.1:0-2069 GCA_964195275.1 uncultured Paracoccaceae bacterium
CAGGTCATCATCCAGCTGGGAAAACCGTTGAAATACGTCAGTTGTTCGGGCGTAAACTGGCCCATATAACCCGCATTCCGCGTCGTGATCATGGTATAGTCAAACGCCCCACCGGCGTTCCAAAGCAGCGCGACAACTCCGATCAGCCATAGATGCCACGGTGTTTTCATTATCAGGCCCTCGGCTTAGCCCCCGGCGTCTTTGCCTTGCCGGTTTATAACACGATAACCGGGTTTGTCTTGGAAAGGACTTAGCCGTCATGATTGTGCGATCCGCTGTCTGCGTGCCCGCCGGGTTTGCGATTTTGATCGACGGGAATTTCAACGCCGATTTCACCGGCTTTTTCGAACGAAAAAATAACCGCGATCATGTCGCCATCAACGACTTTTCGGGTCAGCCCCATGAACATCAGGTGATCGCCACCGCGCGCCAGTATGTGCATACCCTGGGCTGGGATCTCAAAGCCATCCACGGCCCGGCGCATCTGAATGACCCCTTCACCGCCGTCAATATTACGGTGCATTTCGACCCGCGCGGCCACGTCAGATCGAACCGAGATCAGGCGGTCGTCTGAACTGGTGTGGTTGGCGATATGCATGAATGCGCCGCCAGATTTCGCGCTCGGGCCCGAGGTGCGGAAATAAGGATCCTGGATCATCACATCAGATGCCGCTACTGGCGGGGTTTGCAGCCCCAAAGCCAAAGCGCAGGCCAGATATTTCAGAATTGTCATCGGAATGCTCCATCAAACGGTCGTATTCACCACAGGCGTCAAACCATCGGCTGTCGCCCGGTTCTACGCTTTGCGCGATAATACGCCTGTGCAATCCGAACATAAAAGCGACAAATTGAACCAGTTGGGCCGGTTAGGCAGGAATATCTAATTTTGCTTTTCTAGGGGCGAAATGCACACGCAAGACTTCCAATAGAATGACCGATGGCTAAATGCGAAGCGCCCCCAAAAGCGGCGCACCCCAAAAATCTGTACCTAGTGAGGAGTCAACCGATCGGCGCGATTAAGAAAATAAAAATAGCGCTGTTCATAGATTTGGCGGGGCTTGGAACAAAACAAGATTGGCCCTGTCCTGTCTTCTGACATGCCATACGCAAGGTCGGCTAGGCCGGGTAAAGTAATTGATTCCAGAAAGAAATTATTTAAAGTTCAGCCGCGTTCGATGGGCAGGATATTGTCCGTGGCCCACTCGCTCATTAAGTTATCGTAAACGGCAACATTGTCATGTCCAAGCTGATGAAGCCAAAACGCGTCTACGGTCGCATAGATACCGCCGCTGCAATAGATTATGTGATTTTTTGCTTTGTCAGCGCCCGATAAAGCGAATATTTCAGCAATGGCTTCTGGCGTTTTGAATATCTGTTTCTCTGGATCAACAAGTTCAACCTGTGGAACATTCACACTGCCTGGCACGCGACCGGGTCTTCCGTAGCGGGGATTCTCGCCCGAAAATACGTCGGCGCCTAAAGCACAATTTGTGCAGATCTTGGGATCGTCGATCGCCGCCAGGACCTGCGTTTTGCCAACGAACACCTCAGGGCGCAGATTTGGTTTCAGGGAACCGGGTGGATAGGTGCAAGGTTTAGTTATGGCGCGTCAAACACAGCCCAGGCGCGTCTTACGTTCCGCAGATCGGGGTCACGTCGTTCCCAGCGCCAAAAAGCAGCAGCATAAAATTTACGTATATCGAGGGTTTTGGGCTGATATTCGCGGAAGGTATGAATTCGCCGGAAACGATGGTTGTTATGCCACCATATGGCGAGACTGAGAAAGAAGTGGCTGAATTGCTCGGGAAAAAGCCGAGGAAAGCTGGGGAATGTAGTTAGAGTGGCGCGCCTGTGCTCGTCGGGACAACACAGTACCCGAACATCAAGTCCCCGAAGGTTGTCACATCGAAATGTACCGGAGAGTGGGCCATTTCGATAGCACAGGAGGTTTTGATTTTGCTCGTGGTTGGGACACCGCTCGCATCCGACGGTAAACCCGTGCAATACGCCTCCAAGACCAATGCCTGCGAAGGCACCGCAATCCAACCAAAAGACGGAGCGATGCAAAT
>CAXMPY010000277.1:0-2039 GCA_964195275.1 uncultured Paracoccaceae bacterium
GGCGCACCTCGTCCAGCAAATCATCGACCTGCATGTCGACCGGGCGGATTTCAATTGCCGGATCTACCAGACCGGTTGGGCGGATCACCTGTTCAGCGAACACACCCTGGGACTGTTCCAGTTCCCATTTCTGCGGCGTCGCCGATACAAACACCGACTGCGGGCGCATGGCGTCCCATTCTTCGAACTTTAGCGGCCTGTTATCCATGCAACTGGGCAAGCGAAACCCGTGTTCAGCCAACGTAAACTTGCGCCGGTAGTCGCCTTTGTACATGCCGCCGATTTGCGGCACTGACACGTGGCTTTCATCGGCAAAAACAATGGCGTTGTCGGGGATGAATTCAAACAAGGTTGGCGGTGGCTCGCCCGGTTGGCGACCGGTCAGATAGCGCGAATAGTTTTCGATGCCGTTGCAAAACCCAGCCGCGTCCATCATTTCCAAATCAAAATTGGTGCGCTGTTCTAATCGCTGTGCCTCCAGCAATTTGCCGTCAGCCACCAGCTGGTCAAGCCGATTGCGCAATTCCTTTTTGATCGAAATGATGGCCTGTTTCAGGGTTGGTTTGGGGGTGACGTAATGGGAATTGGCGTAAATTCGCACTTTGTCGAATTTATCGGTTTTTTCCCCAGTCAGCGGGTCAAATTCAGTAATGCTTTCCAGGTCTTCGCCAAAGAAAGACAGGCGCCAGGCGCGGTCGTCTAAATGCGCTGGCCAAATTTCCAGGCTGTCACCTCGCACCCTGAAACTACCGCGCACAAACGCGGTGTCGTTGCGTTTGTATTGTTGGGCCACCAGATCGGCCATGATCTTGCGTTGGTCATATTGCTTGCCTGCCACCAGATCCAACGTCATCGCGCCGTAGGTTTCCACCGAACCAATGCCGTAAATGCAAGACACCGACGCCACGATAATCACGTCATCCCGTTCCAAAAGTGACCGCGTGGCCGAATGGCGCATCCGGTCAATCTGTTCGTTAATCTGGCTTTCTTTTTCAATATACGTGTCGGATCGGGCGACATAGGCCTCGGGCTGGTAATAATCGTAAAAGCTGACAAAATATTCGACGGCGTTGTCGGGGAAATATCCCTTCATTTCACCATATAGCTGGGCGGCCAGGGTTTTATTGGGGGCAAGGATAATAGCCGGACGTTGCGTGGCCTCGATCACCTTAGCCATCGTAAAGGTTTTGCCGGTGCCTGTCGCACCCAACAGCACCTGATTTCGTTCGCCATCTGCCAGCCCCTTGGTCAGTTCTACAATGGCCGTTGGCTGGTCGCCCGCGGGTTCAAATTCGGTGTGCATGACCAAACGCTTACCCCCTTCAAGCTTGGGGCGTGGCGGGGTTGGTTTTGTCGGCGTGCTTAGTGTTGTTTCAGACATTGGCGATTCCTGACTGGGTCGCCATTTTGACCCCTTTTTGTTCTTTTGCAACCTATTGAGCACGGAAATTCGACAGTGAACGGGATCTGCTGACAAAAACGGGCAATAAATTGCCTGAGTATGAATTTGAGTTTCGCGGATCCAATGTTCGATTTTGCGGTTTACACCAATTGAATTTCCGTTCAACTAGCGTGTTTTTCGTTATAAGTTGTATTAGCCTTGAAACAGACCTGACCCGATTGGTCGGGCAGCGTCGAATTTACCTAATGGGTTAATTTAAGTCAAAAAATTCACTACAATTGTGATGCTCCGAGCTCCGTTCACACCACCAAGGGCGGATAGTTGCCAAACATTTGCAACCTAAGGTATAAATTATTCTTGCTTCCCTGGGCACCGCTGACTATCGTTGAGTTGCAAGCAACACTGCTGGTTGCCGACCGGGGCGCATTACCACCCACCCACCCTTCGCTCCCTTGTGCGTCGGTCGGCAACCAGATGGCGATCTGCGGTTTTCCTGATAAATCGTACCTTTAGTCCGCTTGCTTTCCATCCGGGATTATTGCGATAACAGGCTGACTAGTCCGGAGCCACCTAATGCGCGCACGTATATTTCAACCTGCAAGAACGGCCATGACTTCAGGGACAGCGAATACCAAAA
>CAXMPY010000278.1:0-2034 GCA_964195275.1 uncultured Paracoccaceae bacterium
ATTTTAGCTTTAAGGGCTTCTGAACTTTGCTTCGGCAGATTGCCAGAAACTTGCAGCAGATAGTGCGGAGCGGGGCAGTGGGCATCAAATCAAGGTCGATTATCGACGCACCCATTGCAGATGTCGGCACAGCTGAACGTGTGCTTGTCGTCGATGACAGCAAATCGCAGCGCAGAATTCTGACGGTGTACCTGAGCCGCTGGGGTTACGAGGTGCTGCAAGCCGGAACCGGCGCGGAAGCGCTGGAAATCTGCGCCCAACAGGAAATCGACTTGATCGTCAGTGACTGGATGATGCCAGGAATGAGCGGGCTGGAACTGTGTCAGAAATATAGGGCGCTGAAGCGGGATCGATATGGGTAATGCATTTTGTTGACATCTAAGTCCGACAAACAAGAAATAGCGCACGGTCTGGATGTGGGCGCCGACGATTTTATTGCAAAACCGGTGGCCGCAAATGAATTTCGTGCTCGCATACGCGCCGGCGAACGTATCCTAAAAATGGAACGAGAGTTGACCAAGAATAACCGGCTGGTCAACGATACGTTAAGCCAGATCAGCAAGCTCTACGACTCATTGGACCGTGACTTAGTCGAGGCGCGTGGCCTACAGCAATCGCTGGTGCGCGAACGATTTCGCGATTTTGGCGCGGCACAGCTTTCGCTAATGCTTCGGCCCAGTGGCCATGTTGGCGGCGATCTGGTTGGGTTCTTCCCGATTTCTGAGAATAGATTTGGGTTGTTTTCAATTGACGTGTCGGGCCACGGCGTGGCGTCGGCACTTATGACGGCGCGGCTGGCTGGGTATTTGTCAGGATCGTCCGTCGGGCAAAACATTGCATTGATGACCGACGAAAACGGGAACACCATCGCCCGCTCGCCGGCCGCGGCGGCGCAAGAATTGAACGACTTGATCCTGCGTGAAATGACCACCGAACTGTATTTTACAATGATACTTGGCCACTTTGACATGAAGGCAGGTGTGGCGCGCTTGGCGCAATGTGGCCACCCAAACGCAGCAGTCCAGCGCGCCGATGGCTCTGTGCAATTTGTTGGCGAGGGCGGGCTGCCGGTAGGTCTGATCGCCGATGCTACTTGGACCGACTTTGATGTCACGTTGGGCGCAGGTGACAGGCTGTTGCTTTTGTCTGACGGAATTATTGAATGCCCGGGGCAAAGCGAACAGATGCTGGACGAGGAAGGTTTAGAAAAAATACTGCAGCGCAACGCGCGCTTGCACGGGAATTCATTCTTTGAAACATTGATTTGGGATCTGACGACCTTCACTGGTGGTCAGGATTTCCCCGACGATATTTCCGGGGTCATGTTGGAACACGACGGGCCCTCCTGAGAGAATGTTGCCCAATTAGACAGCAGATCAGATTTCACAGCTATGGTGCCCTTTTGGCATTGGTTGTCGCGCCTATATAGACGCGGTATGCCGATTTTGAATTCGCAAGGAATCCCATGTCAGTTGGAACAAGAATAGCCTGGGACGACACCATTCTTCCATTTCAATTGGATCAGGCCGACATCCGGGGTCGGATTGGAAGATTGGATGGCGTGCTGGACGGTGTGCTTGCCCAACACAATTACCCGCCCCTGGTGGAAGCCCTGGTGGCAGAAGCAGTTTTGCTGACAGCGCTAATCGGGCAGACGATCAAGCTGCGTTGGAAAATGTCCCTGCAAGTGCGCGGCGGCGGGCCGGTGCGCCTGATTGCCACTGATTATTTTGGGCCTGCATCTGGGGGCGAGCCGGCGCGAATTCGCGCCTATGCCAGCTATGATGCCGCCAAGTTGGATGCCTCCAGCGAGCCGTTCGCGCAAATTGGAAATGGGTTTTTTGCAGTTCTAATTGATCAGGGCCAGGGCAATGAGCCTTATCAGGGGATAACGCCGATTGCCGGTGGTTCGCTGTCGGCTTGCGCGCAAACATACTTTGCCCAATCCGAGCAATTGCCGACGCGATTTTCAGTGTCATTTGGGCGGGCCCAGTCGTCCGAAAATCAGGGAAATTGGCATGGCGGCGGCATCAT
>CAXMPY010000279.1:0-2033 GCA_964195275.1 uncultured Paracoccaceae bacterium
TGTATGGGGCGTGCCCTTAGCGAACAATACGCAGATCGCGGTGTCAGGCAGCCTTGGATTTGCGCAGCCGACCGGTGCGCTTAGCGACATGGATTTGTCTGCTGTTGGCTATAATGCGCTGAACCTCACCTATTCATTGAACAATACCTGGTCGGTGGGTGACCGGATATCGTTTGGGATCGGACTGCCGCAGGCGGTAGGTTCTGGTCGGGCGCGGGTGACGTTGCCGGTGACCCATAGCGGCGGCGTGACCAGTTTTAGCACGGTCAATGTTCCACTGGCCCCTGATGCACGGCAACTGGATATTTCGGTCGGATATGGCATCCCAATGTCGCGTCAATCTGACATGGTGCTGCGCGCAGTTCACAGCCTGAATGACAGCAACGTCGCCGGTGTCGCCACCAACGAGGCGGCGTTTGCCTTCCGGTTACAGTTTTAGATTGAACGCGCCATTCTGGGCATCGCCCCGCTGCTAAGGAAATTGTCGCGGGCGTTTTGACCTATTTCCATTTAATGGAACATCCCATCGACGGGGTCTGAATTGTAGGCCCAACCTGCGTTTCGGCAACTTGTTTCATGGCGTCAAACAGGTCACGTCGTAACGGGTGGGACGCGGCATCTTTGCCCGACGCGTTCAGACGGCCGCGATATTGCAATCCGCCGTTGCGGTCAAAACCAAAGAAATCGGGCGTGCAAACCGCATCGTAATTTCGGGCGACGTCTTGGGTTTCATCATAAAGATAGGGAAAGCTAAATGCGCGCTGATTGGCCAGCTTGGTCATGTTTTCAATGCTGTCCTGCGGGTAGGCTGCAACATCGTTTGAACTGATCGCCGCGACACCGATGCCAAGTTCTTGCAATTCGTCTGCGGTCTGAATTATGCGGTCCAGCACGGCCAAAACATAGGGGCAGTGGTTGCAGATGAACATAATTAGCGTGCCGTTTTCGCCAGCGATATCGGCCAGCGAATAAACTGCACTATCTGTGGCGGGCAGGGTGAAATCCGGGGCTATCCAGCCAAAATCGCACAGTGGGGGCAGATCGGCCATGTTTCTCTCCTGATGTGATCTGGGTCGCAGTTAGCCACTGGGCACATGAATGATCAAGGCGCGGATGCTTTGCAAGGTGCTTGCTGCCACCAGTTGGGGGGGCGATTGAAAAAAATTGTTGGGAACTTTCGGGTTTCTGCCTTGACATGTGCATATTGTCATGTATAAAATTGACAATTGCTTCATTATATGTGTTAAATTGCACATACAAAGGAATGCGAAATGACAATCTCGACTAAAATAACCATCGATGCGCCGGCTTCAAAAGTGTGGAGTGTTCTTGTGGATGACTACATGACCCTAGACACTTGGATGGCATCCATAGACCGCACACGCCCATTGCCGAGCGCAACTGGCGCACAATTGGCGCGCATCGCCGAAATAGGAGCCGGAGCACCGGGTGCTTGGATGGAAGAAACGGCCTCTAAAATGGACCTGAAAACTTACAAGATTACGATCACATCCAAATTGCGCGGCTTGCCAAGCGTTGCGCCCTTAAAAGGGTTTACCAGCGACGTGCAAATCCGTGAAATATCCCCCGAGAAATGTGAAGTTACCTGGGATACTTTGGCCAGCCTAAAAGTTCACGGATATTTGTTGTCCTATGGCATCAATAAAGGCCTGAAAGCTGGGTTTTATCGAGGCCTTGAAGAACTGAAACATTTCGTTGAAACAGGCAAACCGCAACCGCGTAAACAAAAAGCCTTTGACCGGCTTGAAACGATGGCAGCGGCGTGACACGGATAAGACCAAGGGAATAAAATAGATCTATGTCCAAAGCTGACGAAATTAGCACAAAACAACGGCTGCTGGATGCCGCCAAACGGCTTTTTGCCGAAAAGGGATTTGCCGGGGCCTCTGTGCGCGACATTTGCGCAGAGGCTGATGCCGGGCGGAATATGATCCACCACTATTTCGGCAATAAAGAAAACCTGTTCAGGGCAATTCTGGACGGGTTTTCCAACGATACGTTTACCGTGGCGC
>CAXMPY010000280.1:0-1651 GCA_964195275.1 uncultured Paracoccaceae bacterium
AATACCTAATTCTTAACCACTTGAAATTACACAGATATTTGTCACAATTACATCTTGACCAGCCGAAGTAGATATCAGATACACCCGCATCCAATCCCACCTAAGGGTAGAAAATATGAAAACCTTCTCTGCGACACCAGCAGATATTGATAAAAAATGGATCCTGATTGACGCTGAAGGCGTTGTATTGGGCCGGCTTGCATCAATTATCGCCATGCGCTTGCGCGGCAAGCACAAAGCAACTTTTACACCGTCAATGGACATGGGCGACAATGTTATTGTCGTCAACGCTGACAAAATTCAGCTGACCGGTAACAAACGCGCCGACAAGATCCACTATTGGCACACTGGTCATCCTGGCGGCATCAAGCAACGTACAGCTGGCCAGATCCTTGAGGGTAAGTTTCCAGAACGTATGGTGACAAAAGCCGTGCAACGGATGTTGCCGGGCGGCAAACTTAGCCGTCAGCAAATGACCAACCTACGGGTCTATGCCAGCGCCGATCATCCGCACGAAGCACAAGATCCAACAGTGCTGGACGTCAAGTCAATGAACCCAAAAAATTCGAGGGAGTCGTAATATGGCCGATGAAATCAAATCCCTAGAAGATCTGAAGGTGGTTGCAGAAACCATCGAAGTCGCGGCACCGGTTGCCGTCGAAATCGCCGCACTGCCTGAACCCACTCGAGATGATTTGGGCCGGTCGTATGCCACGGGCAAACGCAAAGATGCGGTTGCGCGGGTCTGGATCAAGCCGGGTTCCGGCAAAGTTACGGTCAACGGTAAAGAAATGAGTGTGTATTTTGCACGCCCAGTTTTGCAAATGATCCTGCGCCAGCCATTTCAGGTTGCCGGGGTTGTTGATCAGTTTGATGTGACAGCCACAGTCAAAGGTGGCGGATTGTCTGGGCAGGCCGGTGCAGTAAAGCACGGTGTGTCCAAAGCATTGCAGCTTTATGAACCTGCCTTGCGGTCTGCACTGAAAGCCGCTGGGTTTCTCACCCGTGATAGCCGCGTTGTCGAGCGTAAGAAATACGGCAAGCGCAAGGCGCGCCGGTCGTTCCAGTTCTCAAAACGCTGATCTGCACCCGTTCAGACGGATCAAATCAAGACAAACAATCAAAGCGTTGCATTTATGCGGCGCTTTTTTTCGGTGCCGCAATGCCGTATTCTGCCGACCGGGACCAAGTTTGATCCAGTCTTGAGACAATCTTGAGCCTAGATTAACATTGTTTCCGATCACGCTTCAGTGGCACATTCTTGCACCGATATATCGACTTCTGTCACAAGCCCGACCCATTCTCGGCGGATTCCGAAATTACTTATTAGCCAACAATAATGGTCCGAGTAAATCATGAGCGCTGCCCCAACAAAATCCAAAACTGATCCTTTCATAGTGTATTTTTCATCCGTCATCCTGGCGTTATTCGTCAGCGGATGGTTGGCTGAGATATTGGCCACTCAATTATCTTCATTAACTGCACAGCAAATTTCAGAGGCTTGGCAGGCGAATGTCGCAGCGGGCCTGTTTCTTGGCATTATTACTGCGAACCCGGTCAAAGCCTTTACGATGCGACCGGGGCTTTGGTCGGTGGGTCTGAAATTTGTCGTAGGCTTTATTATCGGTATGCTTGTTCAAGTGGTGGTATT
>CAXMPY010000280.1:1661-2032 GCA_964195275.1 uncultured Paracoccaceae bacterium
ATTCACAGCGCCAGGCATGTCAAATTATATGTTTCTGCTACTGGCTGCGGTTGTTGTGCCAGCCGGATTTCTTTGGAACAATCTGCAAAAACTGTTGGTGCGTCTTGGCATTGCCCCTGCCGCGCGGGTTTCCAAGCTGACATATGGATTTTTAAACTGGTCAGATCGCACGATGTTTGTGTTTCTTATGACCGTTTGTTTTCTTGGCTTTACGGTCTATCTGCCGGGCTACTCGCATGTATTGATTGCGTTGCTTGTCGTGTTGATTGTTTTGGTGATATTAACTGCGCGACGCGACGCCCTATGTGAAAGAGCCGAAGATATTGCCAAAGCTGACTTGCAAACCTGGTTGGCGCTTGATCCTAAAGACC
>CAXMPY010000281.1:0-2031 GCA_964195275.1 uncultured Paracoccaceae bacterium
CCCAAGCATATTTTAGTTTCGCCAAACATGACCCACTATATCAGTCGCCGCTTTTCGGCACCTGAATGGCCGCAATCCTGGCGATAAAATCTATTTGAATGTGTCCACAACATCATACATCACCGGCAAGAAACCCTTGCAAAGACCACTGATACGCTGGTTGCGTACGATCATCTCTTCGCTGCGCAGCATCGCTTGAAAATCCTCGCGCTGGCGCCACTGCGAATAATTCGCGACCCGCGTTCGGGCGTCATTCACATGGATGGCGGCGCCATTGAAACCCGGCTGCTTGCGGATGAATGCATTAAGTGCATCCGTCAATTCATCCAACATGTCCTGACACGTTGCTGGGGTCACTTCAAATGTTGTGATAACGGTCTGGTGCTGAGTATCGTTGGATATGGTTAGCATCTGAATTCTCCTGCTTGGCGGTAGTCTAGCACAGAATTAACATGGCTCAATAAAACAGCTGCAACATCACCATTAAAACAGCCAGAAATATCATTGTCATGATGCCTCCTGCCCGGAAAAAATCGGCAACCCGGTAATGTCCCGGGCCCATGATCAGCGCATTCACCTGATGGGTCGGCAACAGAAACGAATTTGACGTTGCCAACGCGACCGTCAGCGCAAAAACAGCAGGGTTCGCCCCGGCCTGTATGGCGATTGAGATGGCCAAAGGTACCAGCAAAACGGTCGCGCCGACATTTGACATGACCAGCGTAAAGGCGGTCGCCAGAACGGCGATGACCAATTGCAATTGCCAAATGGCCACTTCGCCCAGTGACGTCAAAATTTGGTCCGCTATCCATGCCGCCGTTCCACTGCTTTCAACCGCACGACCCAGCGGGATAAGACTAGCTAACAGAAATACCGTTTTCCAACTGACCGCAGAATACGCTTCTTCGGGGTCCAACACACCGCTGATAATGATCCCCAGCGCGCCAACCAACAGCGCAACCGACAGACGTAGATCGGTAAACAGCACCAATCCCATAGCAATCGAAAAGAAAATCAACGCATGAAAAACTTTGTCAGCGCGCACATCTTCATGCGGATGCTCGGTGGTGACAACAATTTTGTGGCTGGTATGAAACCTGTCCAGACTTGCCCAGTCGGAAAATATCAACACGGTATCACCGGGCGCAAATTTAACGCTGCGCACATCCTGACCTTCACGATAGATTTCACCGCCGCGAATGATGGAAAGGGTCGAAATACCGTGTGCTGCGCGCAATCGGTAACTGCGCGCAGATTCACCCACTAAAGCCGAGGTTGGCGTTATCACCACTTCGGCCAACCCGGAAGTGGTTGGCGACAACAGTTCAGAAAATGCGTCCAGTTCGCGCCGCAGGTCCAATCCGTAATGGTGGCAAAAGGCATCAACTGCCGCGCGCTCACCGATCAACGCCAAAACATCTGCTGCCCGAACCTCTAACAGGGGCGACAGACCGCCCGATCCCATGCGCAATTTCCGACCCGAAGTAACAGCAATAGTCCGCACCCCATGTTCGGTTTCGAAATTGTCCAAAACTTCGCCGATCAATTTGGATGTCGAAGGCACGTAAACTTCCGCGAACACGTAATCGATGTGATAAGCATCGCTGATATATTCGCCTGTTGTGCGTTGTACTTGGGATACGCTTTTGCCTTTGGGTAAAACCCAAGGCCCCAAAATGACAAAATACAATATGCCCGACACAATCAGCGCTATGCCAATCGGCGTAACCGCAAACAGGCCAAAAGTGTCAATTTGCTGATCTGCCGGCAAAGCGGAATTGGCGTTAACGATCAGGTCGTTAAGCAAAATCAATGGGCTGGAACCAACCATCGTGATCGTGCCACCTAAAATGGCGCAAAACCCCATTGGCATAAGCAAACGCGACATCGGAATGCGTGATCGGGTGGATATCCGTTGCACAACCGGCAGAAACAACGCTGCTGCGCCGACATTTTGCATAAAGCCGGAAATCACCCCGACGGTGCCCGATATCAGTGGAATAATTCGCTTTTCCTTGGTGCCGCCAATTT
>CAXMPY010000282.1:0-1981 GCA_964195275.1 uncultured Paracoccaceae bacterium
AATTGACTTTAACAACCAACGGATCGCAACTGGGACGATTTGCAACTGACCTGGCTGCCTGCGGTGTGCGCCGGGTTAATGTTTCGCTTGATACATTGGACGAAGAAAAGTTTGCCCGTGTTACCCGTTGGGGCCGCCTGCCGCAGGTATTGAAAGGCATTGATGCTGCACAAAGCGCCGGACTGCGTGTCAAGATCAATGCGGTGGCACTTAAGGGCTTTAACGAAGCGGAATTGATTAGTCTGACCCAATGGTGTGCCAGTCGCGACATTGATTTAACTTGGATTGAAGTTATGCCCATGGGTGACATGGACGGCATCGAACGTATCGGCCAATATTGGGATTTGAAGGATGTTCGCGCCCAGTTGGCGCAGGCGTATACGCTGACCGAATTAGACGAACGGACCGGTGGACCGGCGCGTTATGTACGGTTGGAAGAAACTGGACAAACGGTCGGGTTTATCACCCCGTTGTCGCATAATTTTTGCGAAAGCTGTAACCGGGTGCGCCTAACCTGTACGGGTGAATTATTCATGTGTCTTGGTCAGGAAGATCAGGCTGATTTACGGGACGTATTGCGGGCCAACCCTGATGATGATGCCCCCTTGTCAGCGGCGATCCGGGCGGCCATTGCGCGAAAACCCAAGGGCCATGATTTTGACTATACCCGACAGAATGATGGACAAATTTCGCGCCACATGAGCCATACCGGCGGTTAATTGGTTGCGCCGCACTACCGTGTGTCGCGGTGCCTTCGGCGGGAATATATCTGAAACGAAGATAGTATTAGTCGGGTTATTTGCGAACATCCACACCCCTAATTGGTTAGTGCTGTCGGTATCGGTTCACAAAATTTTGTAATATCATTTCCGGTACGTGCACGTCGGCTGCGCGGCATATGGCGACCAACCGGTCAGCGTCTTGGGGCGCAAAATACCCTTTGTTGCGATAGATGCCGATGCGCAGTTCAAACCCGGCGGCATCGGCTTCGGGATGAAATTGCGTGGCGTAAACGTTTTTGCCAAATCGGATCATTTGAAAGGGGCAAGCGTCTGACGTCAGCAGCTGAACGCAGCCCTGCGGAAGTTCCTGCAGCGCTTCTTTGTGGCCGACAAAGGCATCAAAGCTATCTGGACAACCTTGCAATATATCGTCTTTTTCGCCCTCTGCTGTCACTTTGCAGAGGCTGGTTCCAACTTCTTCACCAAAGCGCAGTTTGCTGACATCAGCGGCCAAATGGGCCCCCAGAACGCCGATTCCATAACAACACCCCATAAACGGAAAATCACGCCCTGTTATCGCAGGCAACAGGGCCATGACGGCGTTTTCAATGCGGGCTTCGGTTGGCGATTTGTCCTGCGGCCTATCTGAAACGCAACCTGGACCGCCGCCCACAATAACCCCCGAATAATCATTAAGACTGAGATCGGTCGGAATATCTGCCTGATCCAGCCGAATTCGATGGGTCTCGCTTTCGCGCAACCCGCTTTTGCGCCGAATGGCAGCAAACTCATCGTCTGCTGCCGCGGTTTCAGGGCGCAGTTGCAGGACCAGAAATGGTTTCAACTTCAGGCCACCGGCATGCCGGATTCAATGATTTCAGCCCAATACGAACAGCCCGCGGGGATCGCATCATCGTCAAAATTATATTCGGGGTGATGCACATATGCGGTGTCACCATTGCCAATGAAGATAAAATTTCCCGGACGTTCATTCAACATATACGAGAAATCTTCGCCACCCATATTCAGTGGCGCTTCGTGGCAACTGCCGGCAACCTTTCTGGCAACTTTAGCGGCAAATTCGCTTTCTGCGTCGCTGCTGATTGTAACCGGATATCCGCGTTCGTAATTCACCCGGGCAACGGCGCCATAGGCGGTGGCCGTCGCTTGGGCGATCTCGACAATGCGTTTTTCCACAAGATCTCGGGTTTCAGCGTCCATCGTGCGGGCTGTACCGCCAATCTGGGCTTTTTGCGGCA
>CAXMPY010000283.1:0-1959 GCA_964195275.1 uncultured Paracoccaceae bacterium
AACCGCCATTTTCAAGAAATTTGGCCTCGGGCCCTGTGGTATCACGACGCAAAACTTCATTGCGAAATGGGAACCGACCAAATTGGCGGATAATTTCGCGGTGTGCCTTGGCATGAATTAATCGATTTTCGCCGGTTTCAGGCATCCGCTCTTTCATCAAACGAACACAACGGTCCTGATCACACAGGTTTTCAGAATGGGCCAGCGGCATGTAAAAGAAATGCCGTGCCGGTTCATCGATTTTCATGTCCCAACCACGCGCAATCGCCACTTTGGCTGCTGCCCGCGCAGAACGATCTAACGAATACGCCTGACTACAATTGCGAAACATGTTTCTTGAGAACTGATCGGCCAGAATAATATAGGCCAAGGTGCCGCTGGAATAGGTAAGCCATAAGCCGCAGGCGCCTTCCTGAGATTCAAACCAGGTTTTTTCAAACCGGTCCCTAATCTCTTGATCAAGGTCCGTACCTCCTTGGTACCAACCGTCTGAACCCACGTCATCCAGCCAAAAAGCCAGGATATCCTCCGGGTTAGCCATGACCACCCTCCTCATTGGTGTTCTGCCCCTAGACAAGCTGACCGTTACAAACCTTTTTTGATTTGGCAAGACCGAACTTAGTGTTGTTTCTTAATCGTGCGATTATGCTGCATTTAAGCGTCTGTTGTTTCCATTTCTGCGTCCTGTGCGGCCTCAATTGCCCATTCCTGTGCAACACCGTGGGCAACAACCGTTGCTGAGGGCGACACACCTACAAACGCGCTAGACTCATCAACAGATGTGGCCGGGCGTTGGGTCATTCGATAAGCGGCATAGGCAGAAGTCGCAAACATCAGAATTGAGATAAACAGCCAAAACCCGGCAGGACCCGCGATACCCATTAGCCATCCGGTGATCAGGGGCCCGGCGATCGCACCAATGCCGGTAATGAACACCAGTCCACCGGATGCAGCGGCCATATCGTGGAGTTCCAGAAAGTCGTTAGTATAGGCGATCAGCAACGAATACAGAGGGTTCGACGTGCCCCCGACCAAAAAACCCACGATCAAGATCGTTGTGTAACTGTTGGCAAATGTCATGCCGCCGACGGCAGAAATACCGGCAATCAGCGACGTGATCATAATAAGAATTCGACGGTCCATTCGGTCTGACAACCAACCAATTGGGTATTGCATAACCAGCGCGCCGATATAGATTGTGGCAACGAAGGCAGATATTTGACCGACGCTTAGGCCGGTTTGGGTCCCATAGACCGCTGACATGCCAAATTGGGCAGAAAATACCCCCCCCAACAGAAACAACCCGACGCACCCCAAAGGCGAGACTTGAAATAATTGCCGTAAGTTCATCGGTTTGGCGGCATCAAAGGCAGGGGTGGGGCTGATTGAAAGCAAAATCGGTGCAAACGCAATTGATACCAATACTGACGGAATGATGAACAAAATAAATCCCGAAGGGTCGCCAAATGCCAACAGTCCCTGCGCGGACACGATGCCCAACATTTGCACGATCATGTATAATGACAGCGCCTGCCCCCGGTTTTCATTGCTGGCGGCATTATTTAGCCAGCTTTCGGCGGTGACATAGACCCCCGAAAAGCAGAAACCCAACACCAACCTTAAGACTGTCCACGCCCAGGGTTCGGTTACCGTAGGGAATAAAATAAGCGCTGCAGATATGAACGACCCCAAAGCCGCAAACACCCTGACATGTCCCACCCGTCGGATCAGTTCCGGCGTCAGCCTTGAACCGCCGAAAAAACCGGCAAAATAGGCCGACATCACGATCGAAATTTCGAAAGTTGTAAAACCTTCAATTGCCCCGCGCACCCCCAAAAGGGTGCCCTGCATACCATTGCCCACCATCAAAAGCAGCATGCCTAAAAGCAGCGCCCAGGAGGTTTTCAAGACTTGCAACATAGCGTACTCCGAAAGGATAGATACCGGCAGGCTAAACAC
>CAXMPY010000284.1:0-1956 GCA_964195275.1 uncultured Paracoccaceae bacterium
ACCAATCGCAACCTCAAGCACTTTTTCGTTTGGCGCCTTAAGCCGGTGTGGATCCTGAGAAAACGTAGCTTTTGACATCCAACCTCTGACGTTCTTTTGTTGAGAAACTTAGTATTGGGTAAATTCCAATTGCCGGGCAAGTATAACTTTCAAACAAGCGTTCCCATGTGTTACTAAGCTGGCTTCAAAATTGGGCTGGTTGCAATAGAATTGGTTGAACCGTCCAGGACATGTCGACCAAGCCATAAAAACACGACAAATCAGGAGCGCCACCATGACCGTCTTCAATCTTGGGTCGATAAACATAGATAATGTCTATGCCCTGGATAGGCTGCCCAAGCCGGGCGAAACTTTGCCGGCAAAAGATTTTAACAGAGGTTTGGGTGGCAAGGGCGCCAATCAATCCATTGCGATTGCCCGCGCCGGTGGTCAGGTTCACCACATCGGCGCAATTGGCGACCAATCTGAATGGACTGTTCAGGCGCTATTTGAGGCAGGTGTTGATACCGGCAATATCGCGACAGTTCAGACGCCCACCGGCCACGCGGTTATCTTTGTTGATCAGATGGCAGAAAATTCGATCGTCTTGTTGCCCGGTGCGAATATGCAAATAACGACTGAGCAGATCAATTCGGCGCTTTCTGCCGCCGAACCTGGGGATTGGTTTTTGCTGCAGAATGAAACAAATTTGGGTTCAGTTGCGGCGAAAATTGCCCAAGAAATGGGGATGCGTGTGTGCTATTCGGCGGCACCATTTTCTGTCAGGGCCGTTACAGAAATATTGCCATTCACGTCGCTGTTGGTTGTCAACGAAATTGAATTTCAACAGCTGAAAAGTGAATTGTCGTATGCCGATCGGGCCCTGTCGCGGATCAAGCTGATTGTCACCTACGGCGCAAAAGGCGCGACATATTTCAACCGGGGTGAAAAAATCGAAATGGCCGCTTATCCCAGCGACGCTGTTGATACCACCGGGGCAGGGGACACATTTTTAGGCTATGCCCTTTCGGCGCTAGATCAGGGCGAACCGGTGGTAGATGCGATGAACCAGGCCGCTGCCGCTGCCGCAATTCAGGTTTCGCGCCCCGGGGCCGCCGCTGCGATCCCGAAATTCAGTGAAGTGCAAAATTTTCTAAAGGGGCAAACCTGACATGTGAATGAAATTTTCGGCCACTATAATGCAGGGCTAAAAGTTTCGTCACCATCCGTTAACTGGTGATCCGTAATCCGGGGTGGTTTTTTGTTGGTGGTTGTCATTTAATAGTGCCGTGGCCGAAAACCACAATTCAACGGGGTACCATCAACATGACGAAAAAGCGCCGCAGCCAAGCGTGGTATGGAAAATCCGACAAAGACGGATTTATTCATCGCAGTTGGATGAAAAATCAGGGTTTTCCGGATCACGCTTTTGATGGGCGCGCGATCATCGGCATTTGTAATACCTGGTCTGAACTAACGCCCTGCAATTCCGGCCTGCGAGATTTGGCTGAAGGCGTGAAACGCGGCGTTTGGGAGGCCGGCGGTTTCCCAGTTGAATTCCCGGTCATGTCATTGGGTGAAACCCAGATGAAACCAACCGCGATGCTGTTTCGCAATCTGTTGGCGATGGATGTCGAAGAATCGATACGCGCCTATGGCATTGACGGAGTCGTGTTGCTGGGGGGCTGTGATAAAACCACACCGGGGCAACTGATGGGCGCGGCATCCGTTGATCTGCCATCCATTGTCGTTAGTTCCGGCCCCATGCTGAATGGCAAATGGCAGGGCCGCGATATCGGATCGGGTACGGACGTTTGGAAATTTTCAGAAGCGGTGCGCGCTGGTGATATGACGTTGCAGGATTTCATGTCAGCGGAATCCGGCATGAGCCGCTCGGCTGGCGTTTGTATGACTATGGGAACGGCATCGACAATGGCCAGTCTGGTCGAGGCTATGGGCCTGTCGCTGCCCACCAAC
>CAXMPY010000285.1:0-1950 GCA_964195275.1 uncultured Paracoccaceae bacterium
CGTTCCCGGGGTCACCAGTTTGCGTGAAACAGTTGCAGCGCGCCTAACAGAACGCACCGGCGTTGCGACCGCGACGGACAACATCCTGATTACGCCCGGCGGGCAATCTGCTTTGTTTTCGGCCCATTTCGCGGTTTGTAATATGGGCGATCGCGCGTTGTTTTGCGATCCATATTACGCCACTTACCCGGGTACTATTCGGGCCGTAGGGGCGTTACCTGTGCCAATTCTTACCAAACCCGAAACTGATTTTCAGCCGCAACATTCCGACATTAAAACCTTGGCACCCGGCGCCAAATCCTTGTTGATCAATTCACCAAACAATCCGACGGGCGTGGTCTATTCGCGCAAAACGCTGGAAGGCATCGCGGCGGTTTGCATTGCCCATGACCTTTGGCTGATCTCGGATGAAGTTTACGACACCCAGGTTTGGCAAGGCGCACATATTTCGCCGCGCAGTTTGCTTGCGATGGAAAAACGCACATTAGTTGTTGCGCTTAAATCTGGCCGTGGTTTAGAAGAAAAAATTGCCGCGCCCTTTTTGCGTCGGCGCGCCATTGCCACCCGGGTTATAGCGGCACAGAATGTGGTGCGTATGGTGCCATCAGGTGGGGCGATGTACATCATGCTGGATGTCCGCGCCACAGGTTTGACGGGTGAAGCCTTTGGTGATGCGTTGCTGGAAACCGAAATGATCGCCGTTATGCCGGGTGAAAGTTTCGGCGTATCTGCCGCCGGGCATATTCGCGTTGCCATGACAATTCAGGATGATCTGTTTGAGGACGCATTGATTCGATTGGTAAAATTTGCAAAAAGGATTGACAGAATGACGCAAGACATCGGTGCCAAGTTTCGGGATCTGCACCGCCCCGGTAATCCGTTCATTCTGGCCAATGTCTGGGATATCGGCAGTGCCAAAATGCTGGCTGGCTTGGGGGCCCAGGCAATCGGAACATCTTCGTCGGCCCATGCTTTTGCCTTGGGCCAACCAGATGGTACAATAACCCGCGATCAGGCGCTGGCCCATGCCGCAGATATGGTTGCAGCGGTCAACGTGCCAGTTTCGGGTGATTTCGAAAATGGGTTCGGCGAAGCACCCGGACCAGTTGTCCAAACCGTTCGTATGGCAGCCGAAGTTGGCTTGGCCGGGATATCGATCGAAGATACCGCCCTGCCCGGCGCCACACCATATGCATTTGATCTGGCAGTTGAACGCATCGCCGCTGCATCGGCCGCCGCACGCGCATTGCCATCTGATTTTGTGCTTGTTGCCCGTGCTGATGGCATCATCAACGGCCAATATGACATCGAAGAGGCTTTGAAGCGAATTCGTGCTTTTGATGCTGCGGGCGCCGATTGTCTGTATGTCCCGATGCCGAAATCAGCCCCGGATATCGCGCGAATATGCCAGGCCACCCGCAAACCGGTTAACGCCCTTGCCGCAGGCCCGGTCTACACCGCAATGAACAAAGCAGATTTTGCAAATCTTGGCGTCGCCCGGATATCGCTGGGATCAGCATTGGCGCGTGTAACGCACCGCATTATTCATGATGCGGCGACGGCGATGTTTGACGGCGGTGACTTTACACAGCTTGGGCACAGCATATCGGGCAACAAAATCGATGCGTTATTGGGTGAATAACTCAAGATTGGTCGGCTGAGGATGGCCCGCTGTGCACCCTAACAGCCAGATTAACATGTCGCGTATTGTGCCGCGACGTCGCCGTTTCCTTATTTCTTCTTCGCCCACATTTCTTCCCAGCCCCGGATTAATAGCGCCCGGCGCGCGGGATATTTGCTTTCCCGTCTGTCCAGTGACTGAACCCTGTCGGTTCTAAAATGTCGGTAATCCTGCCTTGTTTCGCACCAAGCCACGATTAAACGCGCGTCGTCCAAATAGGCAATAAACAGCGGCCAGATAATTCGATCGGAAACAGTTCCGGTTTGGTC
>CAXMPY010000286.1:0-1933 GCA_964195275.1 uncultured Paracoccaceae bacterium
CACGCGTTTGGCACAACTGGGGGCGTTGGAGACGGTGGATATTGCCAAGGCAGAATGGCTAAAGATTACAGCCCGGGTTGATGAATTCATGACCGACAAAGCCCGTGTGAGTGAACAAGCGCAATCCGGGGGCAAAGTGTTCTACCGATTGCGCGCACATGGATTTGCCGATCTTTCGGATGCGCGCCGCTTTTGTTCAACATTGTTAGCGGCGCAAGCAAATTGCATTCCGGTGGTGACGCGCTAATGGTTCAGGTCGGATAATTTGGGGCAGGGCGCGTATATATTTGGATGCGACGCAGCGCGCCTGACCCAAGGAGAAAAGTCCTTTTTTGCGCGGGCTGACCCCTGGGGGTTCATCCTGTTCGCGCGTAATATCGAAAACCCCGTTCAATTAACGACGTTAACACGGGATCTGCGCGATTGTGTGGGCCGAAACGCCCCTATATTGATTGATCAGGAAGGTGGGCGGGTTCAACGCTTGAAAGGCCCATACTGGCGCGAATGGATGCCTGCAGCTGATCATGTGAAACTGGCCGGTGCCAACGCGGCACGCAGTATGTGGTTGCGATATCGGTTGATCGGGGCTGAATTGCGCGCCGCAGGTATTGACGGCAACTGTGCGCCACTGGCCGATATTGCCACAAACGAAACCCATCCGATACTAGCCAACCGCTGTTATGGGACCGGCGCGGTGAAGGTTGCTGTGGTGGCACGCGCCGTGGCTGACGGGTTGATTGACGCCGGCGTAATTCCAGTCCTAAAACACATTCCCGGCCACGGTCGGGCGGTGTTGGATAGCCATTTGACGCTATCAAAAATCGGGGTTTCTGAAAAGTTACTTAGGGATACTGACTTTGCGCCATTTGCTGTGCTTTCTGATCTACCAATAGCGATGACTGCGCATATTGTGTATAGCGCGCTAGATGCAGAACCGGCAACGACATCTTCAACCATTGTCGATATGATCCGGGATGATTTGGCTTTTAAAGGTTTGTTGGTGACAGATGATATATCGATGCAGGCCCTGGTGGGCACGCATGCCCAAAAGGCGCGTGCTGCGTTGGATGCCGGATGTGATATCGTTCTGCATTGCAATGGCGACCTTGACGAAATGGCAAAAATCGCTGGTGTGTCGGGCCGCATGACCGTTGACGCGCAGAACCGAGCCGATTTGGCCTTATCCGCCCGTCGGCTGGCACAGGACATCGATATTGCAGCACTCGAGGCTGAACAACGCGCCCTGCTTGGTGGCAGCCCTTATGTCTGAACAAGAATTCGATACTAAGATGATACCGGTTGCAGATCGGTTGGCGTCTGAGGCGCTGATTGTGGATGTCGACGGCTTTGAGGGGCCGTTGGATCTGTTGTTGACCCTTTCAAGGACCCAAAAGGTAGATCTGCGTAAAATATCTGTACTGGACTTGGCCGTTCAGTATCTGGGTTTCATCGAAAAAGCCCGCGCCTTGCGGATTGAACTGGCGGCAGATTATCTGGTGATGGCGGCCTGGCTGGCGTTTCTTAAATCGCGCCTGCTGCTGCCGCCGGATCCAACAGATGAGGGCCCCAGTGGCGCGGAATTGGCGGCGCATCTGGCGTTTCAACTGGAACGCTTGCAAGCCATGCGGCAAGCCGCCGCAAAAATCATGGCACGTGATCAAAAAGGGCGCGACTTTTTTGTTCGTGGCGTCCCTGAAGGTGTTTCGCGCGTGCGGCGCACAACCTACACCGCCACGCTGCTAGATTTGATGCAGGCCTATGCCCGTATCCGCACCAAAGACGAATTTCGCCCTTATTCGGTGAACCGTGAAAAGATCATGACCATGGAAGCGGCGTTGGACAGAATGCGTGGACTGATCGGATTTGATGGCAAGTGGAATGATCTGATCAGTTTTTTACCGGATGGCTGGGTTGCAGACCCTGCAAAACGACG
>CAXMPY010000287.1:0-257 GCA_964195275.1 uncultured Paracoccaceae bacterium
ATATCTTTTAAAAATGGACAGAATTGGACCAAATCACAGGCCAACCCGGGTTGGGATACTGGCCCTGCCTGGATTCGCCTTGATGTCCTATGCTTCAACCGCCGAGCCGTTTCGAGCCGCAAACCTATTGTCGCGGCAAAAGTTGTATGACGTGGTCAATATTACATCCCAAGGCGGTTTGATCTCTAGTTCAGGTGCCTGTCGCATCGACGCGGATGCCCAGATCGAAGACCGTTTGGCATTGGACATGTTGTTTG
>CAXMPY010000287.1:267-1925 GCA_964195275.1 uncultured Paracoccaceae bacterium
AATTGGATATCGAGAATGTCGCGCACCGGTGCCATGATTGGTGGCGTATCGGGCGGCCCGGTTATCTTGGCAAAAGCCGGGGTGATGCGTGGCAGGCGCATGACCGTCCACTGGGAACATGCGGCGGCCTTGAAAGAAATTTCACCGGAACTGATGATCGAAAAATCGCTATATATCATTGATCGTGATCGCGTGACTTGTGCGGGTGGCACCGCAGCAATGGACCTGATGCACGCGCTGATCGCCCGTGATCACGGCACACCATTTGCGCGCCTGGTTAGTGATTGGTTTATGCATACTGACATTAGACCGTCGGGTGGTCAGCAAAGAGGGGGGCTAGTTGAACGCGTTGGCACGATAAATGCCGTAGTTCTGATTGCCGTTGACGCAATGGAGAACCACATCGCAGATCCGTTGACTTTGCAGCATTTGGGGTTGATCGCCAGGATATCACCGCGGCAGCTAAACCGATTGTTCAGAGACAAACTGGGCATGCCGACGATGAAATATTATCGCGAATTGCGATTGGATAAAGCGCAAAGTTTGCTGCGGAATTCGCCCCTTGCGCTAACCGAAATTGCCCTGGCAACCGGGTTTGCAAACTCGGCGCATTTTTCAACCACCTACAAGACTTACTTTGGCTATCCTCCGTCCCAATCACGAATTGGGCTATAGCCAAAATAATTATTCCCGCTAGTGTCCGCGAACGGAGGATTCGCCAATGCACATACTGGTTTTGCAACACGCAAGTGTTGAACACCCCGGCATTTTCCGGGATTTTTTTGCCGAAGATGGGCACAGTTGGGAACCGATTAATCTGGACCAAGGCGAAGCTTTGCCAACGCACGATAAGTTTGACGCACTTTGGGTGATGGGCGGACCGATGGATGTCTGGCAAGAGGCAGAGAACCCTTGGCTGAAAGATGAAAAAGCGTTCATTCGCAAAGCGGTAGCGGAAGATGGCTTGCCCTTTTTGGGCCTGTGCCTTGGGCATCAGTTGTTGGCCGAGGCCTTAGGCGGCAGTGTTGGGAAAACTGACACACCAGAAATTGGCGTCATGGATATTTATCTGACCGAAGAGGGCGCAAACGGCGTCCTGTTTGATGGATTGCCGGAAAAATTCAAGTCTCTGCAATGGCACAGTGCCGAAGTAAAAACCATGCCGCCGGGTGCGCAATGCCTGGCAACATCGCCGGGCTGTCCAGTGCAGGCAATGCGCTGGCAAACCCGCGCCTATTCAATGCAATTCCATCTTGAAGTAGAGCTCGATACCATTGGGAATTGGGCAAAAATTCCTGAATATGCTGATGCGCTAACCAAGGCTATGGGCCAAGACGGCGTGCAAAAAATGACCGCCGATTGTGATCGCAATATGGCTTTGTTTAACGAAATGGCGGAACGAATTTACATTAATTGGTTTCAGACTTCGGCCAAGACCTAGGGGCTGTTGACTGTCCTAGGCTAAGTGTCGGCAGCACGGGTCAGTGACAGGCGTGCTGTTTCCAGGTGTTCTTTCATATGGTTGGCAGCCAATTCTGGTTCGCGGTCGCGCAATGCGCGAACGATCTGGCGGTGCTGTTTATTGTAATGGCGGATAATCCCCTCATCCAAAGTCAGTTGGCGCATCCGTCGCCATTCGTCCTGACCGCGCACCGATG
>CAXMPY010000288.1:0-1912 GCA_964195275.1 uncultured Paracoccaceae bacterium
ACAAAATGGCACGACAGTTGCACGAAGCAGAAGAGCAACGCGACCAGGCGGTTTCCTATTACCAACAACGCGAAGCTGAATTGACAAATAAGCAAGTTCAAACCGAAGCCGAACTGAACGCAGCGATGGACGGTTTGCAAATTGCGCGTCAAGAGGCAGAAGAACTGCGGACCTACATTGAACGCGTAAACAACGGATAATGCCTACCAACGTCTAAGTGCATCCTTGTCACAGCGCGCGGTGGCAACCCAATTTTCGCCCTTTTTGCTGGTTTCTTTTTTCCAGAATGGCGCATCAGTTTTGAGAAAATCCATCATGAATTCGGCTGCCAAAAATCATTATCGGGTCACCAGGGACCAGTTTGCCAAACCTATGGATAATCAAGCTGGCCCCAAGTTGCCAACGCCTCGTAGCCTGCTCGTCAATAGCCTCCAGCGCAGATTTAGTCATCGCTGGATAGTGCTCTAGTTCCATGTGCAAAAGATCGCCAACACTATCGCGCACCAATCCCGTGAAGCTGACAACTGCGCCCTGATCCGTGTGGCCGGCCGCAAATTCCCGCAACTCATCGCCAATGTCGAACGCGTTGTCTTGGATCCGGACGACCACCCCTAACCGCCCGTCATTGGCGGGAAAAATGCCACTTCCTGCACGCCATTTAATGATGCGTCAAAATCCACTAGTTCCTGATCAACTGCAACCCGTAGCGCCGAAAGATCTTTGAAGGCTTCGGCGTAACGTGGTTCGCGCGCGATCAATTCTTCTACCAGATCGGCCACAGATGCAGCGCTGGTTGCAACGTGCTCTTTTGGCACACCGATGCGTTCACGGACCCAGGCAAAATATAATACATCCATCAGTCTTCTCCCTTGAGATGCGGCAACGCCTTGCGGAAATAGTCTATTCCCGTGACCAACGTAAGTATCGCCGCCCCCCACAACAGAACCACACCGATCCACCAGCTCATATTTGCAGCAGCGGCATTCCAGCGCAGCCCAACCATGTCTTCAATTTTGCCAGACATGATGTCGGCGACCAGCGCGTTGTCCATGCCAATCGATCGCTCAATAAAGTTATGCTCAAACACACCGGTTGTGAAAAGGATGGCGATCGCGACCATTTGCGCGGTCGTCTTCCATTTCGCAAGGATTGTAACTTTCAGCAACCCGGCTTTGTCACCCAGAAATTCTCTCAAGCCTGAGACAAAAACTTCGCGAAATATGACGATTGTAGCAGGCAGCAGAATCCAAGGATTCATTCCTGAGAAACCCGTAATGACCAAAAGTGCGATGACAACCATTGCTTTGTCGGCAATCGGGTCAAGCATGGCACCAAATCGACTTTCTTGTTTCCAGGCACGCGCCAGGTATCCGTCAAGAAAATCTGTCACAGCAGCGGCGACAAACAGCAAAAACGCGAACCAGTCGGCCCAAGGCCTGGGGAAATATAAAAACATGACCACGACGCCCGGTGCCGCCAACAGGCGCAGGATCGTCAGGATATTTGGCAAATTTAACTTCACTCCGAATTGGTAGCGCTATTTCGGACGCGACGAAAGAACGACAGGTAATGACCTAACCTTTTTCATGGAAATAATCATATACAGTCTCCGCAACTTTATTAGAAATCCTGTCCACTGCCTTTAAATCCGCCAACCCTGCGCGGCTGACTGCCTTTGCGCTGCCGAAATGTGTCAACAACGCGCGTTTTCGCGCGGCACCTATCCCAGGCACATCGTCCAGCGGTGTCGCACCGATGGCTTTGGATCGCTTGGCTCTATGCGCGCCAATTGCAAATCTGTGCGCTTCGTCGCGCAGTCGTTGGACGAAATACAACACCGGGTCATTTTGCCGCAAAGCGAACGGACGGTGGCCAAGGCGGTGAAACTCCTCTTTGCCCGCATCGCGATCTA
>CAXMPY010000289.1:0-1894 GCA_964195275.1 uncultured Paracoccaceae bacterium
CTTCACCATCATCACGACGGAATGGCGGCTCAAATATCGTCGCGAGATGAACGAAACCGATAGCACAGCCAACACCCGGGCTATCGACAGCCTGCTGAATTATGAAACCGTCAAATATTTCGGCGCAGAGGCGCGCGAAACTGAGCGCTATGATGGTGCCATGCGCCAATATGTGGCCCTGGCTTTGCGCACCAGTTATTCGCTGGCGTTTCTAAATTTCGGTCAGGCGGTGCTGATCACCGGCGGGTTGGTCGGGGTTATGGTCATGGCCGCAATGGGCGTCGAACGTGGTGATTTGACGGTTGGTGATTTCGTGTTGGTCAATGCCTACATGATCCAGATCACCATGCCGCTGAATTTTCTGGGCACGGTTTACCGCGAAATCCGCCAGTCCCTGATCGACATGGCCGAGATGTTTGGCCTGCTTGAACAACCTCCCGAAGTTAGCGACAAACCGGATGCCAAGCACCTGAATGTGACAGGTGGTGCGCTGGAACTGGACGATGTGCATTTTGGTTACGACGCCGAACGCCCGATCCTGAAGGGTGTGAGCCTGCGGGTTGAACCGGGTGAAACCGTGGCAATCGTTGGCCCTTCCGGTTCCGGTAAATCGACCATCGGGCGGCTGTTGTTCCGGTTTTATGACGTAAACGGCGGTGCGCTGAAAATTGACGATCAAGACGTGCGCGCCGTCACCCAAACCAGCCTGCATCAGGCCATCGGCGTTGTACCCCAAGATACCGTGCTGTTTAACGATACGATCTATTACAACATTGCCTACGGCTTGGTAGATGCCACGCGCGCCCAAGTCGAAGACGCGGCCCGGGCCGCCAAGATCCACGATTTCATCATCGGGCTGCCAGATGGGTATCAAACCACTGTAGGCGAGCGTGGATTGAAGCTGTCGGGCGGTGAAAAACAACGAGTCGGCATCGCCCGCACTTTGCTGAAAAACCCGCCGATCCTGTTGTTGGACGAAGCAACATCCGCCTTGGACAGCGAAACCGAACAGGAAATCTTGGGTTCTCTGCACGAAATGGGGCAGGGGCGTTCGGTGATTACCATCGCGCACCGCCTGTCCACGGTGGTGGAAGCCGATCAAATCGTTGTGCTGGAAGCGGGCGTGATCGCCGAACAAGGCACCCATGACGAACTGCTGAAACGAGAAGGGCGTTACGCAACCATGTGGCACCGTCAGCAACATGACGAGGCTGAGTCTGCCGAAAGCAAAGCCAGATCCTTGCGGCTGGTCGCCGGTGGTGGTGTGCCGCTTGACGTTACTGGCAATCCGTCGACTGACGATGAACGGCGTTGGACCCCGGACGAAAGTGGGTAATCCGATTCTTCGATGAAAAATCACCGCGAAACTTCGCAGAAAATTAGACCAACGTTATTTGGGGTAGTTTGCGGTTGAAGGTGGAATTCTACTCGATGGTCCGCTCAGCGGACAAAGCGCCAATTTTTGGCAGCTGCATAAATGTCCGCTACTGCGAGTGTTTCGAAGGCTTTCTCGCAAACGATAGCGACACTCAGATGTTGCATGTCGTCACTACGCAGTATCCGATCGCGTGAAACCCGGGAGATCAGTGAGCTGATGGCTTAGGCAACCCGTGTGATATTGCCTGCGCGCTAGTCATACGTTCCAACCGACCCCACCGCGCATTTCCTTCCATCGGTCCATATTGCCCCGCTGAGGTTCGCGTCATTCAGTTTCGCGCGGTACAGGTATTTCGCACCGGTCAGATTCGCGTCGCGCAGGTTCGCGCCGTTCAGGTCCGTGGCGTTCAGATCAGCTTCGCTCAGGTTCGCGCCACTCAGGTCCGCTTCGCGCTAAATTTCGCGTTGCTCATTCTCGCGTCGGTCAAGTTCGCGCCACTCAGGTTTGCGTCATTCA
>CAXMPY010000290.1:0-1874 GCA_964195275.1 uncultured Paracoccaceae bacterium
TGGTTTGCGCCAGAGATAGCTCATTTAGACCAGTTTACCGGCGATTTTCCAGAATGGCGAAATCAGGCGCAAAGGCCACCACGCCATTTGCTTTATGATTACAGGATGTGTTGTGGCTGCCTGCACGGCGTCACCCAATTCTTGACCAGTCAGGGTATAACCAGGGAAAGGAACATCCTCAAATACGCCCAATGTTTCGCGCTGATCGGCCAGCGCTACGAAGCCGCGTAAAAGATCTGGCAGATAGGCAAAAGCGTGCGGTTGATCCAATGGGCCCGGATACTCAAAAACACCCTTGGCCAGTTTTTTGGTCATGATCAGGTCAAACCAGTTGCCTGATGCCTGCGTATCCAGAAAATCCCCGGCCCGTAGAACGATGGTTTTGACCCCTGATTTGCGATATGCGGCCTCCATGTCGATGCGGATGCGCCCCAACTCGTTTTTCGCAGTATGGGGAGTGTGCTCGCTAAAGTTTTGCGGGGCGTCCACACCGTAAACATATACATTTCCGGGAATCATAACCGTTGCGCCAGAGACTTTGGCGGCCGCAATCACCTGCTGTGTCAGGTCGGGCACCAGATTCGCCCAATCTGAATATACCGGACTCCATCCATTCAAGATAACGTCGACGCCCTTGGTTTTTTCCATCAGATTGTCGGTGGCACGGTTAAAGGTGCGGACTTGCCAACCTGCCGCGGTAAATGCCTGAACGCCATTGCGGCCGATCCGGCCGGTGCTGCCAAGAATGAGAATTATTTTGGTCATGGAATGTTCCTTTTCATGTTGTCTGCCCTCAATTTACTTATTCTGATCTGAATAGAAATCGCCTACAAGCGTATTGAGACCATGCAATAGTGAATGGGTAGGATATGCAAAACTTTGACTGGACACTGATCCAAAGCTTTCTGGCGGTGGCAGAAAACGGTTCGTTTTCGGCGGCAGGGCGGGCGCTGAATATCAGCCAGCCAACCATTGGACGGCAAATACAACAATTGGAACACCAATTGGGCACGCCGCTGTTTCAGCGCGACAACCGGGGGCATTCTCTGACGGTCACCGGCAAGTCTTTGATAGATCACGCCCAATCCATGAAAGCCTCGGCGGCGCATATGTCTCTGTTGGCGGCGGCGCATTCGGAAACTCTGTCGGGTGTGGTCAGAATTACCGCCAGTGTTGTGGTGTCCCAATATCTGATGCCGCCGATCCTTTCCCATATTCGCCAACAGGAACCAGAGATCGAGCTGGAACTTAACCCGTCAGACGACACGGAAAACCTGTTGTTTCGCGAAGCCGACATCGCGGTCCGGATGTATCGGCCCACCCAACTGGACGTGATTACCCGCAAGGTGGGGACGCAAAAATTCGGACTCTTTGGGGCGAAATCTTATTTCGAAAGAAGTGGTAGACCGCAAAACCTGAAAGATATTCTGCATCACGATATGATCGGTTTTGACCGTTCCGAAGCGATCATTCAGGGGATGCAGGATTACGGCGTTGAAGTGAACAGATCGTTCTTTAAGCTGCGGTGCGACAATCAAACTGTATACTACGAGGCAATACGGGCGGGCTGCGGCATCGGGGTTTTCCCGTTGAATATTGCCGGGGTGGACCCTTTGGTCGAACAGGTTTTACCCGAGGTTATCGTACCGGATTTACCGATTTGGTTGACGGCGCCTGAGGCGTTGCGCACGTCATCGTGCATTCGCCGGGTTTATGATTTTCTGGCGGAAGGATTGACTGCCGTTGCCGGTGATTGACCCGTTTGGATGCAAGCGATTACGCAGCGCTCGGCCAACGTGTCTTTGGCAACCTACAAGGTTTTTGACAGCCACGTCCTCAAAACATCCTGTTGAAATCCGTCACCGTAGCGGCTG
>CAXMPY010000291.1:0-1863 GCA_964195275.1 uncultured Paracoccaceae bacterium
AGTCGACTAACTGACATGACAAGTTCCGACACAAACAACGGTTTCCCAGATCCAATATCGCAACGGGCGTTTTATGCAGATGTCACCACCAAACGGTTGGTTGCATTTCTGGTAGACACGCTGTTGATCACATTGATCACAGTTCTCCTTATTTCACTTACGGCCTTTCTTGCGGTACTGATTTTTGGGTTTGTCGGCATGATTGTGGGCTTAATCTACCGATCTGTGTCGCTTTCTAATCGCTCTGCCACCCCAGGCATGCGGCTGATGGGGATCGAATTTCGTACCCATACCGGTGAACGGCTAAGCTCTGGTGTGGCAATTGCCCATACAATTATGTTTACGATTTCGCTAACGATGGTGTTTCCTCAAGTGATCTCGATCTTCCTGATGCTGACCACTGCAAAGGGTCAAAGCCTGCACGATTTCGTATTGGGCACCGCAATCATCAACAAATCGGCACTAAACTAGGCTTACCCGAGCTGATTGTTGCTAAATCCGAACACCCGAAACTAGGGGCTTGGCGGTGGCGGACGCTGTTGCTAACGTGGCGATGGACCAACTAGACCAGAACCCATGCGCCACACGCTACCCATTGCGCCCCAATTTTATGTGACGGCACCACAACCTTGCCCGTATTTGCCGGGCCGGACTGAACGCAAATTGTTCACGGCACTTCAGGGTGAACACGCCACAACGCTAAATGATGCGCTGTCCAAACAGGGCTTTCGACGCAGCCAGAATGTGCTGTATCGGCCCAGTTGCGCCGAATGTTCCGCCTGTCTTTCGGCACGTGTACGGGTCGCTGATTTCGTCCCCACCAAAAGCCAGCGCCGGACGACGCGCCGAAACAGTTACCTGACCCGTGACGCAATTTCGCCCTGGGCAGCAGAGGATCAGTTTGATTTGTTTCGAAAGTATCTGGAAAGTCGGCACGCCGAAGGTGGCATGGCCGATATGGATATATTTGAATTCGCCGCCATGATCGAAGAAACACCGATCCGTAGTCGGGTTATTGAATACACAGCACCTGAAACCAAGGGCCACGAACGTGAACTGGCAGCCGTTTGTCTGACAGATGTGTTGGATGATGGCCTGTCGATGGTCTATTCTTTTTTTGAACCTGATCGGGACCGCGACAGCCTGGGAACCTATGTCATTCTAGATCATATTCGCATCGCCCAAGAGGCCGGTTTGCCCTATGTATACCTGGGCTACTGGGTGCCCGGCAGTATCAAGATGGATTACAAAGCCCGATTTTCAGCCCTTGAAATTTATCAAGGCGGCAACTGGCGTAATCTGGATGATCTGGAAAACGTAATCGAAGATACCCACCCGTTGTCGACGGACCCGATTGCGGAACAGGTTGCACGTATTAGTTTGCCAGACACAAGGCCGACAAAATTGTGAATAGCGATAGCCGTCTTTGAAATGGGGGGGTGTGACAGTGGGCAAAATACTCTCTAAGGCCCACTAAGCAGACTTAGCCGACCTTCGCATCTCGGCCTGACAATGACCGGTTGCGGCGCAGGTAGGTCCTGCCATCACATCGAGAGGTCGTCATCAGCCAAAGATGGTCGGAACTCTTTCTTTGGTAACAGATTGAAATGCGTTCCCGTCTTAGCTGCAGCCAACATTCGATCACAACGAAAGGTCCTTGGTCCCTTTCTAAGTTCGTCAAACGCAACTACGTACCAAACGGGGTATTTTAGTAGAAGGTAATGTGGTTCGATCTGCCGCTCGGACGTTTCGCCATCCTCCCTTTGGTATCGTATTTCAAGCACCTCTTGATCGATAAAGGCTTGATGCAGAGCCTGTACGACCCGTTTCGGAGGGGCGCTGGCACTCGCCTGTACGTAAGTT
>CAXMPY010000292.1:0-1852 GCA_964195275.1 uncultured Paracoccaceae bacterium
GCAAACACAACGATCTGGACAATGTTGGCTATACAGCGCGCCACCATACGTTTTTCGAGATGTTGGGGAATTTTTCATTTGGTGATTATTTTAAAGAAGCAGCAATACCTTATGCCTGGGAATTGCTGACCAAAGAATTTGGCATCGACAAAGACCGGTTGTTGGTGACGATCTATCACACTGACGATGACGCGGCTGATATCTGGAAAATGGTCGCCGGTCTGCCGGATGATCGGATTATTCGCATCGCAACCGACGATAATTTCTGGCGCATGGGACCAACTGGGCCCTGCGGGCCCTGTACCGAAATTTTCTATGATCATGGCGATCATATTCCGGGTGGACCACCCGGCAGTCCTGACCAAGATGGCGACCGGTTCATCGAGATTTGGAACCTGGTATTCATGCAAAACGAACAGTTTGCCGATGGCACGCTCGCTGAACTACCGAACCAGTCAATTGATACCGGTATGGGTTTGGAACGCATTGGCGCCCTGCTGCAAGGAAAACACGACAATTATGACACCGATCTAATGCGCGCGCTGATCGTGGCCAGCGCGAATGCCACCAATCAGGCAGCAGACGGGCCGGGAAACCAAAGTCTACGGGTTATGGCAGACCATTTACGGTCGACGTCATTTCTGATCGCCGAAGGCGTGTTGCCGTCAAACGAAGGGCGCGGTTATGTTCTGCGCCGCATCATGCGTCGCGCTATGCGCCATGCCCATATGTTGGGCGCGCGTGACCCGGTGATGCACAAATTGGTACCAGCGCTGGTGGCCCAAATGGGGCAGGCCTATCCTGAATTGTCACGTGGCCAGGCGGTGATCGAGGAAACTTTATTGCTTGAGGAAACCCGGTTTAAAACTACGCTAGATCGTGGCCTAAATTTGCTTGAGACCGAATTGGCCAAACTGCCGGACGATGCAGAACTGCCGGGGCAGTCGGCCTTCAAACTTTATGACACCTACGGCTTCCCGCTGGATTTGACACAGGACGTATTGCGCGAAAAGGGCCGTTCGGTAGACGCCGAAGGCTTTGATACAGAAATGGCTGCGCAAAGGGCAAAGGCCCGTGCTGCTTGGTCCGGGGCGGGCGGTAATGCCGATGCGGCGATCTGGTTTGATTTGGCCGAACAAAATGGCGCAACTGAATTCCTTGGTTACGAAACCGAAACGGCAGAAGGCGAAATTCTAGCGCTGGTGCGGGACGGCAGAACAACGACATCTGTGTCCAGCGGTGGCGAAGTCGAGGTCGTCGTCAACCAGACGCCGTTTTATGCGGAAAGTGGCGGGCAGGTTGGCGACCACGGATTAATCAAAAGCGATACGGCAACAATGCATGTATATGACACCCGAAAATCTGCTGGTGTGGTCATCCACTTTTGCGATGTTGTTGATGGCCAGATTAATCAGGGTGACACGGTGGCACTGACCGTCGATCATCTTCGGCGCAGTGCCATCCGGGCCAACCATTCGGCCACCCATTTGTTGCACGAAGCGCTGCGGGTCACTTTGGGCGACCATGTGGCGCAACGCGGGTCACTAAATGCGCCAGATCGCCTGCGGTTCGATTTTTCCCATGGGCGGGCGATGTCCGGTGACCAATTGGCCGAGGTTGGCGCAGATGTTAACCACTATATTAGACAAAATACGCCGGTTGAAACCCGGATCATGACACCCGACGGTGCCCGCGATCTTGGGGCACAGGCCCTGTTTGGTGAAAAATATGGCGACGAAGTTCGCGTCGTGACCATGGGCGGCAGCCACAATGCGCCGTATTCGGTTGAACTGTGCGGCGGCACCCATACGGTGCGAACCGGTGACATCGGACTCATGAAAATAATCTCGGA
>CAXMPY010000293.1:0-275 GCA_964195275.1 uncultured Paracoccaceae bacterium
CAGCCATTGAATTGCCTTCAACGTCTTTATCACACCAGCGCGTAATATTGTTGGCTACGTCCTCTGCGGTGAAATCGTCGCCGTTGTTCCATTTTACACCTGAACGAACATTCATAATGTAAACTGTCGCATCGTCGTTGACTTCCCAGCTTTCCAGCAACATTGGGGAAAATGATCCGTCATTTTCGTATTGAACAAAATATTCCAACGTACCGCGGGATGCGTTGCCAACTTCTGACCAATCATAGGCGCGTGTATCTTTTAAGGCTTTGACA
>CAXMPY010000293.1:294-1851 GCA_964195275.1 uncultured Paracoccaceae bacterium
CCCCCTTGCTGAATATGACCTGCCGCCTGAACTGGTGCATCTAGCCCGATCAGACCATAAGCAGCCAAGGTTGTTACACCAAATGCAGTGCTGCGGGTCATAAATTCACGCCGGCTTAGTTTGCCAGCTTTGTACTCATCGGCGTACATGTGCGCCGCTGAATGGATTAATTTATCATCATTGATATTGTCACTCATAATCTTCTCCCTGAGCATTTTTCTATTTTGTGATTAGGCTTTACATACTTGGTCTGCGCTATCGCCACGTCTGCCAGCTGCAAGTATCCCCCTTATTGTCAACATTTCCGCATGGATCGGGCCATTGCGTCAACGTCTCCTTTCGTCATTTCCCAGTCTAAAAACGACACTTGTCATAAACAAAAACGACATATTCTGATTGTGCAAGTGAAATCCGAGATATGCTAGAAAATTTACCGTTACCCGAGCCTGCGAAATTTTGTCGGTGTTTGGCCTGATTGTTTCTGAAACGCCCTTGTAAAATACGCCGCCGACGTGAAACCCAGGTGTTCGGCGATGTCTTTAACGGGTTTGCGTGTTTCAGTTAACAAGCTTCGGGCTTCAAAATGAATTCGATCCGCCAGAATAGAAGACGCAGCGCGCCCGCAAGTCAAGTTGCAAACCCGGGTTAAATGCGTCGGCGTTACCCCCAGTTCGGCGGCATAGTCAGAAACCGATTTTGACATGTGAAAATCCCGTTCGACCAGCGCGGTGAACGCCGCAGCCATCCGACGGGCGGTATTTGTGGCAACTTCGGCCTCGGGCATTGCGTTGGCTTGACGGTGCAACCAAACTGATAATAGCCCGCCATGATGCTTCATAGCCTGGTCTTGCCCAGGTAAATCATTGTTGGCCTCGCGCTGAATATTGTCAATTAGAACGGTCAATTCATTGTTGCTGGCCACATCGCGGAACCGCAAATGTAACGGGTCAACCGGTAGGTCGATATCAACGCCATATGGAAAAAACACTATGTTACCAAAGACCTGGCCAAGCATGTCAAATCCGTGCATCGTACTGGCGGGGATAAAAATTGCGTTATGCGGGCCGTAGCCGCGGGTATTGCCAGCGATTGTGATCCGGCCCTGACCTTTGGTGAACCAGATCAGCAAGGGCTGTGAATAACTGCGCATCGCTTCGGTGCGCCATCGCCCGCCGGTTGCAAAATGTGGTAATGGAACGACTCGAAAGCCATTCTGCGCTTGGTAAGTGTCGTCCATGTGCCCCGGGTATCCAGTAGTTCGATTTGTGAAATTTAGGTTAGCAGGGGCCGTAAAGATAGGCAGAAAATTAAGAGATTGAAATTTTGCTATATCTGGGCAGCCCGGTTTTTAGAAACGCCAGATATAGATGATACTAGGGCAGTTGGCGTGCATTCCAAGCCTGCATTCTGCTGCGAAACCAACTGCGTTGACGTTTGGCATATTGCCGGATTGCCAAAGTTGCCGACTCGCGCGCTGCATCCAGCGTAGTCCCACCGTTCAAATGTGCGATCAGCTGGCGGGCGCCAATGGCTTTTGCGGAAGGTTGCTTAGGCGAC
>CAXMPY010000294.1:0-1270 GCA_964195275.1 uncultured Paracoccaceae bacterium
TTATACTTAATATAAATCATTAATTACATACGCTTAAGCGAAATGATTCGTATTCAATCCCCTCAATAATCCCCTTAAAGTATTTGGAAAAATGGTAGAAGCCGGTGAAACTGAGTTTCATTACCCAAACCAGCAATCTACCGCTTTCCCTGCAATATCAGCCGGGCTTCGCTCGGAGAACGCAAATGCGCAGCGGAACTGGGTTCAACGGCCAAGCATGACTGCAGCCCAAAATCTATTATTGCTGTCGCCGTGTACTCGTTACTCAAGCAATTTGGGCTCCAAAACAACTACAGTTGGATCCCGCGGCAAAGTTCGCAGTGACACCACCAAACCTGAATCACCACTTCGGGAAATCTCGAATTCATCAGACATACCCAACAGGAAACGATCCAAAGTATTTCGCCCGAACCAGTGCATGGGAATGACAACCGATGATTTCAGCCTTTTCAATATCCGCACCATTGTCGGCAACGGCACAGTCAATCCACCGTCGACCGCCGCAAAAACCACGTCTAGTCGACCTAGCGCCGCATACTGCTCATCTGTCGGTTCATGGTGCAAATGCCCCAAATGCCCCAAGCACATTCCTCCGACTTCGAACACAAAAATAGAATTTCCGTTTGTTTCGACGCCACCATTGCCACCGCGAATGTCTGTTGACACGTTGCGGATCAAAACTTCGCCTAGATCCAGATGATGATCCACGCCAATTCCGTATAGCCCCCAACCCTTTAGAGCGTGGGCGATTTGGTCGGAAACAACCGGCGTCCAATGACTGGAATGGGCATGGTTCATCGTAACCACATTGGGCACAACGTCCGCTGAGCCTAGATAGCCAGTATAATCGGTGACTAAATTCAGCCCGCCAGAAGTTTGGATCAAAAACATTGAGTGATCGACGTAGGAGATACGAACGGACTCCGCCGCGACTGGATCGCGCAGGCCAACGCGAACAACCTTATTCCACCCTGGGGCGGAATTCGCCAAAGCAATGCAATGGCTTGGCCGCCGTTCTTGTGAACTTGCCGTTGTTGAAAAAATAACCAGTAATAACGCAAGTCGTGCTAACATGTGTATTCCCCGCTACAGAAAACATACTGGAAGATGTGCAAAAAGAAAGCGCCTGGCACGTATCAGTGAATTCGCTGGGAGCGTCGGTTTGGAGCCGGACAAACGTGGCTGCCATGATCCCACCTTTGCATATCCCAAAGTGGCCGACCGGAATCTTGGGAATGTTATGCACGCCGAAAACTTTTTCTATACCGAA
>CAXMPY010000294.1:1280-1814 GCA_964195275.1 uncultured Paracoccaceae bacterium
ACCGAAGCGGTCCATCAGGCCGTCCTTGACCATCTCAAGCCCGCCGCCTTCAGCCTCTTCGGCTGGCTGAAAGATCACGACAACGGTCCCGTCAAAATCCCGGTTGCGCGCAAGATATCTGGCGGCTCCCAAGAGCATCGTCGTGTGACCGTCATGACCGCAGGCATGCATCCTTCCGTCCACCTTGGACGCATATGGCAGATCTGATTTTTCCTGCATAGGCAAGGCATCCATATCAGCCCTCAGCCCGATAACCCTTCCGCTCTGTGTTGTCCGCCCTTTAATGACCCCGACAACGCCTGTGCGCCCTATGCCGTCGACCACCTCATCAACCCCCATCTCTTGCAGTCGCGCGACCACCAGACCTGCTGTTCGCTCGACTGCGAAGGTTAGTTCGGGATGGGCATGGAAATCGCGTCGCCATTCCGTCAACTCGGCGATCTGGTCATCGAATGCATCGGGATGCATGAAATGGTCTTCCTCACGTTATTGGGCATCGAAAGCGATGCTACATCAACTTAGGAAAATTGTCTC
>CAXMPY010000295.1:0-1757 GCA_964195275.1 uncultured Paracoccaceae bacterium
CCAGCGAACGGTCGCCCCGGAAGACGCGCCAGATACGCCGGAACTTATTGAGGTTGGTTTTGAAAGTGGCGACGCTGTTTCGATCAACGGCGTCACCCTGTCCCCGGCTGATATCCTGACCAAACTGAACGAACTGGGCGGCAAACACGGCTGCGGCCGGCTCGATCTGGTTGAAGGCCGGTTCGTTGGCATGAAATCCCGTGGCATCTACGAAACCCCCGGTGGTACGCTGCTGCTGGAAGCCCATCGCGGCATTGAACAGATCACGCTGGATCGCGGTGCCGCGCATCTGAAAGACGAACTGATGCCGCGTTATGCCGAGATCATATACAACGGCCTGTGGTTCAGCCCGGAACGCGAAATGTTGCAGGCACTGATCGACAAATCACAGGACCATGTGACCGGCACGGTGCGGTTGAAACTGTATAAGGGATCAGCCCGCACGGTTGGGCGTTGGTCGGATTATTCGCTGTATTCCGAAGAACATGTGACGTTTGAAGACGACGCCGGTGCCTACGACCAAAAAGACGCCGCCGGGTTTATTAAACTGAATGCGCTGCGTTTGCGGCTGATCGCGATGCGCAATCGGCGGGTAAAATGAACTGGTTATCTGCCAAGAATTGATGCCCCCGGTGGGTCAGATTTTTACTTGGGCCATTTCCATATAAAACGGTATGGCCTTCTGCACCAGTTCGGTCGACAGAAGGTCAAATTCAGGAATTTGCCCCTCCGCCCCAGCAAACCCGGTACTTTCATGCACCGCGCCGTACCAATGCGCGGCCCAAACGCCATCATCGACATGTCCGCCTTTGGGCCAACGCAGCATTGCCGAATCAAAGTCCAGGCCCAGTGCGGCGCACAGCCTGCGTAACATCCCGTCCGGATCCGCGCGAATATCGGCGCTATCAATCACAATCGGATCGTCACACTGCCCAAACAGCTCGGCCTGCTGCCAGAACCCGATATCGTCAAATGTCGGCGCTTGCCGTTTGGCGGCATAGCTGGCAATCACCCGCGCCGGGTGGCGGATCAGAAAGACGTTTTTGACATCCCGCATCCAACTGCGGTCAATGCCGGGTAGCATATGTTGGGTCATGTGTTTTTGATAGAAATGCGGCTTTTCGCGTGGATTAGACCCTGTTATATGTCGGATAACCTGGTCGGCATCCTGGCTTTGTGACGCCAGTATCTCATCGCGCATCGGGTGGTTCAGACCGGTTTTCGCCAGATACGTTGCATAAAACGGTTCGTCCACCACAGCGCAATCGGTACGCGCCGCGAAAGAATACATCATCGCCGTTGACAGGTTGCGCGGCCCTGACCACATGGCAATCCGCATCAGGCAAGCTCGCGCTTAATCAGGTCTTTATATAGCGCGCGCAGCTGTGCGGTCACCGGCCCCATTTCACCGTTCCCGATCGCGCGCCCGTCAATCTCGCTTACCGGGGTTTGCGCCCCAAAAGTTCCGGTCAAAAACGCCTCATCGGCACCATATGCGTCCACCAGCGAATAGTTCCGCTCATAAATCGGGATGTCATTGGCGCGGCACAGATCAATCACTTTTTGCCGGGTAATACCATTCATGCAATAATCCCCCGTACTGGTCCAAACCGCACCTTTGCGCACGATGAAAAAATTGCAGGCATTGGTGGTGTTCACAAAGCCATGCACATCCAACATCAGCCCTTCATCCGCCCCGGCCTTTTCTGCCGCTATACAGGCCAAGACACAATTCAGTTTGGAGTGGCTGTTTAGCT
>CAXMPY010000296.1:0-1757 GCA_964195275.1 uncultured Paracoccaceae bacterium
AAGTTGACCCGGTAACGGTCAACCGCCGAACCATTATCTGGGCAAAGTTCAGTTCCACCTTAGGTCCCTGCAAAAAGGCAATTTGCACCAGCCGGCCATCATCCGCCAGCGCCTTGATATTACGGGCAATGTAATCACCGCCTACCATGTCCAGTATCAAGTTCGCGCCGCCAACATCCTTCATCATTTCAACAAAACCAGTGTCTCGATAATTGATCGCTTTTTCGGCCCCTAGCCCCAGGCAGGTTTCACATTTTTCGCCCGACCCGGCGGTGGTGAACACGCGCGCGCCCATAACATTTGCCAATTGGATCGCCGTCGTCCCGATGCCCGAAGAACCACCATGCACCAAAAACCGTTCCCCGGCCTGCAAACGGCCGCGCATGAAGACGTTGGACCAAACCGTATAAAAGGTTTCCGGCAAGCAAGCGACCTGTTTTAAGCCCAAACCATTTGGCACCGGCAACACATGCGCCGCTGGCGTCGCTACATATTCAGCGTAGCCACCACCGGGCAGCAATGCGCAAACTTCATCACCGACCGACAGGCCCGTGACACCGGACCCGAGCGCGGCGACCAAGCCCGATGCTTCTAATCCCGGCAAATCTGATGCCCCTGGCGGCGGCGCATACGCCCCAGCGCGTTGCAATGCATCGGGGCGGTTTACCCCCGCATAGGCCACTTTAAGGACGATTTGCCCATGACCTGCGTGTTGCACTGGACGTTCGCACAGTTCTAATACTTCTGGCCCACCGGATGCGGTTATTTCCACGGCGCGCATTGTTTTTGGCAATTTCATATTTGGCATCATTAAGACCCAGACCAGTTTTTGCATGAAACCGCGCTAGACGGCGCCCGGATGCCCGAGAACAGCGCCGTGGGAATGCTAAGCAAAGGCGCAAGAACTTTACTGTCGCGCACCTGGTCCTTTAGTTTTTCAAACCGCATCACATCGCCAATCCGCCGGTCGACAAATTCCCATGTTGCGACGTGATCTTCGGAAACATCGCCAAGCCAGAACAGAACACAGGACCCATAAACACCGGAAAGGATGGCGCGTTTGGAATACCAGTTAATGTCGTCTGATGTATCACCCAAGGCTACCCAGATCCGATCCGCAGTGCCCCAAACCAGCCGCGCGCCCTGTGGCGCATTTTGGGGCAACGAATGCAGGGCCAATACGCGCCTCACCAGTTCCTTATCCTGCACGGCCTCTAGCCGGAGCCGCACGGCGGCAGCAACACGTTCGCTGTACCGCATTGCCCCAAGGTCCGCGTCGGTCATGCGCGCCACCATCAAATCGTCGCAGGTAAGATGAAATTCAGTTGCCAATTCAGCCCCGCCACTGGGATATGCGGCCCGGGCCACGTCAGCCGCAACACCCAGGTCAGCCGCCGCTGCCAACAAGGTTGTTTCGCTCCAGCCATCAAACGGCACATGCGCCAGTGATGCCTCTAACAATTTTTGCCTTATTTCATTGGCCATAAACACAATCCTTCAGTTGAACCTGCACTGTAGACAAGACATATTCGCCCTGCTATACGGCGCCTTCCTGTAAGTCATGCAACTTTAACTTAGAGAGGTGGTGAAAACCACATGCAGGTTAGTGTTCGCGACAACAATGTCGATCAGGCGCTACGCGCTTTAAAGAAAAAGCTCCAGCGTGAGGGCGTCTTTCGCGAAATGAAGCTAAAGCAGCATTTCGAAAAGCCGTCCGAGAAAAAAGCACGTCAAAAGGCAGAAGCCATTCGCCGTGC
>CAXMPY010000297.1:0-1349 GCA_964195275.1 uncultured Paracoccaceae bacterium
TCACCGGATTTATGGTGGGCCGAAAATATGAAAACGAAGGTATTGCGCGTCACGGTGCCAAATTAGTGACGTCGGTTGCCACCACCGCAGTGCCTAAAATTACCATGATTATTGGTGGATCTTACGGCGCCGGAAATTACGGTATGGCCGGGCGCGCCTATAGCCCAAATTTTTTGTGGACCTGGCCGAATTCGCGAATTTCGGTCATGGGTGGACCACAGGCGGCAGGGGTTTTGGCAACCGTCAAACGGGATGCAATTGAACGGGCTGGTGACAGTTGGAGTGCGGCAGATGAGGCCGAGTTCAAACGCCCGACGATCGAAATGTTTGAGCGCCAAAGTCATCCTTTATACGCGTCGGCCCGGCTGTGGGACGATGGCATAATTGATCCACGCAAAACCAGACAGGTTTTGGGACTTAGCGTTAAGGCCGCGCTGAATGCGCCAATAAAGAAAACGCGTTTTGGCGTGTTCAGGATGTAAGAAATGCCTTCGGCGAAGATGTTTTTGAAAAGAAGAAATCAGGGCGTATTAGACAATGTTTACAAAAATCCTGATCGCCAACCGGGGCGAAATTGCCTGTCGAATTATCGGCACGGCGCGCAAGCTGGGTATTTTTTGCGTGGCGGTTTATTCAGATGCAGATGCTGGGGCGCGCCATGTTGCGATGGCCGATGAAGCAGTAAATATCGGTGGTCCTGTACCTGCGGACAGCTACTTAATGGGCGACGCAATCATTGCTGCTGCGCTGAAATCCGGCGCACAGGCCATTCATCCCGGCTATGGGTTTTTGTCTGAAAATCCTGATTTTGTTGATGCTGTGTCAGATGCAGGCCTGGTTTTTGTTGGCCCTTCGGCCAAAGCGATCCGGGCGATGGGATTGAAAGACGCTGCAAAATTGTTGATGGAAAAAACCGGTGTGCCGGTTGTGCCCGGTTATCATGGCCAAGATCAGAATGCTAAAATCTTGGCGCAGCAAGCCGAAAAAATAGGGTATCCGGTGCTGGTCAAGGCAGTTGCCGGCGGTGGCGGCAAAGGAATGCGTCAGGTAGAAGCGCCGGCAGAATTTGCATCGGCCCTAGCGTCAGCCAAATCAGAAGCTTTGGCAAGTTTTGGCAATGATGCTGTGCTGATTGAAAAATTTGTCGACAAGCCGCGCCATATAGAGGTGCAAATATTTGGCGATGGTGAAAATTGTATCCATTTGTTTGAACGGGACTGTTCACTGCAACGACGCCATCAAAAGGTGATCGAAGAAGCCCCCGCGCCAGGAATGACAACCGATATGCGCACCGCGATGTGTGCAGCCGCAGTTAAGGCGGCGCAGGCCATCAATTACAAAGGTGCCGG
>CAXMPY010000297.1:1476-1740 GCA_964195275.1 uncultured Paracoccaceae bacterium
CCATTGCGTCAGGATCAGATTGCATTGACCGGGCACGCGTTTGAGGCACGTCTATACGCCGAAGATGCCGAAAACGGATTTTTGCCAGTAACTGGCACTTTGACACATCTGAGTTTTCCTGACACCGCACGGATCGATACCGGTGTTGGATCAGGTGATGCGATTACCCCCTTTTACGACCCGATGATTGCCAAGATCACCGTCAGCGGGCCGACGCGACAGATTGCACTAAACCAACTAAATTCTGCGCTCTCTAAAACTGAA
>CAXMPY010000298.1:0-1704 GCA_964195275.1 uncultured Paracoccaceae bacterium
TTTGTACCCCAATAAGTCATCGTTGACGGGTTGTCGGCCAGCACACGACGTAAACCGTTTTGTAGGGTCATGGTTTGTCGGGGGCGCGGTTCGATCATATTTGCTTTCATTTCGCATAGTTCCAGCGTTACCAATAGCGCATGATTTTCACTTGGCTCAAACGATATGTTCCTCGCGGGTTGTATGGCCGCGCTGCACTGATCCTGTTGCTGCCAATAATTACGCTACAAGTCGTTGTATCGGTGGTCTTTATCCAACGCCATTTCGAAGACGTTACCCAACAGATGACACGTAATTTAGTGTTAGACCTCAATCTGTTGCAGCGAGAAATTAATACGTCAGGCTCTCAAGGAATTGCGGCGAACCGATTGGCCAACCTAGCCGTTCCCTTAGAGCTGAACGCGGAATTCTCAGCCGACCCAGGGCAGGCAAATGATCGCCGTTGGTTTTATGATTTGTCCGGCAAAGTCGTCATTCAAACCCTGAAGGGACAAATTGCCAACCTAAGTGGCGTAAATTTGCGTGACAATGACCGGCAGGTGACGCTGTGGATGGGCTCGGACTATGGGGTCGTGACGGTTTCGTTAAGCCGGCGGCGGGTTTCGGCGTCGAACCCGCATCAGTTTTTGGTTCTGATGGTATTTGTTGGCCTGGTTATGACATTCGTCGCCTTTGTGTTTTTGCGAAACCAGTTGCGCCCAATTAAGTTACTGGCGCGCGCAGCAGAGGCGTTTGGTCGTGGCCGGATCGAAGATTATCGACCCGCTGGCGCCTTAGAAGTTCGCTCGGCAGGTCGCGCTTTTCTTGATATGCGGGCGCGGATAGAACGGCACATCGAACAACGAACGATGATGTTATCCGGCGTTAGCCATGATTTACGAACACCGCTGACGCGCTTTAAATTGGGCCTGTCGCTGATGGATAATGACGTCGACTTAACAGAGCTGAACCGTGACATCGCCGACATGGAACGTTTATTAGATGCGTTTCTGACATTTGCCAAAGATGACGCATTGGATGACCCCGAACCCACTGATCCGGTTGCCTCGGTTCGTGAAATTACCGCCAAGTTCAGCAAAGGCGGTGCATCTGTCAGTGTGGGCGTGACATCTGGCACTGGGCTGGCAATGCTGCGGCCAATGGCACTTGAACGCGCGGTGGAGAACTTAATCGGCAATGGTCTGAGATACGCCAAAAATGTACGTGTCAGCGTGGCTATAACAAGTAAATCGGTAAAAATATCTGTAGAAGATGATGGCCCCGGTGTGCCAGCAGAGTTGTGGGGCGAGGCGGTCAAGCCATTTGTCCGTCTGGATGCCGCTCGAAATCAGGATGGCGGCAGTGGTGTTGGTCTGGGTCTTGCGATCGCGCATGATACCGCGCGGCGACATGGCGGCACTTTGCGCTTGTCCGACAGTTCAGATCTCGGCGGGCTAAGGGTTGATATCGTTATGCCCAGATAGCGGCTGATATGCCGAACCAAATTTTTGGTTGGCATTCCACAGGTGTACACACATATGACTTTTTGCCTGGTTCCGCCTAAATGGCACTTGAATCAAACAGGTGCGATCTAAAGTTCTAGGCGCTTTTTAAAGCCCGCGGCGTAGACAATTTGTGCAGCAACTCTATCTGCCCGGCAGAGTTTGTTTTTGAATAAATCGAATGCAGATGGGACCGCACCGTTGTTTCCTGAATGTCCAATTC
>CAXMPY010000299.1:0-1694 GCA_964195275.1 uncultured Paracoccaceae bacterium
ATCGCAAACTTGCGACGCTGCGGTCAGTGGTGGCGCTTCAGATTGAACGAACTGACCATAGGCCGCGCGATAGCCCAATTGGGCTACCTTTTCGCCCCAATCCACGGCGGCGTTTTCATATTGCAGTGTCGTGCTGGCAACCGACATTTGGCATCCTTTGTTATGCCCTTCAATAGCGGCTAATTCGTCCCAATGTCTGCCGTCGGTCTGACAATAACCGGTGTCAAACGGACAAGGCGCGCTATTAAGCGTCGCACTGGCTATGTCGGGCCGTGACAGCTAAGACAGCGCCAATGAACAAGAGACCGATAAAATGACTAGTGGCCCAATCCCGCAACCCGGAATAATGGCGATCCGCCCCTATAAGGGTGGCGCCAGTGAATTGCCTGGCGTGTCCAAAGTGATCAAGTTGTCTTCAAACGAAAACCCGTTCGGCCCTGGCGAGGCTGCAAAGTCTGCCTTCGCCAAATCAGGCCAACGCTTGCACCGCTATCCGCCAAGTGACCACGGCGAATTGCGTTCTGCGATCGGTGAAGTTCATGGTTTAAACCCAGATCAGATCATCTGCGGTGCGGGTTCGGATGAAATTTTTACATTCCTCTGTCAGGCCTATGCCGGGCCGGGCGACGAGGTGATCCATACCCAACATGGGTTTTCGATGCACAGAATTTCGGCATTGGCCGCCGGTGCCACGCCGGTCGAAGTGCCCGAACGCGATCGTACCGTAGATGTTGATGCGATCTTGGCGGCCTGTACGGAAAATACCCGACTGGTATTCATTGCCAACCCAGCCAACCCAACCGGCACGATGATAAATATTGCTCAAATTGCGCGCCTGGCCGCGGGTTTGCCCGAACAAACGATATTAGTGCTGGACGGGGCCTATACCGAATTTGCCGAAAATTTTGATGGTGGAGCAGCCCTAGCGGCGCGCAGTCCGAACGTGTTCATGACCCGAACATTTTCCAAGCTTTATGGGTTGGGTGGTTTGCGCATCGGTTGGGGATTTGGACCGAAGTCGATCATTGATGTATTGAACCGTGTGCGCGGGCCTTTCAATCTGTCGCACAGCCAGTTGGATACCGCCCGCGCGGCAGTGTTTGACCATCAGCATGTTGCGAAATGCCAGTCAGAAAATGCCAGATTGCGCGTCTGGCTGTCTGATGCTTTTGCCAAACTGGGTGTGCCATCCGATCAATCCCACGCCAATTTCATACTGGCGCGTTTTGCGGACCAGACCGAGGCCGAGACCTGCGATGATTTCCTGCAAGCCAATGGGATATTAGTACGCCGTGTTGCGGGCTATAAATTGCCCAGTTGTTTGCGTATCACCATTGGTGATGAAGCCGCCTGCCGTCAGGTGGCGCACGCCGTCGCGTCCTTCAAGGAGATCGCAATATGAGCATCGTTTGGGGTTAATCGCAGGGTCGATGGCACATGCGATACGTCGCGCTGGATTGTCCGGCCATATTACAGGCACCGCCCGATCTGCCGAAACCCGCGATATTGCCCGCGAAATCGGGCTTTGTGACCTGGTGGTTGACAGCGCGATCGAGGCCGTAAAAGACGCCGACCTGATCGTGCTTGCTATACCCGTTGGCGCGATGGCTGCGGTTGCCAAAGAAATTGGACCGCACCTAAAGCCAGGTGCCACTGTTACCGATGTTGGTTCGGTTAAACAGGCTGTGATCACA
>CAXMPY010000300.1:0-1673 GCA_964195275.1 uncultured Paracoccaceae bacterium
ATACTGACGCCGGATCAGATTGCCAAAAAAGTTCCCGTTCTACAATCCTGATGACTTCATCCTTGGTTCATTTGGTCCCTGCGATGAGGGGTATTTTTGACGCCGCAACGCTGTTTGGTCTTCAACACAGGGCGGCAAAACGCGCGGGCGTTGAGTATTTGAAAAATGAGTTTCAGCCATCGACCTGACCGCTGGTAATGTTGACAGTGTTACTTTGACATCAGGTGAAAAAGTTGCCTGTGGAACTGTCCGGTCGAGCCAGGAAAACGGTATGTATTTGTTTTTGATGCGCAAAACAGGTTGAACCGCGCCTTGCCACTGACCCCTGCGGGGTGCACATGCAAAGCGATGGTGCGTATTATCTGACCGGGGGTGCACCACCCGATGACTAGGCAGTTGAAGCAGACGATTTTGCCGTTGACCATGCGCTGTGGGAATCACATCTCTGGCCCGCGATAGCCGCCCGTGTTCCGGCGTTTGAGGCTGTGAAAGTCACCAATTCCTGGGTCGGGTATTATGCCTATAACCGGCTTGATCAGAACGTCATTGTTGGTGCGCATCGCGCCCTAGGCAATTTCATGTTCGTGAACGGATTTTCAGGCCACGGGTTGCAACAGGCCCCGGCGATTGGGCACGGTATTGGCGAACTTATTATCAATGGCGCCTATCAAACGCTGGATTTGTCCCCTCTGGGAATGGAAAGAATGTTGCAGGGCATGCCACTACAGGAAACAGCGATTATTTAGGGGGCCACCGGGCCAACAGATCGCGGCTGGCCTGTTCGATCAGGTCCAATACGCCGTCAAAATCCCGTGTGTAGTAAGGGTCTGGCACGTCGGCGGTGCTATCTTGGGCAAAGCTTAGAAACAAACGCACGGGGGTTCCGTTGCCTTGTGGGCGCATCGCTTCGATATCGATCTGGTTCGCGCGATCCATCGCAATGATTAGGTCAAACGCCGCAAAATCCGCAGTTTGAAACTGGCGCGCACGCAGCGCCGTCAAATCCACACCGCGGACGTTGGAATTGTCAATCATTGGGCCATATGGTGGATTTCCGAGATGCCAGTTTGATGTGCCTGCACTATCGACGGTGCAATCCACCCCAGCCTGTGCTGCCATCGCCCGAAACACGCCTTCGGCGGCGGGTGAGCGACAGATATTGCCCAGGCAAACAAACAAAACGCGGTTCATGAATTAACGCAAAACCCCACGCTGGCGCATAGCGCGCGCATAAATCAACACCAAAACCGCCACGACGGCAATTGCCAGCGTGAACCACATGCCGCCTGTAACAACAATTTCCGGATAGGAAACATCTGCCAGCACGAAACCATACAACAATGATCCAATCAAACCCAGCAACGACAGGGCAAAAACCAAAACGGCATACCCCGAGCGCAACAGCAACAAAACCGATCCCAGCACCGCGCCCCAAACCTCGATTGCCCATAAGGCCATCCTCCAACTGGGAAAACCGTTGAAATATGTCATCTGTTCTGGCGTAAACTGGCCACATAGGCCGCATTTCGCGTCGTGGTCATTATATAGTCAAACGCACCACCTGCGTTCCACAATAGCGCAACAACGCCGGTCACCCATAGATGCCACGGAGTTTTCATTATCAGCCCCTCAGTTCAGCCTTTGGCGTCTTTGCCTTGCCGGTTTATAACACG
>CAXMPY010000301.1:0-1666 GCA_964195275.1 uncultured Paracoccaceae bacterium
AAACGGCCCCATAGCTGACGCCCGGTGCAATTTCTTCCAAACCATCAAACATCGACAAATATGCGGTGTTTACTGCGATCATCCGGTCATTTCGGTCAAATACGGAAAAGCCGTCTTCAACAGTTTCAACCGAATCCCACAATCGGCGTTCGGCAATATCTACGTCTTGATGCGCCTGTTCAAGATCCTGCATGTCCCGGTCGTTTTGGTTGCGCAAGCCTTCGGCGACCTCTTCGCGTTTTTCGATTATTTTGCCTGTCAACGTTAGCGAAAGTTTGGAAAGTTCTACATTGGCGGCAGACAGTTCGTTCTGCTTTACATCCAGCTTGCGTTCTGCCGCCAACCGGGCGCCACGTTCCTGTGCTAGCGCGTCCAAACTCATTCATTAGCCTACAACGGTTCCGGCATACGGGTCCGAACTATGGAGACATTTTTAAGCGATTTCGGATGAACAGAGCCCTAACCGCCTTGCGACAATTTTCAGATTATCCTTTCGACCGCCAGTGCAATTCCCTGTCCGCCACCGATACACATGGTGATTAAGGCGCGCTGCCCGCCGGTGCGTTCTAGTTCGGCCAGCGCTTTGATTGTGATGATCGCGCCTGTTGCCCCAACGGGATGTCCCAGCGCAATGGCACCACCGTTTGGGTTCACCTTGGCCGGATCCAACCCCAGGCATTTATTGACGGCCAGCGCCTGAGCGGCAAAGGCCTCGTTGCTTTCTATGACATCAAAATCGTCCGGCTTCATGCCGGTGCGCGCCATCAGGTTTTCAACCGCTGGTACCGGGCCAATGCCCATCACTTCTGGGCGAACGCCGGCATGGGCATAACCCTGGATCCGGGCCCGTGGGATTAGACCCGCAGCCTTGGCCGCGTCAGCGCGTGCCAGAACAATCGCCGCGGCGCCATCGTTGATACCGCTGGCATTGCCGGCAGTGACCGTGCCGTCTTTTTGAAACGCCGCACGAAGACCTGCAAGGGCATCAGCGCTTGACACTTTCGGGTGTTCATCGGTGTCAAAGCCAACTGTTTCGCGGCGTCTTTTGATCGGGACGGGAACGATCTGTTCTTGGAAAAATCCGTTTTCAATTGCTGCTGCTGCCCGGGTCTGGCTTTCCAATGCAAAGCGATCCTGAGCGGTGCGGCTGATGGCATGTTCTGCCGCCACATTTTCTGCCGTGACCCCCATATGCCCGGTGCCAAACGGACAGTTCAGCGCGCCCAACATCATGTCCATTGTGACCACATCGCCCATTTTCTGACCCCATCGGGCAGCAGGCAAAATATAGGGTGCGCGGCTCATATTTTCGGCGCCCCCTGCTAAACCAAAATTACCGTCCCCCAAAAGCAGCGATTGCATGGTCGACACAATCGCCTGCGCGCCAGATCCACACAGCCTGTTTACGTTCATCGCCGGGACGGTTTCAGGAATTCCAGCATCAATTGCCGCTATTCGGCTGAGATACATGTCTTTTGGATCGGTATTGATCACATGGCCAAATGTAACGTGGTCGATTTGTTCTGGTGCCAGTGCAGAACGTTGCATGGCCGATTTTGCAACGATGGTCGCCAATTCGTTGGGTGGTATGCCAGCCAGGGCACCGCCAAATGTTCCGATTGCCGTTCTTGCCGATCCAAGGATTACAATTTTAGTCATTGGTTTA
>CAXMPY010000302.1:0-239 GCA_964195275.1 uncultured Paracoccaceae bacterium
GCCCGCATCACCGGCAGGTCTTCATTGTGCCAGGCACCATTGAAATAGGTGCGGATATTACTGCCAACTGTCATGTGATTTTCCCGGGCGAGTCTCGCCGGAAGATAAAGCGGCATGCATTGGATTGAAAGCGTGAAACGCCTAGCGATGCAGTCCTAGCCCGCCGTTTCAGGCACAATACTGACAACGACACTTCCCCTTTTGTGCCCGGTATCAACATGCGCGTGCGCAGAAACGAT
>CAXMPY010000302.1:326-1650 GCA_964195275.1 uncultured Paracoccaceae bacterium
CGCGCGCAGCATGTCGCCTAAACTAGCGGATATCACCAATAATCGGCCGGTTGCGTTCAGCGAACCCTTGGCCTTGGCCCAAGACGCGGTTGCGGTAGTATCCACGATAATGTCATAAATCTCGCCGTTCTGACTAAAATCTTCAGCCGTGTAATCAATAACCTGATCCGCGCCGATTGATCGCACCAGTTCCAGATTGGACGTGCTGCACACCCCAGTGACATGGGCACCGAAATATTTTGCCAGTTGCACCACGGCGCTGCCGGTGGCACCCGATGCCCCAACAACCAAAACGGTTTCGCCCGCTTTGATATTGCGCTTATCGCGCGGGAAATCCAGCGCAGTGTCGCCGCCAAATGGCACTGCCGCGGCCTGTTCAAAGTTAAGATTGGCAGGCTTTCGGGCAATCGCACTATCCTGGGCCATTGTAATATATTCGGCATGGGCCCGCATTTTACCGCCCGGATACGCAATCACTTGGTCACCCAAATCGAACATGGTGACGTCAGTGCCAATTGCCTCGATCACGCCCGACAGCTCTGTGCCAAGAATCTGGTTTCGCGGGCCAGACAGCCCAAACACCAGCCGTCCGATCAGCCCCATTCCGGCCGGCATTTCCAAGCTGCGGGCGCGCCAGTCGCCGGCGCTGACGGTGGTGGCGTGGATTTTGACCAAAACTTCGTTGGCTTTGGGTGTTGGGGTCGCGACTTCTTTGATGTTCACAACATCAGGGGGTCCGTATTTGGTGTAAACGGCGGCTTTCATGGCGGGTTTCCTTTAGCGATTGTTACCGGGATTATATCCGGATTTTTTGGTATGCGTTGATGTTTAACGGCCTAGGCGGGTTGGGCGACGGGGTTTCCCTGTGGAGTGCCGTTGATCTTCAAGCCCTTGAACAGCAGCCACAGCACAAAGGACAATTCGCCGATCGTAACAATTGTCAAAAGCCCGATGTCTAATGTGACGATCAGGTCTGCGCGGATTGCGGTGATTTTGCTTAGACCTTCGATTGTGTAACCGAACGACCCGATAAGCATCATCCAGCCCAAAACTTGTGGAACATATCCTGATTTGATCACCAGATACCCGAGCGCCAATAAGTGCAGGCCAAAAAGAATGCCCCATACGTAAACACCGTAGGCATGCGCCTTGAACAATGTGCCCGTCAGCAGCGCCAGTTGGTCGTCACCGTATCCAGCGGCGTCATTCAGCATGATCAGGGGCATGACATTTATCAATATGTTCACTGCCATCACCATGATCATCGACAGCCTTGCAAATGCAGCCACCATCGAAAGCGTCTGACTGACAGGTTTGAACAGCA
>CAXMPY010000303.1:0-1536 GCA_964195275.1 uncultured Paracoccaceae bacterium
GCGCGGATGTTGGGGCAAACGCGCTGGTGGCGACCGCAATCCGCGAACTTTGGGAAGAAGTCGGGCTTATTATTGGTACCAAGGGCGATTGGTCGTCGCCGGTACCGCCAAATTGGCAGACCTATGCCGCCACTGGCCATGTACCGACCGGCGACGCGTTACATTTCGTATTTCGCGCCATTACGCCACCGGGTCGCCCTCGTCGTTTTGATGCCCGGTTCTTTCTGGTCGACGCTGCCAATCTTGCCACTGATCCTGACGATTTTTCGGCGGCCACGGATGAACTATCGCATTTGCAGTGGGTAGGTTTAGACGCGGCCCGTGAATTTGATTTGCCCTTCATCACCGAAGTTGTATTGGCCGAAATTTCCGCCACCATGCCCCATATCGGGCCGCCCGAAACCGTTCCGTTCTTTAACAATACCGACGAACAATCGCTGTTTGAACGGCTGGGCGGGCAATCCCCACTGGCGGCCTCAACTAGATCGTTAGCACCAGCGCCAAAATACTGACCAACAGCAACGCTATGCCACCAAGTTCCCGCCCTGTAATTTTTTCTTGAAAGAACAAGACCGAGGCCAAGACACTTAGCACCAGTTCAACCTGTCCGACCGCTTTGACATAGGCTGCATTTTGCAACGTGAACGCGACAAACCACAGAAAACTGCCAATCATCGATGTTATGCCCACCAATACCGCCACCCGCCAGGCGGCGAAAACTGCATATATTTCCTGGCGATCGCGCACAAATAACCACAGCGCCATCGCGCTGCTTTGGCTGGCTGTGACCACCATCAGCGTAAATCCGGCCCGCAACGCAACACTGCCCCCATCCAGCCCCAGCGACGCGCCGCGATAGCCCACCGCAGAAAACCCAAATAACACACCGGATAATAGCCCCAAACCAGCGGCCCGATTAAAAAACCGCGCCCAACCCTTGCCAGACCGTTCACTTGCCGGTGGATCGGCCAACAACAAAACCGCCACAAACCCAATCAGGATCGCGATGGTTCCCCATGTTGTCAGCACATCACCCAGAACCACAAAACCGATGATCGCCGATTGCAATACCTCAGTCTTTTTAAAGGTGATGCCGACCGCGAAATTTCGCTGGGCAAACAAGGCCACAACACAAAGTGTCGCCAATATTTGTGCCAGACCGCCGCCCAGTGCAAAACCCCAGAATGGCCATGTTGTTGTGGGGATTTGCTGATCGGTCAGGGCGATGAACGTCAGAAATATCAGCGCAACCAGTGGCGCGGAATATATAAACCGCGAAAACGTCGCACCTGCTGTGGACAGACGCGTCGCTTTCAGATGCTTTTGCAGCATAAATCGCACGGTCTGAGAGCTGGCCGCAGCCAATGATATCGGGATCCAACTTAACATGGCCCCGGGTGTGTCACAGGTTCAGGGGCGGTGCCAGAGCGGATGGGGTACCGGATCTTTTGCGCGTAGAAAATGTTCCCGGAATATCCGCCAATAGGAAGAATAATAGTACGCATCGTTGCGCTTTAGATAGTGCGCCCGGTTGTC
>CAXMPY010000304.1:0-1430 GCA_964195275.1 uncultured Paracoccaceae bacterium
AGGTGGCAACGCTGCATTGCTGGCGGCGGCTTCTTAAACACAGGGAGGTGCGATTTTCTGCGAAAAATCAATGCCTCCGGCGGGGATATTTGAGAAAAAGAAGAAGCTAAGGCGCAACTTTAGCCGTCCAGCCAAATTGTGACCGGGCCGTCATTGGTTAGCGAAACCGCCATGTCAGCTCCAAATTCGCCTGTCCGGACCACGATGTTTTGCGCAGACAATGCGCCGCAAAAGCGTTCGTACAATTCACGCCCTTGGTCAGGATGTGCAGCACTGGATAAACCGGGCCGATTGCCCCGTGTGGTATCTGCTGCCAGGGTAAACTGGCTGACCACAAGCGCGCTGCCACTGATATCTTGCAGCGATCGGTTCATTTTACTTTGATCGTCCCTAAAAATGCGCAGTTTTGCGATTTTATTGGCCAGTTTGTCCGCTTGCAAGCTGGCGTCGCCTTGCATGGCGCAGACAAATATCAGCACCCCATCGCCGATTTCTGCGACGACTGAACCGGCAATTGTAACCGAGGCGTTGCTGACGCGTTGGACTAGCGCGCGCATTGGCGCCCCGCCAGCTGTATTAGGGCTATTTCAGGTTTCATTGTTGCGCCGCAGCAAAGCCAAATACGCCGGCAATAATGGCCACAAGTAGCAGCGCGAACAGCATCTTGACCATCGACCAGGGGCGTTCGCCCTGCACCCGCCCTGACTGACCATTCACCACAAAACGATAGCTTTTGCCGCGATATTTGTAGGCTGCCAACCAGACCGGCAGCAGCACATGTTTATAGGTTATACCGCTGACGATTGTATTAACCTCGTGGACACGTTGGCGATCACCGCCGATATCAGTTTTGGCATCGCGACGGATACGACGATCCATAATCGCGCGGGCTTCAACAAAGCCGTCTTTGATTTCAACGGTGTAGCCTTCGGCGCGAAATCCGGCCAAAAATTCGGGCTGATATGCCTCAAGTGCTGACAGGTCCCAGGGCTTCAAAGCGTCGGTAAATTTTTTAGGCAATGACCGCGAGGCCATCACCAACACATCATCAAACCAGCGGGCAACACGACCAGATGCCGGGCGCCAGCGCACTTTTTGTACCCGTTTTTGTTCAGATTTCCCGTTTCGCCTAACGGTTCTGGTTTCGTAATGAACGGTACCACGTTCACCGCGGTATTTGCTTTTGGTATCGGCGTCAAAGGTCCAGTAGGGCACATAGATGCCATCCAGCTTGCGCCCTTTTCGGGCATATTCCTTTAGCCCGTTTGGGGCGAACCACAGCGCCCCCAACCAGTTGGTCATTGCCTGGCGGCTCTGGTTTTCGCTTAGCGTGAACGGCAGAACGGCGCGCGGTTTAATTTGGCGATGGGTGCCGGTGTCGGTGACCACGGGCGTGGCGCAAAATGGGCATTCCGCGGCGTGGTCTTTCC
>CAXMPY010000305.1:0-1421 GCA_964195275.1 uncultured Paracoccaceae bacterium
TTTTGTCTTAATGCTTTACCTGCAGGCCGTCGCAATTTTCTATCGCTCGCTGCTTGAATGGCGAGAGGGTGAGGTCAGCGAAAACAAGTTTCTCGTAAAAGATACATTAGACAAAGGCGACGAAGCCCTTGAAGGTGTACATTAAATGGACGGGACGCTGTAATGCAGGGACTTGATGGCGTAGAATTAGGCCTTATCATTGTATTCCTTAGTTTGTTTGCCGGCATTCTGTCGGGTTTTCCGGTGGCATTCGCGATTGGCGGGGCCGGAATATTCGCGTTTGGGGTTCTGGCGGCACTGGATAGTGCTGGGTTGATGATCCACCACGCCGTAGACGCCACCAGCCAAGCTTACCGTGATCTGGTGAATTCCGGGGTAAACCCTTTAAACATATCGATATTTCGATACCCCGAGCTGCCGCAACTGGCCGAACCGATCTTTGACGGTGGCTGGGAACGGGCGTTAAATCGCAACATGTCATTCATCGTCAATCGGATGAATGAACGGGTTTTGGCCGGGCAGTCGATCGAAACGCTGCTGGCAGTACTAATGTTTGTGCTGATGGGCATCACACTGGAACGATCCAAAATCGCCGATGATCTGCTGACGACGATGGCCCGGGTATTTGGGCCGTTGCCCGGCGGCTTGGCGGTTTCAGTGGTGGTGGTTGGCGCGTTTTTGGCGGCCTCTACCGGCATTGTTGGCGCAACCGTTGTAACGATGGGTTTGCTGTCACTGCCGACGATGCTGCGAAACGGCTATTCGCCCGAACTGTCAACGGGTGTCATCGCTGCGTCCGGCACGTTGGGGCAGATCATCCCACCGTCGATTGTGATTGTGCTGCTCGGCACGTTGGCCGGTGATCTTTATGCTGCCGCGCAAGAAACCCGCGCCCAGGCTGCTGGCTGTACGGATGCGCTGTCTTATCTTGGACAGGCGGCGGTATTGTCAGTTGGCACGCTGTTTCAGGCGGCAGTTCTGCCCGGGATCATGCTGGCCGTATTCTATGGGCTTTATGCCTTTGGCTATGCACTGGCCAACCCGGACAAAGCGCCGCCGGTTCCAGCGGCGGCTGATGATGGTCGCGAACAAGTGGCTGTTGGGCATGTTGTAAAATGGCTTGTTTTTGTGCCGATCGGCATTATAGCGGCGGGCATTTTTTCGGCATACTTAAATGTGGCCGGCAATCAGGATGTGTCGGTCGAAAGTTTTTCTGACGTTGGCGCGGCTGCATCATTGCGCACCAATGTGTCCGGGCCATGCCAGATTTCGATGATTGCGCTGCATGGGCAAGAAAACTGGGACATCGCTCTCGCGGAACAGGTCGTGATAAGCGAAGGCGGAATAGTCCAGCAAAGCGTGGCCCTAACTGACGACCAACGCGCCCAGCAACGTGCCGTCAATATCGCAGATACCGCACC
>CAXMPY010000306.1:0-1400 GCA_964195275.1 uncultured Paracoccaceae bacterium
CAGCGGCGTCTCGTGGTCAAGATTGTCGTCCAATTTTCGCTGCGCGTCGACGGCACCGACATTATGCGCAAACTGGCCGTCAGTCACGGCTTTGCCGTCTAATATAGTGACCACGCCATCCACTGTAACCTGGGTGGCGATTTCTGGCCAGTTGAATGCGCGCACCAAAGGTTGTGGCAAAGCAAGCCCCGAGGTTTCGATAACAATGTGATCCGGCCGTTCCTCGCGTTCCAACAACTTTTGCATCGTTGGAATGAAATCTTCGGCGACTGTGCAACAGATGCACCCATTGGACAGTTCCATGATATCGTCTTGGGTGCAGGTGGCGTCACCACAGCCGGTCAGAATATCGCCATCAACACCCAGATCACCAAATTCATTGATGATCAGGGCAATTTTCCGCCCCTGTGCGTTGTTCAACATGTGGCGGATCAGGGTTGTTTTTCCGGATCCAAGGAAACCCGTAATGATCGTGGTGGGGATTTTTTGTGCCATCAGAGGCTCCGATTGTTAAAGGTGGGAGGGCTTAGTCCAGCCACCCAATTTCGTTAAGTTTCAGGGTTTGATCCCCGGCTCCAAAAGTACCCGGCAATGCCGCCCAGCACGACCCAGCTGAGCATCGCCATAAACAACGTGCGTGCGACAAAAAGCGCTGAAAGCTCGGGTGGGGCAACACCGCTATACCGTGTCAAATGCGGGGCACCCACAACGTGCGGCCCTAGTATCAAAGCGATACCAATCGCCAGATATGAAAATCCCTGTCCAAAGGCGACCAATGCGATGCCTGCGATTGTGGCCAGAACTGTCATCGGCCACCAATATTGGCGCGCCAATATATCGGCAGCAGGCGTGCCAGGCAATTCCGGGTATAGCCCGGCGGCCGGTGCCAGTTGCAACGCCACAAATCCGGCCATGCCCCAGATAAGACCTGCACGCCAGGTAATTTGCTGGCCAAAATTTGATGCCAGCGCAAACCCGGCGGCCAGGATCAGCCCATATCCAGAGAAGACGACAACATTAAACGCGATGGTTTTTGCATGGCGCGCGACAAAAGACGTTCCAGCGGAAACGTTGGTACTGGCATCTTCGTCATGGCTATGGGTGGAATGATCGTGATCTTCGCCCGCAACTTCCGCTAATCCGACGAAATGTACCTTAGCGCCGGTTTCATATTCTTCGCCCTCTAAAAGCAAAGGGGTGACAAGCCAATATTGCAACAAAGCTGCAATCAGCCCCGCTGCAATTCCAGCGAACAACGCGCTAGAAAACAATTTGGTCGTCATGGTTAGTGGCAGGGAAACGCAAGCGCATGCCGCGTATCATGGGCGCTGTCATGCAATACGGTCGCCTGGGCAAATCCGGCCATAAAAATAAGGAAAACCCCAGCCAAGGCAGCGCTG
>CAXMPY010000307.1:0-263 GCA_964195275.1 uncultured Paracoccaceae bacterium
TTTGGTGGCGGCACCGGGGCGTTCTGGGGCGGCACCGGCAAACTGTTTTTGGCTGGCGTAACCGTAGACTCGATGGCCGCAACATTCACCGAAGGTGTGGTGATCCCGGAATACATTTTCATTGCTTTCCAGATGACATTTGCGGCAATTACGCCAGCACTGATCGTTGGTGCATTTGCCGAGCGGATAAAATTTTCCGCGCTGCTATTGTTCACAGTTCTTTGGGTAACATTCGCCTATTTCCCAATCGCACACATGGTTTG
>CAXMPY010000307.1:334-1352 GCA_964195275.1 uncultured Paracoccaceae bacterium
CGCAGGGGCAATTCTTGCATGGTCGGCGATCGAGGCCATAACGCGCGGCAAAGCATCCATGTTGGGTGCCGTATCAGGAATGGTAACAGGGCTGGTCGCCGTGACCCCGGCGGCGGGGTCCGTCGGCCCGGTGGGTGCAATTGCATTGGGCGCGATTGCCGCGCTGGTCTGTTTTTACTTTGTTACTGCCGTCAAAAACAAGTTTGGTTTTGACGACAGTTTGGATGTTTTCGGCATTCACGGTGTGGGTGGCATCGTCGGCGCGGTCGGCACCGGGATATTCTCGGCCGGGGCACTGGGCGGGATCATGGGCGAAGATTATGTGCTGATGGCGCAAACCTGGATCCAGATCAAAGCAGTGGTCATAACCATCATATGGTGTGGAATTGTTTCCGTCGTTTTGTTCAAAACTATCGATTTGGTTGTCGGTCTGCGTGTAGATGCAGAAGCGGAATCTGTTGGACTTGATCTAAGCGCCCATGGCGAGGCCGCATATCATAGCTAGGCCCAAGAACGGCCAATGTTTGAATAATCGACCCAGACGGTCGCGTCCGGGTTTTTTGTCTGAACGCCGTTGTGGCCTGTTGCTTGCAGCGATAGTTTGCAGGTCATGCCACTAAAGATCAACAACCGTCAGGCGCGCCGATTGTGGCTGTCATCGCAAGGTTTGGCGTCACCGCCAACCGGGCTACTTGACGTGATGGCAATCATCCGGAAACTGGGATTTGTGCAGCTGGATACCATTCAGGTGGTCGCCCGCGCCCATCATCATATAATCTGGAGCAGGAACCAGCATTATCGCGAACCGATGCTAAACCGATTGATGGCGCAAGAGCGTAAAATTTTCGAACATTTCACCCATGACGCCTCGGTCATCCCAATGGAATTCTACCCGATGTGGCGGCGGCGCGCGTGCTCCACGGTTGCGATGTCTCGCCCGGCACCGCCTTCCGGGCTGCGCCAGGATCCCGACTGATCGCGACAAATACGGAGGGCAAACCCCTCGCACTGATGGAGC
>CAXMPY010000308.1:0-1349 GCA_964195275.1 uncultured Paracoccaceae bacterium
GCTCGATGAGAAAAAGATCTTCGTCATATAGCGCAATCGAATTTCTGCCCGAAGTTTTCCTGGGCGTCGGCACAAGGATAAGGTCCAGTTCTTGCGTGTTTAACTTTTCTTGCAGATCATCCAGGTTATCTTCGATTAAGATAATCTCGTGGGTGGTGTTTTGCGCTTTATATGAACTGGTCAGATGGGTGATGAAACTGGTGTTCACCAGGGGTGACATGCCGATTTTTGACACCACTGTAACCGGATTGGCAAACTCTTTGGCCTGCAGACGAATGACGCCTTCCAGCCGCAACATCGATGCGATCGTTGGCAACAGCAATTTTCCAAAAGGTGTGGTCGCCACCATCCGCGTGGTCCTAGAAAATATCTTTTCGCCAAGTTCCGCTTCCAGTTTGGCAATACCATTTGACAGCGTAGGCTGTGCTACATGGCAAATTTCAGCGGCGCGGCTAAAAGACTTTTTCTCGGCGGTGGCCTGCACAAATTTTAGATGCGCCAAGTTCATTGCAATATCCTGTTATTGTCATTCTCTATAAATACTATTTATTAATTCAATTTGAGAATACAAGCAACTGTCCTTAGATTTGATTTTGTTAAGCAACGCACCGTTCAAACAAGGAACAGATCATGACAAGCTATCTACAAATCACGCTGAAAGTCGCCGAACAGAACCGCGGCGCCGCGGCAGGCGTTTACAAAAAGTATCTAGACCCGTTTCTGAAAACCATTCCCAACGCGACGTCAAAATCGCTGTTGGTTCGTGATGACGACGTGCAGGTATTGCACGGATTTTCCAGAAAATCGGCGGCAGAAAGCTATCTGACCAGTGATATGTTTAGCAAAGACATCGTTGGTGAATTAGGTCCATTGCTTGATGCGGACCCTGAAATTCGGATCTACGAGGCCGTTTAATGCGCGAGAAACTTTGCGCGCTGAACGGCGTATCCGCCAGCGCGCAAGCCACAAATCGCGAAACACACCCGCCAAAGGAACTGAGAAAATGTTGAATATGGATTTTACTGAACGGGTTGTTATCGACACCGCGCAACAGCCCTGGCTGGCCAGCCACTCCAAAGGCATTTGGCGCAAGCTGCTGGCCCGCCAAGATACCGAACGAGGCCACGCAACAAGCATTGTGCGCTTTGAGCCGGGGTCGCAATTTTCCGCCCATGCCCACCCTAAGGGCGAAGAAATACTGGTGCTTTCCGGTACATTTTCAGACGAAACCGGCGACTTTCCTGCTGGCAGCTATGTGAGCAGCGCCAAGGGTTTTTCCCACACGCCATTCAGCAAAGGTGGCTGCGAGCTTTTGGTAAAGCTGCACCAGTTTCAAACTGGCGACGATG
>CAXMPY010000309.1:0-350 GCA_964195275.1 uncultured Paracoccaceae bacterium
CGGCGGCGACCGGACCGGCGGGGACGGCACTGATCTTCGGCGACCTGCTCGTACACGCCTCGCCGGGCAACATCTCGCCCGACGACCGGTGCATCTTCTCGCTGATCCTCAACCCGGTGGCGAACGCCCTGACCCGGCGCCATCGCCCGGACCACAAGCACCACCGCGACCTGACCCCGGTCGCGCCGCTCGCCGACGATTGTCTGTTCGTGCAGGTCCCGGCGTGACCTCGGAGCTCTTGCATCCCGGTTATTTCAGTCATGGTGTCGCCGCGGCCGATCCCGAAATCGCGGCCGCCGTCGGCGACGAACTCGCGCGCCAACAGGAGGTGGTCGAGCTGATCGCCTCGG
>CAXMPY010000309.1:436-748 GCA_964195275.1 uncultured Paracoccaceae bacterium
CCGCGCCGTGCTCGAGGTCCAGCGCTCGGTGCTGACCAACAAGACCGTGGAGGGCTATCCCGGCGCGCGCTATCACGGCGGCGCGGTCAACGTCGACGTGGTCGAGCGCCTGGCGATCGCACGCGCCGGCGCGTTGTTCGGCTGCCGCTTCGCCAACGTCCAGCCCCATTCCGGCAGCCAGGCCAACCAGGCGGTGTTTCAAGCCCTGCTCCAACCCGGCGACGCCGTGCTCGGCATGGCGCTTGCGGCCGGCGGCCATCTGAGCCACGGCGCGCCCTTCAACATGAGCGGAAAGCACTTCGCCGCCGGCCA
>CAXMPY010000309.1:787-1331 GCA_964195275.1 uncultured Paracoccaceae bacterium
CGTGCGCCGCCGGGACGGCCGTATCGACTATGACGCCGTCGCGCGCCAGGCCCAGGAGACCAAGCCCAAGCTGATCGTCGCCGGCGGCTCGTCCTATCCGCCGGCCATCGACTTCGCGCGCTTTCGCGAGATCGCCGACGGGGTCGGGGCCACCCTCCTGGTCGACATGGCGCACTTCGCCGGGCTGGTCGCCGGCGGCGCCCATCCGAGCCCGTTTCCCCACGCCCACGTGGTGACCACCACCACCTACAAGTCCCTGCGCGGGGCGCGCGGCGGCCTCATCCTGACCGACGACGAAAACCTGATCCGGCGCATCGACCAGGCGATCTTCCCGGGCGTTCAGGGCAGCGTGCTACTCCACGCCGTGGCCGCCAAGGCGGTCTGCCTGGGCGAGGCGCTGAAGCCCGAATTCCGCGCCTACGCCGCCCAGGTGCTGAAAAATGCACGCGTGCTGGCGGCGGTCCTGCTCGATGCGGGCTACGACGTGGTGTCCGGCGGCACCGACACGCCGATCGTGCTCGTCGATCTGCGCCGCCAGGGCCTC
>CAXMPY010000310.1:0-1252 GCA_964195275.1 uncultured Paracoccaceae bacterium
ACTTTATTTCCGGCGCAGAACACGCTGATTTTATTATCGTATTTGTGGCAACCGGTGAAGATAATACGCCAAGCGGCCCCAAAAAACGTCTTACCACATTTTTGGTCGATCGTGGCACGCCAGGCTTTACGATCCGTGATGGATATCAATCGGTCAGCCATCGCGGCTACAAAAACATGATATTGGACTTTGACGATTGCCGATTACCCGCAGCGCAAGTGCTGGGCGACGTAGATGGTGGCTTTGCGGTGATGAATGAATGGCTGTACGCCACCCGCATTACCGTGGCAGCGATGGCTGTTGGTCGGGCGCGCCGTTGTTTTGATCTGGCCCTGAATTATGCAGCAGAACGCGAACAATTTGGACAGCCAATAGGGAAGTTTCAGGGCGTAAGCTTTCAAATCGCGGATATGATCACCGAAATTGACGCCGCGGATTTGCTGACACTGGCCGCGGCTGATCGATTAGACAAAAGCCTGCCCGCCAATCGAGAGATTGCATCGGCCAAACTTTATGCATCTGAAATGTTGGCCAGAGTTACCGACACCAGTTTGCAAATATTTGGCGGCATGGGGTTGATGGATGATTTTCCGATTGAACGCTTTTGGCGTGACGCCCGCGTGGAACGCATCTGGGACGGCACCAGCGAAATTCAGCGTCATATCATTAGCCGTGAATTGTTACGGCCATTGGGGGCATAATAGATGCCTGCGGTGCGGATATTTGTAAAAAGAAGAAACATTAAACGCTCTGCCCCACTTGCCAAGGCAGAACGCCTTCTCCTTTTACGGTCAACGGCGTCCCCGCCTTTACCGCCCCCAAAACTGTCGCCAATTTTATTAATATTTCGTTTCTTCTTTTGGCAAATATCCCTGCCGGAGGTTCTAACACGCGCCATTAGGTGCAGCGTTCCCCGATGACCGCCCGATTGCGCAGACTGTTTCAGCCGAAATCTATTGCGGTTGTCGGGGGCGGCACGTGGTGCAGAAACGTTATCGAGCAGTCCCGTAGGTTTGGCTTTGCCGGGCCAATTTGGCCAGTACATCCAAGCAAATCTGACCTAGAGGGCGAGCGCGCCTATCGTTCGGTCAAAGAACTACCTGCCCCGCCAGATGCAACATTCATTGGCATCAACCGGCATGCCACTGTAAAAACTGTTGGCGACCTTGCCGCACTTGGCGCGGGCGGCGGCATTTGTTTTGCCAGTGGTTTCCAAGAGGCACAGCAACAAGACAGCACCGGACCCGCCTTG
>CAXMPY010000311.1:0-379 GCA_964195275.1 uncultured Paracoccaceae bacterium
TAACGTCGTAAGGCCCGTGTTTTGCCGCACCATCTGCCAGCCCGCCTTCAACGACCGCCACGTTGTCAGCGCTCGCAAGACCAAGTGCGGCCTCGGCCTCGGCGCAAAGCTCGGCACTGTCTTCCAGCGCGATCACCGCTTCCGCCATGCGCGCCGCGACGGCGGCCGAATAGCCAATTCCGCACGCCACATCGAGCACCAGATCGTCCGGCTGGATGTCAGCCGCTTCCAGCATCTTGGCGAATGTGCGCGGCTCAAGCAGCACGCGGCCCTGGCCGATATCCAGGTTTTCCTCGGCGTAAGCGGCCTCGCGTCGCGCATCCGGCACGAACTCTTCGCGCGGGACCGAAAGCATCGCCTCGATGATCGGAAATTTGGT
>CAXMPY010000311.1:413-1245 GCA_964195275.1 uncultured Paracoccaceae bacterium
ACTCTTTCGTTCAGATACGTGTTTTGTGTTGAACCACAGATCGCTGATACGGGCAAGCCGACTAGCGCCCAACGCGCTTGCGCGACCCCAGACCATCCGCTATCAGCACCCCTGCTTCGGGCGAGTTGGCGGAGTGGTTACGCAGCGGATTGCAAATCCGTCAATTTTGCCATTGAAATCAATCCTCTAGACTGTTCTCGTTACCAAGACAGGTCGCGAACACAGCATGAACTTGATAACCTACCGAGCAGCATCGGGCTGTCCGGAGCGTAGGGGCAGACGAACGCAAACCAGTCTCCACAAGTCGAGCCAATGATGATTTCAGGAACCGATTCAGCCACCCGCCCCTAAATTGACATATTTTTTTGGTTTTGATGGCCACACTCAGCAAAAAAAAGCTGAGTGCAGACCAGCGGGAGTCAAAATCCCATGATCATTGGCTATGTTTTCATAGGTGCAATCACGGGAGCCCTTGCAGCGGGACTCGGTATGATCCTGCTGGATTTCTCCTTCTTCTGGGCAGCTTTGACCTATACCATCGTCGGATCGTTGGGATTTCTTGCTTCGGCCGGCATTTATTATCTGCGCACATACAACCAGGACGAGGCGCCGAGACCTTCACCTGATGAACTCGATGGGGCGTTATCGCGCCTTTGAGTCGGAGGATGCGAGGTCGCGGGGGTAAGCCTCGGCTGCGGCCTATTTCGCCGCCATGCGTTATCGGGCATTTGGTGCACTCTGGTGGTCTGAGCAAAGCCGCGAACCCCAGAGCACCGCCAATGAATTCTGTCGCGGGAACAGTGCTTTACAGCATCTTGCGTTAATACTGAAA
>CAXMPY010000312.1:0-1243 GCA_964195275.1 uncultured Paracoccaceae bacterium
GTATATTCGCAAACTGGCGCCAAGTTCATCTGAGTATGTCCGTTTGATGAAGCAGAAATTTGTGATGGAACGTTTGCTTGCGCGTGGCGGTTGGGGGGCAACAGTACCCGGCAAGAAATTTGAACTTGGGCAAAATGGTGCAAGTATTGTCGCGCTGCGCAACCGGCTGATCGCTATGGGCTATATGCGCAGAAGCGCCAGCAGCAGTTTTGACGCTAAAATTCAACAAGCGGTTGTGAATTTTCAATATGCGCATGGCCTTAGTCAGGACGGTGTCGCAGGACCCGGCACGTTAAAAGAAATCAACGTGTCGCCCGAAAGACGGCTTGCCGCCATTATGGTGGCGATGGAACGCGAACGTTGGATTAATATGCCACTGGGCAAACGCCATATATGGGTGAACCTTGCGGGATACGAGGCGCAGGTTATCGACAACGGTAAGGTAACGTTCCGTACGCGCGCGGTTGTGGGGGCCAACAAAAAAGATCGGCGTAGCCCCGAATTTTCCGACACGATGGAACATCTGGTGGTTAATCCGACGTGGAACGTGCCCAAATCAATTGCTGTAAAGGAATTTCTGCCGTTGCTGCAGGAAGACCCGAATTCGGTCGCTCACTTGCGGATCATTGATGAATTAGGGCAAGACATTTCGCGTGCGGAAATGGATTTCACCCAGTTTGACGAAGACTTTTTCCCGTTTGATTTGAAACAGCCCCCGTCGCGCGGCAACGCTTTGGGTCTGGTTAAGTTCATGTTCCCGAACCGGCACAACATTTATTTGCACGACACACCGGAGAAAAATCTGTTTTCGCGCGAAAGCCGCGCCTACAGTCATGGGTGCATCAGGTTGCGGGATCCGTTTGATTTTGCCTACACTTTGTTGCGGCGTCAGGTCAGCAACCCCGAGGCCTATTTTCAGAATATTTTAAGAACCGGCGACGAAACGGTTGTGCCGTTGGATCAACAAATTCCGGTTCACCTGGTCTATCGAACCGCGCAAACCACACCCAAAGGCGAAATCCACTATCGCCGCGATGTATATGGGCGCGATGCGCGGATTTATTCAGCGCTGAAAAATGCCGGGGTGGTCATGCGGTCATTGCAAAGCTAAGTGTTCCGCTAAGACGCGCCAACTGGCTGCCTGCGGGGACACGAAATGACCGGTTTCAAAGTTAGCGAAATAGCGACAGCTTTGTCGGCGCGCCATGCGGGTGATGGGGATATCGTTGTCCAAAGTGCGCGT
>CAXMPY010000313.1:0-1223 GCA_964195275.1 uncultured Paracoccaceae bacterium
CGAAAATGGTGTCAAGATTGTTGGTCATTGGGTCTATGCCGGTCGCCGAAATTCAAATATCATCCGATTTGTTGCGTAATAGTATCGGCCATCATCAGCGAGTTGTTTGAGCTCTGCCGCCCACGCGTCAAGTTCAGCGGCGGGCAAAGAAATCTGAGTCTTAATATAGCCGACGATGAATGGGATGGAAGAACAGCTATAGTTGCCCGCGTCCCAGCCTATATTGACGATTGGGTAAGAGGAGACAGCGATGATTTCAAAACCAGCGTCGCGCAAGACCGGCGCCAGGGTACGTGGCAGAATGCTGTTGGCACAATGGGACTTGAAGGCATCCATTACCTTTTGCATTCTGTCAGAATTATCGGTGTGCCAAGTAATCGTATTCCAATCGGTGGCCATAATCAGGCCACGCCCGCCAGGGCGTAAGACGCGGAATGCCTCGGCGCAAAAGGCACTAATATCGGGGACATATTCAGCGACCTGGGTGCTGACCACGACATCATAACTTTGGTCAGCGACGGATAAATCGGTGGCGTCGGCTTGTGAATAAGTCACCCAGTTATGGGCATTACGGTCGACGCTGCGTCGGATCATTTCGGCGGACAAATCAACACCATGCACGGCTCCGTCGGGGCCAACAAGTTCGGCCATCGACTGGGCAAGAAAACCGGGCCCGCTGCCGATATCCAGCACGTGTTCATCAGGCTTTAGGCTTAGTTTCTGAAGTGTGAATTGCCTCTGAGCCACAACATCCACGCCGAGGTAGACAGCCTCAAGTCGGTCGGCGGCAGCACGTTCATAGTCCATTTCGGCCATAACACAGACCCTTCAACATTCTGTTTGTCAGCGATGGTGCCTTAAAGGTGGTGAAATATCAACATGGTCACAGGGCAAGATTTGCAAATATGCTGGGTGTTTTGCGATGAAACGAAGGTCTTGAATCCGAACATATTTTGGGAATGCCATCGATCATTCGCGACATGCTGATGATTGACGGTCGGGCACTAAAATTACTGACGTGACTTGGCGCTCGTTAAAGATCAACTGATTGGTTAAATAATCCGAATGGTGGGAATAATTACTTTCGTGTCATCTTGTCGCGGGAATGCACTTTCTTATTTTTATAAATATCCAAATAAAACAGATAGATACACGCCATTTCCCCGCCTATCTGAACGCTTGACTCTGACCACCCCGATTTCTAGTGTTTGCCCGAGATTCCG
>CAXMPY010000314.1:0-423 GCA_964195275.1 uncultured Paracoccaceae bacterium
GGGTGTTGCAGATGCCAGCATTGATATCCATGAAGGGGAGATTTGCGTTCTCATGGGGCTATCTGGTTCCGGCAAGTCGACTTTGCTTCGTGCGGTAAATGGCCTCAATAAAGTGACGCGTGGTGAAGTGCTCGTCAGCCATGAAGGTGGACAGGTGGATATCGCCAGCTGCGATAAAAACACACTTCGTAACATGCGTATGAGCCGTATTGCTATGGTATTTCAGCAATTTGCCTTGTTACCGTGGCGTACGGTTGAAGAAAATGTTGGTCTGGGGCTTGAATTGAAAGGTATGAGTAAGGCTGAGCGTGGACCCATCGTCGATGAAAAAATGAAACTGGTCGATCTTTCCCAATGGAAAGACAAGTATGTGCACGAACTCTCAGGCGGCATGCAGCAACGGGTGGGCCTTGCCCGCGCCTT
>CAXMPY010000314.1:433-703 GCA_964195275.1 uncultured Paracoccaceae bacterium
TTTGCCACGGATGCGGATATCCTCTTAATGGACGAGCCGTTTTCCGCTCTTGATCCGCTGATCCGCAATCACTTGCAGGATTTCCTTCTGGATTTGCAGCGGGAGTTGAGAAAAACCATTATTTTCGTCAGCCATGATCTGGATGAGGCGTTAAAAATTGGCAACCATATCGCCATAATGGAAGGAGGCTATATCGTCCAATATGGGGAACCGGAAGATATCGTCCTTAACCCATCGAATAAATATGTGGCAGAATTTGTCGCCCATATG
>CAXMPY010000314.1:791-1214 GCA_964195275.1 uncultured Paracoccaceae bacterium
TCAAGCGCGACGGCAAAGATGTCCTGCTGGATGGCAAAGGCCATTTCCGGGTGACACTGGATGCAGATGACAAGCCCATCGCCGCCAGTTTCGATGGAAAAACAGCACGAATTGAAAACTGCGATAATGATACAAAGATCGAAAACCTGGGAGATGATGTGCTGGTGACCGCCCCTTCCAGCATGAAGATGCGCTGGAACATCGAGATTCGCCACCATACGGGTTGGCCCGTCCTGCTGGTAGAACAGGATAGACTTGTAGGAGTAGTCGGTGATAGTGAAATCTATAGCGGTATCCTGAGACAAACCAGTTTCGGAAATGATTAAACCAGCTATGGGTTCGGCGTCTCTCGACCGTGCGCCGGACAAATCAAAGGTCGATGGTCTACTAACCTTGATCGAAGTTTTCGGCACTACGCACGTC
>CAXMPY010000315.1:0-1212 GCA_964195275.1 uncultured Paracoccaceae bacterium
CTGCCCACGCCCGCCGCCAATTGAACGTTTGCCGCGCATGCTTCCACTATCGCGTGCGATGGGGGCCAGGTCTGCGAGGGCTGCAATCTGCTTGTCACAGATCGTTCCGAGTTCGGGCATTTCCGCGATCAGGATTGCTGTCAGAACCGGACCGACGCCGGGGATGGAGCGTAGATTGCCAGCACGTGAATGCACCGCGCCATCGGCCTTCAGGTTTATTTCGATCTGGGATTCCACCTCGGTGATCTGATCGCCGAGAAGTTCAAGAAGGTTGCGGTCCAGCGCATCCACATCCTCCATGACCTTGGCGCGGCGACGCGCCTTGATCTGACACAGATGCCGCTTCCGCATCTCGACAAGCTGCGCGCGTTTTGTGGTTAAGGCTCTGAGGTCGCGGAGTTTATCAGGTGGGATAACCCGGCCCGCTTCCGGGCGAAAGGCCATGAAACGGGCGATCATCTCCGCGTCGATCCGGTCGGTTTTGGCCCGTGTTCCACGCGACGCTGCAAAGAACTTGATTTGCGCCGGCGGCAACTGACGGGCCTCGAAGCCAGCTTTGCTCAATACCTCCCAAAGCGCCCATTCATGGCCGCCCGTTGCCTCGAACCCGATCCGGCATTCGCACCCGCTCAACCTGCGCATCAGGTCGTTGTGACCCTCAGCCGTATTTGGCAGGCGAAATGCTGCGCCATCCCAAAGCCAGAAAACATCCAGCCAATCCTTACAAACGTCGATGCCAACGTAGTGGTCCTGTGCTACCATTCCATTCTCTCTTTCTTATGCTCCGGGGTCCAAGCGGCCCCAATCAACTGTTCGAGACGATGAAAAGAGAAGGTGCTGACAAGCTAGAAAACGTGGCAGGCCCACAAGGGTCAGACGTCACGCACCTTCCCGATCCGGCTCTTCGCCAAGAACCGGGTCGGGAACATTCTAGCAGATCGGAAATACATAAGGGTCAGGACCCATTAACTGGCATTTGACGAACGGCAGGTTCGCACGACAAAGCAGACATCTGACAAAAAGACTCGGATGACCGCAATGAGCCCAGAGCGGTCATTGGTTTGACAGAAGTGTTTGCAACCGCAGCGAACGGCTGCTTTGAGCCCAGAGGAGACATTAGGTCCAAGCGCAGCACTAGGCACTATGGGCGGGAACCGGACATTCGCTTCAATCGCGTGTTTGCTAGGCAATTGGTGGGGAAGCTGACCCCCA
>CAXMPY010000316.1:0-1209 GCA_964195275.1 uncultured Paracoccaceae bacterium
ATTCGCGGTGATATTCGGCTGGGTTTTCAGGTTGATTTGGCGGCTGGCCCTTAGGGGAACCGCCGTTCTTGGTTTGCTTTTGGCCGTGGCGGTGTTTTATTTTTATACCACTTTGCCGCCAGTCAGCGAATTGCTGGATGGCCGCGCACGCGGGTCTGTGACCTTGTTGGATCGCAACGATGCCGTTTATGCGTGGCGCGGCGAACAATTCGGCGGGCAGATCGCTGCTAGCACGGTTTCGACGCACCTGAAAAATGCGGTCGTTGCGACAGAAGACAAACGCTTTTTTCGCCACTTTGGGATCAGTCCACGCGGGGTTGCATCGGCGGTTCGGATAAACTTGCGCGAAGGGCGCGGGCCGCTATCTGGGCATGGTGGGTCAACCATCACGCAGCAATCGGCCAAGTTGTTATGTCTTGGGGTACCGTACGATCCGTCCAATTGGCCAAGTGAGGCAGCCTATGAAGCCGACTGTCGGCAGGGATCGCTTTGGCGCAAAATCAAAGAAGCGGTCTATGCGTTGGCGCTGGAAGTCAAATATTCCAAGAACGAAGTCCTGACGATTTATATGAACCGGGCCTATTTGGGCGCTGGCTCGCGCGGATTTGAAGCAGCCAGCCAGCGATACTTTGGCAAATCCGCCGCAAATGTCGGCCCGGCAGAGGCCGCGATGCTGGCCGGGTTATTAACCGCCCCATCGCGCTACGCACCTACGGCAAACTTGCAACGGTCCCAAAACCGATCCGGCGTCATTGTCGATCTAATGCAGGATCAGGGGTATTTGACGCCTTCGCAGGCCAACCAAGCCCGCATAGATCCAGCCGAATTGTCCCAAGCTGCCCAAGCCCGCGCAGGGGGGTATTTTGCCGATTGGGTCATGGATGCTGGACCCTCGTTTTTGACAAGCGACACCACCGAAGATGTGGTTATCCACACCACCTTTGATCAACGCATCCAGACCGCCGCGGAAGAAGCCCTACAATTGGTGTTTGACACCAAGGTGCGCGACGGATCCGAAGCGCAGGCAGCCATTGTTGTTATGTCCGCTGACGGAGCCGTGCGCGCGATGGTCGGTGGTCGCAAATTTCGGGGCGTCGCCGGTCAGTTTAATCGCGCCATTCAGGCCAAACGGCAAACTGGATCGGCCTTTAAGCCATTTGTCTACGCGGCCGCGCTGGATCTGGGATATACCTACGCCGATACGGTGCT
>CAXMPY010000317.1:0-1185 GCA_964195275.1 uncultured Paracoccaceae bacterium
CAGACCGTCACCTGATGGTTCCTGCCGGGTTTCTTTTGGCGGCCCTGACCCTGGGGCAGGGCGTGTATATGTATGCTGTTGGATTGTTTGACTGGCCAGTATTTCTGCTGCTGTGGGCGCTAGGTGGTGCGTTTTATTCGGCGATCTTAACGCCAGCCGGCCGGCTTTTACGAAACTCAAGCCATCCATCAGACCGGACCGGATTGTTTGCAGCCCAATTCGCGCTGTCCCATGCCTGTTGGCTGGTGACTTACCCGGTAGCGGGGTGGGTTGGTAATTCTTTTGGTCTACCGGTTGCGATGCTGGTTCTCGGTGCGCTTGCCTTGCTTGGCGCTGTTCTGGCGGTCTATTTCTGGCCTGCACGAGATTCTGCTGAAGTTTTACACGAGCACCCGGACTTACCGGCCAATCATCCGCATTTTCGCCAACATGGGTCCGGGCAGGGCGCGCATCGCCATGTCTTTGTGATCGACGATGAACACACCGCGTGGCCAATCCAAAGGTGACACCAAATTCATCCAGCGACGGTCGCTTTGAGGTTGCCGTCGATCCTGCGCGACCCTAGTTTAGCGATACGTCAAACGGATGCAGGCATGACCCAAAAACGACCAATCTTCGAAGAGGTGGATGCCGATACCAAGCCCACCAGCAAACCCATCCCGGGAATGATTGATCGCGCGCGCCCGGGGCGTAGTGGCATTGTTGGCTGGCTGATGGTGCTGTTTGTTCTGCTGGTCATCATGATCTTAGTTGGCGGTCTGACCCGACTGACAGACAGCGGTTTGTCGATAACCGAATGGAAACCCGTCACCGGTGCGATACCGCCGTTAAGCGCGGCAAGCTGGGCCGCCGAATTTGACCGCTACAAGGCGATACCTGAATATCAGCTGCAAAACAGCGGCATGTTACTGGCCGAATTCAAATCGATTTATTGGTGGGAATGGGGACATCGCCAGCTTGGTCGTCTTATTGGCCTGGTTTGGGCCGTTGGATTTGGATATTTTCTAGCCACCAAAAAAATTCCAACCGGCTGGTCTGGACGGTTGTTTGGAATTGGTGTCCTGGGCGGTCTGCAGGGCGCCATTGGCTGGTGGATGGTATCGTCTGGTCTTGGTGTTGGGCAGCTGGACGTCGCAAGTTACCGACTAGCCATTCATCTTGGTCTGGCGTTCATCATCCTGGGTT
>CAXMPY010000318.1:0-470 GCA_964195275.1 uncultured Paracoccaceae bacterium
GTTGTAATCGAGCCACTCGGGCCGCACCGTGGTCTGGTAGAGCCTGAGCGGCGCCGCGACCGTATCGCCCGCGGTCCAGCATTGGAAATCACGGCCGGCGTAGGCCGCGGCCTCGTTGGCGGCCAGCACCGCCCCGGCACCGATGTCGTAGGGGCGCAGGGATTGCATGATCGCGATCAGGCAGTCATCGCGCAGGCGCTCCAGCTCCTTGACGCCGCGGCTGCCCGCCTGGGCTTGTGTGCCCTCGATCATGCGCCGGCTGAGCTCCTCGGTCAGCTCCGGCGCCTCGAGTTTGGTCCAGGGCAGCTTCAGCGCCGGACCGAACTGTTCGAGCATGTGCGCCATGCCGGTGTCGCCACCGGCCAAGTGGAAGGTCAGGCAGGGCCCCATCAAGGCCCAACGCAGGCCGGGGCCGTAGACGATGGCGTCGTCGATCTCGCCGGTGCTGGCGGTGCCGTCCGCGACCATAT
>CAXMPY010000318.1:480-1184 GCA_964195275.1 uncultured Paracoccaceae bacterium
AGGCGGTCGGAGATGTAGCCCGGGACCTCGTGGCGGACCCGCAACGGGCGCATGCCGAGCTTGCGGTAGAAGGCTTCGGCGCGGTCGAGGGCGTCGGGCGCGGTCCCCTGCCCGCCCAACACCTCGACCAGCGGCAACAGATAGACCGGGTTGAAGGGATGGCCGATGACGACCCGCTCGGGATGCTTGCAGTCGGCCTGGATCCGGCTCGGCAGCAGCCCCGACGAACTCGACGCGACGATCGCCCCGGGGCGCGCGGCGGCGTCGATGCGCGCCAGCAGCTCGCGTTTGAGATCCTCGTTCTCCGGCGCGCTCTCCTGGATGTGGTCGGCTTCGGCGACCGCGGCCTCGAGATCGGGGGTGAAGCTGAGCCGGCCGCGATCCGCGCCGGGTGCGAGCGACAGCCGGCTGAGCGCCGGCCAAGCGTTGTCGACCGCCGCGCGCAGGCGCGCCTCCGCGTCCGGCCCCGGGTCGCTCGCCACGACCTCGTAACCGCGCGCCAAACACCGCGCCGCCAAGCCCGCGCCGATGACCCCGGTCCCGACGATCGCAACCCTTTGGAAATCCGTACTCATGACCTTGTACAGCTCACCCTAAGAATAAAAGTTTGAACCACAGAGACACAGAGACACCGGAACTCACCCCTGTCATTGCCGGAACTCACTACTGTCATTGCCGGGCTAGACCCGGCAATCCATAGGCTC
>CAXMPY010000319.1:0-1181 GCA_964195275.1 uncultured Paracoccaceae bacterium
GGTGGCGTTTCGCAACCCCGCCGTGTCCAATATCGTCACCGGCAGGCCCTTCAGGTCCATTCTAACTTCGATCACGTCCCGCGTGGTGCCGGCGATTTCTGACGTTATCGCCGCCTCGCGCCCGGCCAACGCATTCAGCAATGTAGACTTGCCAACATTCGGTGCCCCGACAATGGCGACTTCAAAACCATCCCGAATGCGTTCCGCCACTACCGAACCGCGCGCTTCTTCATTCAGGCTGGACATCACTTGGCTGACCAAATCTTTGACTTCCAGGCGCACATCGACCGGCACATCTTCGTCAACAAAATCAATCGTGGCTTCCAATAGCGCCGCTGCCCGGATCAATTTGCTACGCCAGCACTCGGCTTTCTGCCCCAATGCACCCGACAGCACGGTCATGGCCTGACGACGCTGCGCTTCGGTTTCTGAATCGATCAGATCGGCCAGACCTTCGACCTGCGCCAGGTCAAGCATTTCATTTTCAAGCGCCTGCCGGGTGAATTCACCGGGTTCTGCCAAGCGCAGGCCATCCATATTGCCAAGCACCGCCAGCACTGCCTTAACAACGGCGATACTCCCGTGTAGGTGAAATTCAACGGTATTTTCGCCAGTAAAGCTTTCGCCTGCAGCGAAGAAAATCACCAGTGCTTGGTCCAGAACTGAACCATCAGCACTGGTCAGATTTCGCAACGCTGCATGACGTATCACCGGAGCTTCACCTGCCAGCCCGCGGCCCGCGTGATGGGCCATTGGTCCTGAAACGCGAACCACAGCAACACCGGACTTTCCGGGAGCCGACGCAAGGGCAAATATTGTGTCCATATCAACTTAATCCATTGATATTACACAACTAATCAAGCATTCATTGAATCAAAGAAGTCAGAATTTGACTTTGTTTGTTTCAATTTTGAAATCAGGAAATCAATGGCGTCCGTGGTGCCCATCGGATTCAAAATTCGGCGCAACACATAAGTTTTTTGCAGATCCATCTTATCGATCAACAGTTCTTCTTTGCGTGTACCTGATTTGAGGATATCCATTGCCGGATAGGTGCGTTTGTCAGCAATTTTACGGTCAAGAACAATCTCACTATTCCCGGTACCTTTGAATTCTTCAAAGATAACTTCGTCCATCCGGCTACCGGTATCGATCAGCGCTGTTGCAACAATTGTAAGCGA
>CAXMPY010000320.1:0-1130 GCA_964195275.1 uncultured Paracoccaceae bacterium
AGGCTGCGAGAGTTCGAAGTTGACCCACAGCGGAAGTGGCCGCTTCGTTCTCACCAAACTGAAATGCAAATCTGAAATTGGCATAGTTGCACGGGACTTGCTTACTTTTGAAGGTCGCGAAGTCCGCTCGGGCGAAGCGTTATCTTTTCCACGGAATATTGGATGACACGTGCCGCAACTACCAACGCTAAGACAGCGTGCCAACGGCTGCTACGTCGTCACCAGAATGCGAACGTTTCTCCGACGGCATGGACTTTATTTCTTCGATCTGCGGCGAGGCTTCTTGCCGAAAATATCGTCCCAATTGTTGCGATAGGCATCGGTCACCGGCTTTTGGTTCTCGCCGCGGCTGTATCCCGTGGGCGCGTCCGACGTCGAACTTTCAGTCTCCTTACCGGACCCTGCGTTGGTTGCCGTCGCGTCCTTGGCCTCGGTCCTTGCTTCCGTTTTCACCTCGGTCTTCGCCGCCGCGTCGTCGTATTCGCCATTTTTCGCCCTACCTCCGGTCTTTGCCGCGCCGATCGCGGTTCTATAGGACAGGATGTTCAGCGTATCAAGCCCGCAGGGCCCCGCGAAGACACAGAGGTCACCGAGCCGGAGCAGCGAGCATAGCCCAGCTGGCCCGCCCCCAGTCTTACGGGGCTTAGGGGCCGTGAACGTGCCACGGCCCCTTTCTGTAAGTCTAAGCTAAAAAAGGGAACTTACATCATGCCGCCCATGCCGCCCATTCCGCCCATGTCAGGCCCGCCCGCGGGCATCGGCTCTTCCTTCTTCGGTTTCTCGGCCACCATCGCTTCGGTGGTGACCAGGATGCCAGCAACCGAGGCCGCATCCTGGAGGGCCGTGCGCACCACCTTCGTGGGATCAATGATGCCAGCCTTCAGCATGTCGACATAGGTGCCGGTCTGGGCGTCGAAGCCGTAATTGCGGTCCTTTTTGTCGGTGATCTTGCTGGCGACGACAGCGCCGTCTTCTCCAGCATTCTCGGCGATCTGGCGTACCGGGGCCTGCAAAGCACGGCGCACAATGTCAATGCCGACCCGCTGGTCGTCGTTTGGCGGGCTCAAGTTGTCGAGCGCCTTGCTAGCATAAAGCAGCGCCACGCCACCGCCCGGAAGGATACCCTCCTC
>CAXMPY010000321.1:0-715 GCA_964195275.1 uncultured Paracoccaceae bacterium
ATTGGGGCTAACCAACGCGGTTATTATTGATCAACACTTCAGCCAGCGTGATCGCCTGGGACGACTACTGACTGCGGTTTCTTATAACCCATTTATGATAGGCGTCGGCATCGATGAAGACACCGCGATCTTTATTGCACCTGATCAGGTTTTTGAAGTCGAAGGCAGTGGCTCTGTTACCATCATCGATCCCGAGCATTTAAGCTACTCTTCGATGGATCGAGCCAAGAAAAATGAATCCTTGAGCCTGCTCGATTTGAAATTGCATATATTGTCCAGGGGCTGTCGCTTCTATATCTACGAGCGCAAACCATACCCGCCTAAAAAACCGAGAGGTCGCAAATGAAAATAACCTCAACCAACGTCTATGTGGGGCCCAGCATTTACGCTAACTTCCCGGTCATTCGCATGGTGCTCGATATCGGGGTACTGGTGGATTGGCCCTCGGTTAAATGTGGTAAGGAGTTTACCGATGGCCTGCAACAGGCGTTACCCAGTCTTGCGGAGCATGGATGTTCTTATCGTGAGCCGGGTGGATTTATTCGACGCCTGACCGAAGATGAAGGCACCTGGATGGGTCATATCATGGAACATGTTGCGCTTGAAATTCAAAATATCGCCGGTTCCGGCGTCTCGTTTGGGCGCACCCGTACCACCGGTGAAACCGGTATGTATAACATGGTTTATGCCTACAAGCAGCGCGATGCAGGTATCG
>CAXMPY010000321.1:725-1123 GCA_964195275.1 uncultured Paracoccaceae bacterium
CTGCTGATGCATTTGCTGCCTGAACAATTGCAACAGCAAGTCGACCATCCCATCGCCCCGAATTTTAACTTCGAAAGCGAACTCGAAGAGTTTGTGCGCCGCGCCCAGCGCCGCGAGTTTGGTCCCAGCACCCAGTCGCTGGTTGATGCCGCGGTGGAGCGCGATATTCCCTGGTTGCGACTGAACGATTACAGCCTGGTACAGTTCGGGCACGGCAAGTACCAAAAACGCATTCAGGCCACGGTAACCAGTGACACCGGTACCATTGCAACCTCGCTCGCGAGCGATAAGGAAGGTACCCATAGCCTGCTCAAGGACATGGGCTTGCCAGTGCCGAAACAGGCGATGTTTAGCAACGAAGACGAGGCAGTCAGCGCCGTCAATCGAATGGGATACCC
>CAXMPY010000322.1:0-716 GCA_964195275.1 uncultured Paracoccaceae bacterium
TCCCAGCAGCTACGGCCCTTCGGCGTGAGGCATTCTATTCCGCCATCTGCGCAACCTTCGTCAGACGCAGATCCCAGATTGCTGCCGCTACCAGCGCGACAAACCCGGCAATTTCGACAATGAGGCTCGGGAAGCCAAGTACGGCCTGGATCTGCTCCGAACCATACATCGCCAAAGTCACGAACATCGCTCCGATCACCGCAATGATGACCGGACCTAAAATACGGTGTCGCCGATAACCTACGGTGACCCCGAATACTGCAATGAGGGCAAAGACAACGATCGCTCCAGCCCACACATGTACATTGACCGCAATAGTGATGCCCATGAGCGACAGGGCACCTACGACCGCGAGTGTGCCGTAGCAAGCAAGTAATGAAAGCAGTGTTCCGGCGGGGGCTAACCTACTCAGCCTAGACGGGGAGGTCGGTGTTTGAGCCATAATTTGGTTCTCCTAACGTGCGCCTACCAACACGGAGAGACTGATCAGCCCCACTTGAGTGGTCCAGATTGAATGTTAGTGCATGACCGGTCTTTGGACCATCGTTAGTGTCCAATTTCAATCATGGCCTCCTTCAATCCTTGCCTATCCGGTTAACGCCCACACCCACTACATGTAGGGTTGCCGCATACATCCTTTTTACGACAGCAATTAGCCAGATCCGGTCATTGGAGATCGGCTCTCGTCGATGGCTTTTGCTCTTGAACACCGCTAT
>CAXMPY010000322.1:726-1122 GCA_964195275.1 uncultured Paracoccaceae bacterium
CGACCATCTTGTTAGCGTGTTTCAGCGCGTCTTTACAACTAGAATACTCGATCACGTCGTACGGTGGGACGAATGGGCGTTCAGAGATACGCGTATTTCATTGTTTCGGTTTTCCTCATTGTCGGGTGCGCCACGGCGCCCCGAACCGATAAAAGCATCCCGGCTGCAGCGGCGGGAACCCGTCTCTTCGACCCTGCTACCGCGATCCAGGACCAATGGCAGCATTTGCGGCTCCAGGGCGAAACCGAATATCGCCTCGCCCTCATGGACGGGCAAGTTGCCATTCGCGCCATCGGCCAGCAATCCGCGTCGGGCCTGATCCGCCGTGTTTCCATCGACCCGACGAAATGCCCAATCGTCGAATGGTCCTGGTCCGTCACCAAGATGCAGCAAGAT
>CAXMPY010000323.1:0-1094 GCA_964195275.1 uncultured Paracoccaceae bacterium
TGTTGCGGCAGAACCGGCCAAATCTTTGATCGCATTGGCCTGCGCCGATTGCGGGATATGAATGCCAAGATGCGCAAGCTTTGCTTTGGCGTCAGCCTCGTTTAGCGTGACCACATTTTTTGCGGGCTCTGGTAACAATATCGGCTGGGTCGCAGGGCGTATCCGGCCACATTCTGCAGCAATACGGGCAGCGACAATCGCCTCTTGTAATCCACATAGCGGGGCGATGTTTGCCGAGATTAGCCTGTTGGCGATATCTTCTGGCATATTCTCCGGTAACGACGCTGCGACAGCGAAGGGAATGCCGGTTCGTTTTTGGGCTTCGGTCACGGCACCAAGAACGCAGTCCCAGTCGCTTGCATCACAACGGTCATTTCTCGGAAAATCAGACACCACGATGCCCAGGGCTGTTTCATCTGTGGTCATGGCGCTAAACGCAGAGGCCATTGCGGCGGTATATTTCCAGATATAGGTGTGATAATCCAACGGGTTGGCCAGTTTTACCATCGGGCCAAGGGCAGCGCGCAGGTTGGTTTTTTGCAGCGCATTTAAGGGTGGGAATTGCACATTGTGATCCTGCGCCAGGTCCGCCATCAGGCTGGCTTCGCCGCCGGAGCACGACATGGCCACGAGTCTGCGCGACGCCAGCGGCCCGGTGATGTGCAATAATTTTAGCGCCTCAAGGAATTCGGGCAGGGAATTAGCCAGCGCAATGCCCAAGCGTTTTAGCATAGCGCGCGCGCCAGCGTCGCTGCCAGCTAGGGACGCGGTGTGTGACACAGTTGCTGTGCGCGCCTGATCGGAACGCCCGACCTTAAGCGCTATGATGGGTTTGTTCAGCGCGCTTGCTTTTTGGGCCAGTGCTTCAAGCGCGGCAATATCACCAACGCCTTCAATATGCAGCCCCAATGCGGTGACGCGCACATCGTCCAATAGTGTCGCGCCAATCTCGGCCAGGCTGGTTTGGGCTTGGTTGCCCGCGGTGACAATATAGGCCAACGGCAGGGCGCGACGCTGCATGGTCATGCTGATGGCCATGGTTGAAGATTGGGTAACGATCGCGACGCCACGATCGGTTCTGACGCCACCATGCT
>CAXMPY010000324.1:0-469 GCA_964195275.1 uncultured Paracoccaceae bacterium
CGGCATACACATAGGAGCGGCATGCGTTCATTTCCGTATACATGTCTGCAATCTTGCCCTGCATGAGCTGGAATGTGCCTATCGGCTGGCCGAATTGCTTGCGATCGTGCACGTATGGCATGACCAGGTCAAAACAGGCGCGCATGATGCCGAGTGGACCTGCCGCGAGCACCAGGCGTTCGTAATCGAGGCCACTCATCAGGATGCTTGCGCCCTTGCCTTCCGTGGCGAGCAAATTCTCAGCCGGGACCTGGCAGTTATCAAGTATTACCTCGCTGGTGTCCGATCCTCGCATGCCAAGCTTGTCGAGTTTTTGCGCGATTGAATATCCAGGAGAATCCCGCTCAACGATAAACGCGCTGAGTTTGTTCGATTTAGCAGGATCAGAACCGGAAACGGCGTAAATAATTGTAGTATCCGCTTCCGGCGCATTCGTGATCCACATCTTGCTACCGTTCAGAATGTAGCA
>CAXMPY010000324.1:479-1087 GCA_964195275.1 uncultured Paracoccaceae bacterium
CGGCCCCCGGCTCGCTCATCGCTAATGCACCGACGTGTTCGCCGGAAATCAGTTTGGGAAGATATTTTTCCTTTTGTTCGGGAGATCCCCACCGGCGCAGCTGATTAACGCAAAGATTTGAATGGGCACCATATGACAATCCGACTGATGCTGATCCGCGACTGATTTCTTCCATCGCAACGACGTGCGCCAGGTACCCAAGTCCTGCACCACCATCTGCTTCATCTACCGTGATACCAAGAAGTCCGAGTTCGCCAAGCTGCAACCAAAGATCTCGTGGAAACTGATTTGAGGCGTCAATTTCCTGGGCGCGCGGCGCAATATGATCGCTCACGAAGTCGCTGACGGACTCGCGCAACATGTCGATCTCGTCGCCAAGACCAAAGTCAAAATCAAACATTTCTGTCCCCAGGATGCCCGGATCCCGGGCCGCAACAGGAATTCTCTACCGGCTGGACCAGAATTTGAATACCATTCGGACGGTACTGATACTCGATTGATTTTATTGACTAACTTATGGGTATCAGGCGCGGCCGAGATCAGCGATCAACATCGAAAAAAGCTCATATTGGGAGCTAATGCCGAGTTTCCCGAACAGGTTTCGCTTG
>CAXMPY010000325.1:0-284 GCA_964195275.1 uncultured Paracoccaceae bacterium
CTGGGTAGTGACGAAGAGTCGACTGAAGAAGCTCCAGAAGCGACGATCGCTGCTGAAGCGGGCGCAGCTGCAGACGGTGCTGAGGAAGCCACGACAGAGGCGTAAAATCAACAACTTAGCTGCCGTTTATGGGTAGCTGGCGGGCTAGCTTGACAGCGACTCGTACGCGTCACTACAATGCCCGCCCTTGACCCCAGGGCCCGCCATAGGCGGGCCTTGATTTTTCGAGGCCAAACATGTGTTTGTGAGTGGCCTCAAATCCCGACATCTGAACCGATAGTGGT
>CAXMPY010000325.1:355-599 GCA_964195275.1 uncultured Paracoccaceae bacterium
CCGGCGCTCGAAGCCAGCCCGCAAAAGCGAGGCGTTTGCACGCGTGTTTATACGACAACGCCGAAAAAACCAAACTCTGCTATGCGGAAGGTCGCGCGTGTCCGCCTGACCAATGGTTTTGAAGTGACCAGCTACATCGGCGGCGAAGGACACAACCTGCAAGAGCACTCGGTTGTATTGATACGCGGCGGTCGTGTTAAAGACTTGCCGGGTGTTCGTTATCACACAGTTCGCGGCACACTTG
>CAXMPY010000325.1:737-1076 GCA_964195275.1 uncultured Paracoccaceae bacterium
CAAGTACGGCACCAAGCGTCCGAAATCCTAAAATAGAGACCCAAAATGTCCAGAAGATCACAGGCCCCGAAACGACAAATTCTGCCCGACCCCAAGTTTGGTAGTGAGCTGCTCGCCAAATTCATGAACATGATCATGAATGACGGCAAGAAATCTGTTGCTGAGCGCATTATTTATGGCGCACTCGATCGCATCTCAGAAAAAGAAACGCATGCGGACGACAAAGCACTTGAGCTGCTGCAAACCGCACTGGACAACGTCAAGCCAGTTGTAGAGGTAAAGTCACGTCGCGTTGGTGGTGCAACCTACCAGGTGCCTGTTGAGGTTCGCCCGGCTCGT
>CAXMPY010000326.1:0-685 GCA_964195275.1 uncultured Paracoccaceae bacterium
TGGGCTGTACAGCGAGCTTCAGGAGGCTCTTGGGGCCTCACAGCGGATCTTCGAGCTGCTCGACGAGCCGGTCGAGATGCCACGGCCGGGAGCGCCGGATGCGCCGGCAGCGCGCGAGGGCTCGGTGCGGTTCGACGCCGTGTCGTTCTCGTACCCCGGCCGCAACATCGAGGTGCTCTCTACGGTCAATCTCGCCATCGCACCGGGCGAGACCATCGCCCTGGTCGGACCGTCGGGCGCAGGCAAGTCGACCCTCACGCAGTTGATCCCCCGCTTCTACGACGCATCTTCCGGGGAGATACTGATCGATGGCATCGATGTCCGGTCACAGGACCTGGCCGCGCTCCGCGGCGGGATTGCCGCGGTGCCCCAGGAGGTCTTGTTGTTCTCCGGATCGATCGCCGAGAACCTTCAGGTCGGTCGGCCCGGAGCCACCGAGGCCGAGTTGGTCAACGCCGCCGAGACCGCAAACGCACACGAATTCATCGCCGCATTTCCCGATGGATACGAAACCGTGGTCGGGGAGCGCGGTGTGCAGCTCTCGGGTGGCCAGCGCCAACGCATCGCCATCGCCCGCGCCGTGCTCGCCGATCCGGGCATCCTCATCCTGGACGAGGCCACGAGCTCGCTCGACGCCGATTCGGAGGCACTGGTACAGGACGCGCTCGAGCGTCTAATGCAGGAC
>CAXMPY010000326.1:771-1075 GCA_964195275.1 uncultured Paracoccaceae bacterium
GGCACCCACCCCGAGCTGGTCGCAGCCGGCGGCCTGTACACGGAGCTGTCGGCCCGGCAGCTGTTTACCGCGGTGTGAGCGCGGCGATTTCGGCGTGAAGCGGCGCCCTGAACGCCGCGGCGGATTTGGGAAGGTCGGGTTCGGACGCCGGGGCGCCCTCGGATCAACCGCTGGTATTCACGGGGTCGGAGTCATGTCGTTGGCGAGGGCTTCGGGCCTCGCTCGATCGACGCGGATCCCCGACACCAGATTCAACGCGGAACCGACGATGAGGCCGTAGGCGGCGCCGCCCACGACATCCAAT
>CAXMPY010000327.1:0-1014 GCA_964195275.1 uncultured Paracoccaceae bacterium
GGCGAGGCGTTGAAAGAAAAATATGGCGTGACTTTGATTGACGCGCCTGAAAGCGACTGGGTGGCAGATGTGCGCGAATTTGCCACCCAGGCAATGATGCAACTGATCCAGGATGACCTAGCAGCGCTTGGCATCACGATGGATGTGTTTTTTAGCGAAAAATCGCTTTATGGCACTGGCAAAATTGAGGCGGCAATTGCAGTACTTGACGCCAAGGGGTTGATTTATGAAGGGACGCTTGAGCCGCCCAAAGGCAAATTGCCCGAGGATTGGGAGCCGCGCCAACAAACCCTGTTCAAGTCTACCCGACAGGGTGACGATGTTGATCGCCCGGTCAAAAAATCCGATGGCACCTGGACCTATTTCGCGCCCGACATTGCCTATCACCATGACAAGGTTAACCGTGGCTTTGATCAACTGATAGATGTCTGGGGGGCAGATCACGGCGGCTATGTCAAACGGATGAAAGCCGCGGTTTCGGCGCTGTCAGATGGGCAGGTCCCAGTAGACCTGAAACTTATCCAGCTGGTACGGCTATATGAAAATGGCGCCCCATTTAAGATGTCAAAGCGTGCCGGTACGTTTGTAGCCCTGCGCAAAGTCGTGGATCTGGTTGGCAAAGATGTGACGCGCTTTGTCATGCTGACCCGCAAAAACGAGGCGCCGTTGGATTTTGATTTTGACAAGGTAAGTGAACAGTCAAAAGACAATCCGGTTTTTTATGTGCAATATGCCCATGCACGGGTGTGTTCTGTGCTACGCAAAGCAGATGAGGCTGGGGTCAAGCTGACCGATACCGCCTATCTTGAAGATGTTGCGGAATTTGCTTTGGCTAAAAAATTGGCCGAATGGCCGCGAATTGTCGAAATTGCCGCACGCGGACACGAGCAGAGGGTCCTTGCCGATGTGGTCGTGATCGCTGATGTCCTCGAAGCCCAGACAGAGGCCGAAGACGCGCTGGCGGACCATGTGCTCGACCGTGTGCTCGATGCGCCGTGCAGCGCGATGGTCGCG
>CAXMPY010000328.1:0-1014 GCA_964195275.1 uncultured Paracoccaceae bacterium
AATATCCCCGATACAATCAGCGCCAAGCCAATCGGTGTGACGGCAAATAGACCAAAGGTGTCAATTTGCTGGTCTGCCGGCAACGCAGAATTGGCGTTGACGATCAGGTCGTTCAGCAAGATCAGCGGGCTGGAACCAACCATCGTAATCGTGCCACCCAAAATGGCGCAAAACCCCATTGGCATCAGCAATCGCGACATCGGAATGCGGGATCGGGTGGATATCCGTTGCACGACCGGTAGAAACAACGCCGCCGCACCGACATTTTGCATAAAGCCAGAAATAACCCCGACCGTGCCCGATATCAGCGGAATAATACGCTTTTCTTTGGTGCCGCCAATTTTGATCATCCGCTGGGCGACGATGTTCATAATGCCGGTTTTGTCCAAACCGGCGCCAATGATCATCACGGCGATAATTGAAATTACCGCGTTGGACGAAAACCCGTCAAACAACCCGTTGATATCAACCAGCCCCTCGGACAACCCCATCAAGGGTGCCAGTATCGACGACAGGCCCAACATCACCATAATGGTCAGTGCGGCGACATCTATCGGTATAATTTCAAAGGAAAACAGGAATACAGTCAACAGCAGCAGTGACAATACCCAGGCGATTTCGATCGACGGTGCAACGCTTGCCAGACCCCAACCGACAAGCAGAAATACAACCGCCGCAATCCCAACGATGTAAATCCGTCTGCTTTTCATTCCTGGCCTCGGTTGTGGTGTTGAACCCACTGCTTACGGGCTTTTTGTTGCAATTCCAAAGACCAAGTTGCAGATTTCTGGTGATCGTTTGTAATCAGGTTTTACAATACAACAAATCGGGCTAATCTGCGTGGATGACTGGCCCGCCAATCCGCCCAACAGATGATGCTGCCCGCGCACTTGCTGCCAAATTGATGGCGGGCGCAAATTTTGCGGCACTTGGCGTTATTCACCCTGAAACCGGCGCGCCGTTTGTTTCCCGTATCGCGTTCGCGATGGACTCAGAAAACAGGCCTTTGACGCT
>CAXMPY010000329.1:0-440 GCA_964195275.1 uncultured Paracoccaceae bacterium
ACATCAATCAGACTGAACACAAACGTGCTGACTATTCCGCGCTGGTCGACCATCTGATCAATCTTGCTGACGCCGTGCAACCCGAGCATACGATTGTTTCTGATGAGGAAACGGAGTTGATCCAGGAGCTGCAGGAAATCGGGGTCGAAACTGTAGTTGATGAGCTGGAGTACGACAGCGAAATAGCGGCTATTTTTACCGAAGAATCTGCCGAACTCCTCGAAATGGCGGACAAGGCGCTGGTCGAGTGGAGCAAGAACAAAGAAGCGCGACCGGCAATGGATGAGCTCAAGCGCCATTTGCATACCTTGAAAGGTGGTGCGCGTATGGCCGGCATCACGGCGATGGGCGATCTCAGCCATGAGCTTGAAACGCTGTTGAATGGACTTGATGACGGTCGAGTAACTCCGACACCTGCCATTGATGAGCTATTGCAACAC
>CAXMPY010000329.1:496-1010 GCA_964195275.1 uncultured Paracoccaceae bacterium
GCGATAATCCCAACGATTGCCACAGATATTGAGGTTGCCAAGCCGGCCGAGTTTACGATCGAACCAGAAGATTCGGTCAGCATGGTTATCGTCCGCAGTCCGCTGGAACCCGAACCCGAACCCGAACCCGAACCCGAACCTGAGCCTGAGCCTGAGCCCGAACCTGAGCCCGAGCCCGAGCCTGTACCCGAACCTGAGCCTGTACCTGAACCTGAACCTGTACCTGAACCTGAACCTGAACCCGAAGCTGAACCTTCTCCCTCAACGCGGCGGGCGAGATCAGCATTTATCACTCTCGCTTAAGTCAGCAAATAAATTCGATTGAGTTTCATGTCGAGGAACTCGACCAGACAGTCCTGCGCCTACGTGCACAATTGCGCAAGCTCGATTCTGAGACCGAAGCACAAATCATGCACAGCCATCAGGAAACAATGGCAAGTGAGGACTTCGATCCACTTGAACTCGACCGTTACTCGACCCTGCAACAACTATCGCGGGCACTCGCCGAGTCGGC
>CAXMPY010000330.1:0-1002 GCA_964195275.1 uncultured Paracoccaceae bacterium
GCGCGGTTGACGGGACTCGAACCCGCGACCCCCGGCGTGACAGGCCGGTACTCTAACCAACTGAGCTACAACCGCGCAATATTGGTTCAAAGGCATGCTTTGAACGTGAAGGCGGTTCTAGGGTGGGCGCGATGGCGCGTCAAGCGGTTCTGCGCAGGATTTCGTATTAATTGCACCGATAAATTCAGACCCTCATTCAGCAGGATAACGGGTCTGCTCGGCGTCTTTCAAATGATAGACGCACCCCTGCCCGCCGCCCAACCCAGACATCTCATATTGCCCCAACCCCAGCCAAAGCCCGCGCAAGATACGCGATGTTATACCGTGGGTGATGATCACGGTAGGCTGCTTTAATTCAGCCAAAAACCCTTGCACCCTGTCACAAATATCGTCGAAACTTTCACCCCCCGGTGATTGAAAATTCCAACTAAACATATCCTGATCAGCATATTTGCAATGTTCTGGCCAGCCGTCTGCAATTTGATCAAAAGTTAACCCTTGCCAATCGCCAAACGCAATTTCGCGCAACCTGTCATCGGTTTGGGCGGTTGCGCCAATTTCTGACAACGCTATTTGCGCCGTGCGTCGGGCACGCCCTTGCGGGCTGCACACCATCCGCCAGCCTGACAGATCCACAGACAAATTTTGCAGCTGCTGCCCCTGTTGTTTTGCCTGACGTATACCCAGTTCGGTAAGTGGTGAATCTAACCGGCCCTGATGGCGCCCAAGTTTGTTCCAGTCGGTCTGGCCATGCCGCAAAACGACTAATTCTGGGTATTTCAGCATATTAATAGCCGCCGCTAAGTTTGGGAAATGGTGGGTGATGAGAGACTCGAACTCCCGACATCTTCGGTGTAAACGAAGCGCTCTACCAACTGAGCTAATCACCCGTCCGGCCTGCCTAGTAACCTGCCGCAATGCCGTGGGCAAGTCCCGATTTGCGTGGTTTGGTCCAGTCTGATATGTCCCGCATTTAGCCCACGCCAATCGGGCCCGGACGCG
>CAXMPY010000331.1:0-999 GCA_964195275.1 uncultured Paracoccaceae bacterium
CCCTCTTGATAGTGTTTTGGGAATATGGCCACCATAGCCCGATAAGGAGGGAGGCAATAAGCACACCGTGTACAACGATAGTAAAAAGCGCAGATTTTGAGAAATACGCAATTTGCCGAATTCGTTCCTTCATCCCTGATTATGATTCCGGAGGGTCGGTAACAAGCCCCACCGACTCGACTCCGGCCCGTTGCAGTAAAACCATGGCCCGAACCACAAAAGCATAGTCCGCCTCCCCGTCGCCTCGCACCAGGAACGGCAGGCTGGGGTTTCTTTGCAGCACCGCCCGCGCCTTGATTAATTCCCCTCCTTGTCCACGGTGACAACAAACGGCTCCTCGTCCTGGTTTTCCATGGGCTCTGCCGCTGCCTTGGGAAGATTTACATCGATGCCGGTACTCAGCAGCGGCGCGGTAACCATGAATATGATCAACAGCACCAGCATCACATCGATATACGGAACCACATTGATCTCGCTCATCAACCGTTTCTTCCTGCCGTAACGCGAGACGCTCATTGAACTTACCTCCCCAGGTCCTGGCGGCTGACAATGCTGATGAATGTGTTGGCAAATTTGTTGTAGGCGATGACTGCGGGAATGGCGGCAAACAGCCCCATCGCAGTGGCGATTAGCGCTTCGGCGATACCCGGAGCCACCGTGGCGATTGTGACCTGCTGCATGCCGCTAATGGACTGGAAGGAATTCATGATTCCCCATACCGTGCCAAACAGGCCAACATAGGGGCTGGTTGAGCCCACCGTAGCCAGGAATGGCAGATGCAGATCGATATTAACCTCTTCGCGGCTCAGCGCCACACGCATCGACCTGTGTACGCCGTCGACCATGTGGGCCCGATCGACATTTTGCTTCTGGGCGAGGCGGTTAAACTCCCTGAATCCTGCCAGGAATATGTTAACTATTCCCTCGGGTTCCTTTTCGCCGCTCCACTCCTGGTAGATCTTGCGCATCTCGCCACCGGACCAGAACTGGTCTTCAAAC
>CAXMPY010000332.1:0-686 GCA_964195275.1 uncultured Paracoccaceae bacterium
GGTGCCCGCCCGAAGCCAAATTCATCCCCAAAATTGTGTCGCCCGGTTGCAAAAGGGCCTGAAAGACACCCTGGTTGGCCTGGCTGCCGGAATGGGGCTGCACATTGGCAAAATCGCAACCAAACAACTGTTTAGCCCGCGCAATCGCCAGGTTTTCGGCCACATCAACATAGTCACAACCGCCATAATATCGCCGGCCTGGGTAGCCTTCGGCGTATTTGTTGGTCAGCACAGACCCCTGGGCCTCCATCACCGCGGCTGACACGATGTTTTCAGAGGCAATCAATTCGATCTCGTCGCGTTGGCGGCCCAATTCACCGGTTAGGGCGGCTTTCAGTTCCGGGTCGCGGGTGGCAAGCGCTTGGCTAAAAAAACCAGCGTCACGAACGGATGCGGACATGTGAAATCTCCTGGCAAATGGATTGGTTGGCGGCTGTCTAACCGAACCGAACCCTTGCCGGAACCCTGAAACCGACAGGGGCGGCACTATGTGCGGCGTTGTGGCGGCAAATATCGTGGGGCTGACAATTTGCTTGAGTTTGGGCCGGCTTTGGGGTTTCACTTTTACACCGAAATTGTGCCGGATCAAAAATGCCAAACGCCAAGATTACGATGATACATTTTACGGCCAGCGACGCGCCTGCTGCCATTGCGGCCAATAAGCAGTTGCAGGCGCGTTATGGTCA
>CAXMPY010000332.1:696-994 GCA_964195275.1 uncultured Paracoccaceae bacterium
AAACGGCACTGGCTGATGCGCAGGTTATCGTGGCACTGGGCGGTGACGGTTTTATGTTGCACACCTTGCATGACACCCAAGCCAACAATACCCCGATTTATGGTATGCATCGCGGCACAATCGGATTTTTATTGAACGAATTCAATGAAGATGATTTGCCCGCCCGGCTGGCCGCTGCCCAAGAAGAACTGATAAATCCATTGGCAATGGCGGCAGAGTGCACAGATGGATCGCAACATAATGCACTGGCGCTGAACGAGGTGTCGCTGTTGCGCGCAGGTCCACAGGCAGCAAAATT
>CAXMPY010000333.1:0-966 GCA_964195275.1 uncultured Paracoccaceae bacterium
ACACAAACAAAAACCGGGCATTGGGGTCTACAAATCGGCGGATCAACCAGGGGCAGGCGATGCGGTCAATTTTGGGCCGGTGTCGGGTAACCCATAGTGTCGCACCATCGACAGGTTCTGGGATTTTGTCCGCTGGAATACGGACCGTATGTTTTCCATCGCGCCAACCATACATACCCCCTGTTAGGTATTCGGCAGCATGGCCATCGCTTTTCAGGCGGGCAACAAGACCCTGACTAAGTTTGATGCCCTTTTGGCAAGTGACAACACAGGGTTTACCGTTCAGTTCTTTGATTAGACCCGGAATATCAGTATGGCGATGCCGGAACGATCCAGGGATGAGAAACGGGTCTTCTTCAAAATCCGGATCAATTGAAATATCAACGATGACAGGACAATCGGGTGTTCCGATCAGGCGCAACAGTTGGCTTACAGCGATTTCGTTTGGTGCAGGCATGGCATCCTCGTCTAAGACTTACAGGGATGCGAAACTTGGGCTTGCGCCTGACGGGGCGTTCGCGTCAGCCCCACAGGAAGGAGATGCCAAGCGGAAGGGCGAAAGTCAATGCGTAAGCAATTTGTCGGCTGTGGAGATTGGCAACGGACTTTTTGCGGGACAGCAGCGAAATCTGATGGCGGACTTTTGCGACATGGCCTACCCAAAGGCATCGCCTCGGCCTCGTAAATCTGCCAATATATGAAAGGTTGTCCTTAAATGAAAAATCAAGTTAGCACAGGTATTGGAAAAGCTAAAAACCCTGATCCGTTAGTCTAGCCTGCGCAACAGTCGATTTCAAAATGGGCGTCGACCGAAATTTTCGTTGCCCAATTTTCGGACCACGACGACTATGCCCCGGCGTTGATCAACGCGGTTATACACAGGGCCAAGGATCCAGAGCTGTCCCACCAATTGGACAGTAAAGACGGTCTAAACGCTGTCAAAGTCTATGATTTGGAAAAATGGGC
>CAXMPY010000334.1:0-517 GCA_964195275.1 uncultured Paracoccaceae bacterium
GATCTGATGCTGGAATTCGGAAGCGCAATTGCTGTCGCGGATTACGCCAGCTACCGGTGGCCCGAAGCGCGCGTTGTTTTTGTCACCAACAGCACGTTTTTTTCCGACGGATCAATTTTCAATCACATCCCGAACGCCGCAGCGTTGGTTCAGGAACAGACACCACCGCGCGATCTGGCGGCGATTGTCGAATACCACGGGCGCGCCTGTTAAACCGGCAATTTCGCGTCACGCCCGTGCGGTTCCTCCCAATCTATGATCGGATGAAGTGATCGAAGCGCACGGTGTCGGCGATCCGACCACCATCATCGACGCGCCACCCGTAAAGTTCGCGGGCATAGGCCCAAAGATTGGGGCAGTCGATCACGCGCTTTCGATTGCACTTGAAATGCAAGTGATAAACCAGATCGAACCTGAAAAGCGTGGCTGCCAGTCGCCAGTCAGCTTCGGTGATCGTGCTTCCCACTAGATATCGGTTTGTCGAAAGACGGTCCTCGAGCCAGTCGAATGTATCGAA
>CAXMPY010000334.1:527-931 GCA_964195275.1 uncultured Paracoccaceae bacterium
GCCTCGTCATATGCAAGTTGAGACGTGGCAAAGCCGGTTCTGTAGACGCCGTTGTTTATGGTGTTGTAGACGCGCGCGTTCACCTCCTCGATTGCCTCACGCTCGCCCTCGGGCCAAAAATCGTCGGTGTTGCCGGTCAGATCATTGAACGCTGAATTGAACATGCGGATAATCTCGGAGCTTTCGTTCGAAACGATGACTTCGCGCTTTTTGTCCCAAAGAACCGGGACGGACACGCGACCTGATACTGCCGGATCGGATTTTGTGTAAATGTCGCGAAGAAATGGAAGCCCGTAAAGTGTGTCACCGGTGGCACCGTCGAAATCAGTGTCGAACGTCCAACCGTCGACAAGCATGTCCGGGTGGACAATCGATACCGAAACCAGGTCCTCAAGACCTTTGAG
>CAXMPY010000335.1:0-276 GCA_964195275.1 uncultured Paracoccaceae bacterium
TTTTCCGCGCAGCAGCAACCCGCGAAGACGTCGAAATCGTAGGAATCAACGATCTGCTCGACGTTGACTATCTCGCATACATGCTCAAGTACGACTCCGTACATGGTCGTTTTGGCGGCACGGTTGAAGTCAAGGACGGCGCTCTGGTCGTTAACGGCAAATCTATCCGCATCACCGCAGAGCGTGATCCGGCCAACCTGAAGTGGGATGCCATCGGCGCTGAAGTGGTTGTTGAGTCAACCGGGTTCTTCCTGACCGGTGAAACCGCTCGCAAGC
>CAXMPY010000335.1:362-929 GCA_964195275.1 uncultured Paracoccaceae bacterium
AGTGGTTCTTTCCGCTCCTTCCAAGGACGCCACCCCGATGTTCGTATGCGGTGTTAACACCGATTCCTATGCTGGACAGGACATCGTTTCCAACGCTTCCTGCACCACCAACTGCCTGGCTCCGATTGCCAAGGTCCTGAACGATCAGTTCGGCATTGAAAAGGGTCTGATGACCACCGTTCACGCTGCAACCGCTCCCCAGAAGACGGTTGACGGTCCTTCCCAGAAGGATTGGCGCGGCGGACGCGGCATCCTTGAAAACATCATTCCGTCTTCCACCGGTGCGGCCAAGGCGGTCGGCAAGGTTATTCCTGAACTCAACGGCAAGCTGACCGGTATGGCCTTCCGCGTGCCGACGTCCGACGTATCCGTCGTCGACCTGACGGTAACTCTGAAGAACGAAGCCTCCTACGAAGAGATCTGCACTGCGATGAAGGAAGCGTCCAACGGCTCCATGAAGGGCATCCTCGGCTATACCGAAGACGCGGTGGTTTCCACCGACTTCCGCGATGAAGTGTGCACCTCCGTGTTCGATGCCAAGGCCGGCATCCAGCTTGACAGCACCTT
>CAXMPY010000336.1:0-917 GCA_964195275.1 uncultured Paracoccaceae bacterium
GCGCCGATCTTGGCACACAGATGATCGACAGTGGTCAGGATCCAGGAGAAATCAAGAACAAGGTTCTTGCTTACTTGTCCGCAAATCCCGACACCGACGCGGTTCTAACGCTTGGCCCGACTTCGGCTGGCCCGACCATCGAAGCTGTTAAGGAAAACGGCTTGGCCGGTGACATCTACTTTGGCACCTTCGACCTGAGTTCCGAAATCGCCGCTGGCATCAAAGAGGACATCGTTCTTTGGGCGATCGACCAACAGCCGTTCTTTCAGGGCTACCTGGCAGTTGTTCTGATGGTCAACTACAACCGTTACGGCCTTTTGGTACCACACAACATCAATTCTGGTCCTGGTTTCGTGACCAAGGGCACAATTGATGCGGTGGCCAGCATGGCCGGTGTTTACCGCTAAATAGCAAACAGGCCGGGCGGCAGAGTTAACTGCCGCCCGTGCACACATTTTTACGGGGAGAGCGGACAAATGGCGGAAAACGCAAATTTAGATAATTCCGACGAGCGCGTCAGAGAAACATCGAGATTCCGAAAAGCATTAATCAGACCGGAACTTGGTGGTATCGTTGGCGCCGCACTTGTTTTTGTGTTTTTCCTGCTAATTGCCCGAGACTCTGGCATGTTCAATCCCCAGGGTGTCATGAACTGGTCGATCGTATCAGCGCAATTTGCAATTATCGCCGTGGGCGCATGCCTATTGATGATTGCTGGAGAATTCGATTTGTCTGTCGGTTCGATGATCGGTTTTGCCGGTATGTCGATTGCATTGATGAGCGTCACATTTGGCGTCCCAATGTGGTTGGCAATCATAATGACATTCGTGCTTTGCGTCGCTTTGGGTGGTGTCAACGGTTGGCTGGTGGTCAAAACCGGGTTGCCCAGCTTTATTGTGACCCTCGCCTTTCTATAT
>CAXMPY010000337.1:0-508 GCA_964195275.1 uncultured Paracoccaceae bacterium
TGATCACAGTTTGCCGAGAGGCCTACGATGACTGGTTTCGGCAAGGCCATGGGGGAGTCCTTTTCTTGTCCAAACCGAACCCGCGTCCCGGCTTGCGGGACATCGATTACTACATGGTCGGGATCGCCAAGCTGCCGGGCTTCGATCGCGTCATCAAGCTGTCGTCGAACGAATCTCCGCTGGGCGCGAGCCCGCGTGCGCTCGAGGCCGCCGCCAAGGCGCTCGAGGACATGCACCGCTATCCGGAAGTCGACACCGAGCGCCTGCAGGAGGCGCTGGCCGCGCGCTTTGGCCTGGAGCCGGCACGCATCACCTTCGGGACAGGCTCGGACGAGTTGCTGGCACGCCTGGTGCAGACCTATGCCGGGCCGGGCGACGAGGTGATCCACAGCGCCCACGCCTACATGCAATTCCCGATCTACGCCGCCACGGCTGGGGCGCATGCGGTGGCCGCGCCCGACGACGACTTTCGCCACTCCGTCGACTCGATCCTGGGGTGCGTCACCGA
>CAXMPY010000337.1:631-890 GCA_964195275.1 uncultured Paracoccaceae bacterium
GCCACGGCCAACGACTACGAGTCCGGCACGCGCCTGGTGGCGGAGCGCGACGACGTGGTGGTGACCCGAACCTTCTCCAAGGTCTTCGGCATGGCCGGCCTGCGGCTCGGCTGGTGTTACGCTCCCCTCGAGGTGATCGACTTGCTGAACCGCATCGGCCCGTCGTTCCCGGTCAACCTGGCGGCCAATGCGGCGGGCCTGGCCGCGCTCGCCGATCGGGCGCACACCGAGGCGGTCCTCGCCCACAACGCCAAGTGCC
>CAXMPY010000338.1:0-884 GCA_964195275.1 uncultured Paracoccaceae bacterium
GCGCGGCAAAGTCGCCAATATCGAACGCTTTGGGCTAGAAGATGGTCAGGTCGTCGCATTATCACGTCGGGTAACCGATACCACAGCCGCAAAAGTACCGTTCCTTAGACGATTGCTGGCGAATATCGGCCGATTTGGTGCCGGAATATTTGGCTAACTTTCGGTTTGCGGCCTAAACTATTTGGGCTGTGGCCGTAAAACACATGTGTTGCCCAATAAAGTTAGTACAATTGGCGATCACACACCCCGGGTCGCCCCGATTTTGAAAATTTTAGGCATAATGTTTCGAGATCGGTTTTGGTAGTCAATCTATATTCAAACAGATGCCTGGTGCGGAATATTTTTAGAACAAAGATCGGTGTTGACGGCACTTGTTGCGGGCGCTAGCAGCTGAACTTATGGCGCGCGCACCTTTAATACAAGTCTCTGATATCTCGCTGACATTTGGCGGTGATCCGGTATTTAACGGGTTGGATGTGATTGTGCAGCCGGGTGATCGACTGGCGTTGATAGGGAGCAATGGGTCAGGAAAATCGACCCTGATGAAAGTCATGGCCGGATTGGTTGAACCGGATCGAGGTGTCGTTGTCGCCCGGGCCGGTGTTGACATCGGGTTTATGGAGCAAGATCCTGATATGTCAGAGTTTTCGACGTTAGGCGATTTCGCCTGCCGCCATCTGGACGCCAGCGATATGTACCGGATAGAAAAAGTTGCTGAAGGGTTAAAATTTGATCCTGGCATGGCAATTTCAACCGCATCAGGGGGCGAAAAGCGTCGCGCAGCACTGGCGGGGTTGCTGGCCCAAGAACCTGCCCTGATGTTACTGGACGAGCCCACCAACCATCTCGATATTACCGCGATTGCCTGGCTTGAACGGCAACTG
>CAXMPY010000339.1:0-330 GCA_964195275.1 uncultured Paracoccaceae bacterium
GCCAAGACATTATCATCCGTCACTACGACGTCGTCTACAACGTCTTTAGCATATTTTGAACCGTAACTTTTGTCGCCCGTTTTTCTATGCCCAGTCAAATTCGCGATCGAGTTTGGCTTTGTCGGCGATCTCTCTTTATGCGTCCGAAAATTCTTCTATTTCCGCCAAAACATGCGACCACCCGTGCCGGAAACTCTAGTCAGAAATGGCCCGGATCTAGGGGGTTAGACATGTCAGGCTATCCAATGGTGTATCCCGTCAGGGCCTTTGAACGCAGAGAAGGGGCACTCGATCTCGGAGGTCACTGTCCACAAATTAGCCAATGCGCTG
>CAXMPY010000339.1:352-626 GCA_964195275.1 uncultured Paracoccaceae bacterium
CGGCTATCGCTACTGAGCGAGACAGTTCTCACTGCTATGTTGCAGAGTTGTTGCAGAATAGCAAAAACCGACCGAACGGCGGTTCGCTATGCTCTTGTAATACTTAAGAGATTATGGCTCCGGCGGTAGGGATCGAACCTACGACCAATTGATTAACAGTCAATTTTGAGGGGAATTTGGTATTCTGTCCCCCTCTATCCATCACGGTCCATCGCCATCTAAGAGACCGTCAAAAAGTCCCTTAAATTATTGCCTTTTCCCCTTGTCCCCCAAT
>CAXMPY010000339.1:648-881 GCA_964195275.1 uncultured Paracoccaceae bacterium
CACGAAAGTCCATCACAAGCCAGTAGTTATTGTCCCCCATATGTCCCCCAATGTGAAATATCGCCTAAAACTCACCGACAGGTTTCTCGAAAGCATTCGAGCGCCGGAGGCGGGCAGGGTGGTTTACACAGATGAACTGCGTCCCGGCTTGTTTCTTCGCGTGGGCATACGCAAGGCGTCTTGGGTTTTCGAAAAGCGTGTTAAGGGCGGCAAGAAGAGGAAGCACACTTTGG
>CAXMPY010000340.1:0-238 GCA_964195275.1 uncultured Paracoccaceae bacterium
CGCATACATCCGACCGGCAAGATCATCGCCCGCTTTGGAACGAAATCGCAGGGCCAGGGACATGAAACGACCTACGCACAAATCATCGCGGAGGAACTTGGAATTCCAGCGGATGATATCAAAGTAGAAGAAGGGGATACGGACACCGCTCCATATGGTCTGGGCACTTATGCCAGTCGGAGCACGCCCACCGCAGGCGCCGCGGCCGCGATGGCGGCCCGCAAGGTGCGAGACAAGT
>CAXMPY010000340.1:271-525 GCA_964195275.1 uncultured Paracoccaceae bacterium
ACCTGACCTTTCCCTTCGGCTCCTACATTTGCGTGGTGGATATCGATCGTGGGACCGGTGCGGTCAAAGTACGGCGATTTGTGGCGGTCGACGACTGCGGCCCCCGGATCAACCCCATGATCGTCGAGGGTCAGATCCACGGCGGACTGACGATGGGCTTCGCCCCGGCTTTGATGGAAGAGATTTCGTATGACGAAAACGGAAACATCTATGGCAGCAGCTTCCAGGACTACATGGTGCCGACCGCGGTGGAG
>CAXMPY010000340.1:535-880 GCA_964195275.1 uncultured Paracoccaceae bacterium
TCCGCACCACCCGCAAGGTTTGAAGGGAGTCGGAGAGTCGGCTACGGTAGGCGCGCCGGCTGCGATCGTCAACGCCGTAGTAGATGGTCTAAGGCATCTGGGCGTTCGCCATATCGATATCCCCATGACGGCGCCTAAAGTATGGGCAATGTTGAAGGAGCACGGGGGCGCGCTCGAACAGTGACCGATTACACTAGCGTAGGGCGGAAGCATTCGCTTCCGCCCTATATTTTTTTACGAACATGCGAGATCTGACGGAGATTGAAAAGGAGCTGCGGCGAGCTGGAAAGCCGTTTGCGCTGGCTACCGTAGTCCGTGTCGAGCGGCCGACTTCAGCTAAGCCCG
>CAXMPY010000341.1:0-301 GCA_964195275.1 uncultured Paracoccaceae bacterium
GGTAATTAAGCGCCGGTAGGCCAATAATTGGGTTCACGCAGAGGCGCGAAGTACGCAAAGGATAAGATGAGTAAATTGTTCGTCGATTTTGCGAGATTACCACACACTGAACCGGGCAATGTCTCCTGTCGGGGGTTGCCGGTTACCCTGCCGCGAAACAACCCTAGTGCTGGATAATCTGGCTCAGGAACAATTTTGTCCTTTCATTCTGCGGGTTATTGAAAAATTCCATCGGTTCGTTTTCTTCGATAATTTCGCCGACATCCATAAAAATGACCCGATTTGCAACCTTCTTGGCAAA
>CAXMPY010000341.1:345-873 GCA_964195275.1 uncultured Paracoccaceae bacterium
CGAGTTCGACCATAACGTCTAGCACTTCGGAAATCATTTCCGGGTCTAGCGCCGAGGTCGGCTCGTCGAACAACATGACTTTAGGGTTCATACAGAGGCTTCGGGCAATCGCCACACGCTGTTGCTGACCACCCGATAGCTGGCCCGGGAATTTCAACGCCTGCTCGGGGATCTTGACTCGTTCGAGGAATTTCATCGCGATATCTTCTGCATCGCCCTTCGACATCTGGCGTACCCAGATCGGGGCGAGCGTGAAATGTTGAAAGCACATGCCCACTTCGCGTCGCGTTGCCTCAATGTGTTTGAGATCGCTGGTCAACTCGATACCGTCGACAATAATATCACCCTGCTGGTGCTCTTCGAGCCTGTTAATGCAGCGTATCAAGGTCGACTTGCCAGATCCGGACGGACCGCAAATTACGATGCGTTCTCCGGTATTAACCGTCAGATTGATATTTTTGAGTACGTGAAAATCACCATACCATTTGTGCATGGCATTAATTTCAATAATGACTTCTTCAGAGACTT
>CAXMPY010000342.1:0-826 GCA_964195275.1 uncultured Paracoccaceae bacterium
CATTCTGTTTGCCTGATAGGGCGTATTCTGCATCGCATTGTGAAGAATTTGTACGTCCTGATGCCCCACTTCGATAACTTTGCGGCTAGCCAGGCTTGGCAGGATAAACCGATTAATCATAACTCGATCGTTCTTTACACTGTTCGGCCGCTTTTTCGGTACGGCGTGTCTGGAAAGATAGTGCTCGGCGAGAAACTTCATCGTGGGGGCATCACGAGCGTCGCTGGCGTCTGCCGCCGGGTCACCGCCACGCATTACGTCCGACAGGAATCCCCTAGCGATTGCCCGGGCTTCGTGAAGGCTGAGGAGCGGTCCATGACGTCCGATTGTCTTACGCCGCGACCGGCCGGAGGAACGATTGCGATATTGAACGACATATGATTTCGCACCTGAAGGCTTCACGCGAACACCGAACCCGGGGAGCGTGGCGTCCCAGTAGACAATATCGGTTTGCTCCGCGCTGAGCCGGTCAACTGTCGTTTTGTTGAGGTTCAGCTTGGGCAAAGCACATTCCGCGCGAGATTTCAGGTAAGCGAAGGGTAAGCAAAAAACCTAGAAAGGGTGACATGGCAATGGAAAGAAGGTGATTTAGAATATAATCAACAATTACAGCAATAAACCGACATGTTTCGAATTCTATCGAAACCAGCAGAAATGTTGTCCGTAAGACTGTTAATCAATTGGTCGTAGGTTCGATCCCTACCGCCGGAGCCAATATCTCTTAACGATATCAAGAGAGTAGCAAGCCGCCCTCCGAGGCGGTTTTCGTTTTCTGCAACATCTCTGCAACATGCAAAGACAGGCGCCATCAGAACATCCGCTTTCT
>CAXMPY010000343.1:0-335 GCA_964195275.1 uncultured Paracoccaceae bacterium
ACCCCTTCAAGTAATTTCACAGCAGCCCGGAGATCATTCGCCTGGCGGTCATGATGTACGTTCGATTTCCACTTTCGCTCCGAAACGTCGAGGACCTGCTGCACGAACGCGGCATCGACATCAGCCACGAAACGGTCCGATATTGGTGGAACCGTTTCGGCCCAATGTTTGCCGCTGAAATCCGCCGAAACCGGGTCAGCCGGATGCGTGCATATTCGAACTGGCAGTGGCACCTGGACGAGGTGTTCGTGAAGATCAATGGCGAGCGGCACTACCTTTGGCGTGCCGTTGATCATGAAGGCGAGGTTCTGGAAAGCTTCGTCACGAAGACACGG
>CAXMPY010000343.1:378-819 GCA_964195275.1 uncultured Paracoccaceae bacterium
AAGAAAACAATGCGTCGCCATGGATCCCCGAAAATCTTGGTGACGGACAAACTTCGATCTTATGGCGCTGCGATGAAAGTCGTTGGCAACGCCGACCGGCAGGAAACGGGCCGCTGGAAAAATAATAGAGCCGAGAATTCGCACCTGCCGTTTCGACGACGAGAACGAGCCATGCAGCGGTTCCGCAGCATGCGAAGTTTGCAAAAATTTGCCGCCGTTCATTCCTCCGTCTGCAACCATTTCAACCAGGAACGTCACCTTTACTCACGCTGCAATTTCAAGGCCAACCGAACCGCCGCTCTCGCTGAGTGGCGCCTGCTTGGCACGGCATAGGTTCCGGCCTTTGGCGGTTAGCTGAGACTGGTTCGCATTTGTCTGACACCACCACATACTTTGATCAGAGGGCGTTTAGGCTTAATTGTATCGTGCAATGGAGTGAGC
>CAXMPY010000344.1:0-797 GCA_964195275.1 uncultured Paracoccaceae bacterium
TTACAGCTATTCCGTGGTCCGTGGCTGCGACCGGATTGTGCCGGTTGATATCTATGTGCCGGGGTGCCCGCCAACGGCTGAGGCGCTGCTTTATGGCATCCTTCAACTCCAACGGAAAATCCGCCGGACTGGCACCATTACGCGCTAAGAGGAGCTTGAGATGTCCGAGAGCCTGACCGAGCTTGTGACCCAGATTGAGCTGAAACGACCCGATTGCGTGGTGTCGTGGGATATCGCCTTTCCTGAGCATGTATCAGAACCATCGGGTCCGGCTGCGGGTTGCGGTGCGCGAGGAAGATATCGTGGCGTCGATCACCGACGTGCATCCCAGCGCAAATTGGTTTGAACGCGAAGTCTTTGATATGTTTGGAATATTATTCTCGGGTCACCCGGATCTGAGGCGTATTCTGACCGACTATGGATTTCGCGGGCATCCGCTGAGGAAAGACTTTCCGACCACCGGTTATACCGAGGTGCGCCCGTGGGAGGGCGCGGAATATATTCTGCCGGGTGATGCCAAGGCCGAAGAGGCTAAAGGATAAAGGATGCAGCGCGGGTTGACGCCATTGCGGCACGGGCCCGGGGCCTGTTGATGACGGTGGTTTTCCTTTGTGTTGGTGCCGCCAAGGCAGGCACAAACTGGTTGCATCGCCAGTTGGCAGCGCACCCCGAGTGTCATTTCCGCGCGATCAAGGAGCTTCACTATTTCAACGCGCTGGATGGCGGGCGGATCGGCAAGGAACTGGCCAAGCACCGCGACATTCAAGCCGCAATGCTCGACCGGTTTGCGCGCGCCG
>CAXMPY010000345.1:0-793 GCA_964195275.1 uncultured Paracoccaceae bacterium
GAGCTTCGAAATACTATCAACGTTGCGGTTTTCGCGGACACTGCGCGGACACATCAGAAATTCCGAGCGAAATTCATGAGCCAATTTCGCGCTATGACATTGATATTCTTTAGATATTTTGGCTCCGGCGGTAGGGATCGAACCTACGACCAATTGATTAACAGTCAACTGCTCTACCGCTGAGCTACGCCGGAACACGCGCGCCGATATAGCAATCGCTCAGGCCCGCGTCCAGAGGTAACGCGCGAGATTTTGGCGCGATTATTCCACCGCTTAGCTGGTCGAAAAACCTGCGTCCGGCGACAGCGAAGGCTTGGCAGTGATCAGTTTTCTTTCCCAAAGATCAATGAGATGCGCAAACACGTTCCGCGCCGCCATGTGGTGCATCGCTTCCGGGACATCCCGGTAGACCTGCGCGGTAATTTCTGCAATCGAAAGCGGCGTTGAACCCAGCGCACCAAGAATGCTCGCTTCGCGGGATCGGCGGTGGTCCAAAAGCCAGGAAAGACGGCCCGAAGGGTCATCAATGGGCGCGCCATGACCTGGATAACACCGGCGCAAGTTCATCTCGATAAGGCGCTGGCATGTGGTTCGAAACGCCGCCACATCACCATCGGGCGGCGACACAAGCGTCGAGGCCCAGTCCATCACATGATCGCCGGAAAACAAGGAATTCTCGATCCTGAAACCAAGATGACCGGAAAAATGCCCGGGCGTGTGCACGGCATTTAGCGTCCAGTTGTCGCCGACAATGGCGTCGCCGTCCGCGACAACCTGATCCGGTCGAAATTGC
>CAXMPY010000346.1:0-754 GCA_964195275.1 uncultured Paracoccaceae bacterium
CGGCCAGCAATCGCAAGTGTTGAAGCGCAAAGTTATTGCCTCGGGCGACCAGATCGTGAACGCCAGCTATGGCACGTCGAGTGATGGCTTGCCTGCGGTCGACATCACACTTGATTCGGTTGGCGGTGATCGCATGCTTGAAAACACGCAGGTCAACGTCGGCAAACCGATGGCGACATTGTTTATCGAAACAACGCGCGAAGCGCATACGAGAAACGGTGTTACCGAGTATCGCGTGATCAAAACGGAAGAAATCATTAACACGGCGACCATTCGCGGTGTATTCAAAAATAAATTCCAGACGACCGGTTTGAATCCCTTGGAAGCGCGCTCGCTCGCGTTGTTACTACGCGCCGGCGCACTTGCTGCTCCTGTTTACATTATTGACCAGCGCACCATCGGACCTAGTCTTGGGCAAGACAATATCGATCGCGGATTCAATGCCGTAAAGATCGGCTTCTTGGCAGTGATTGTGTTCATGGCGGTTTACTACCGCTGGTTCGGCATGATCGCGAATGTCGCCTTGCTGTCCAATCTGGTATTCATCGTCGCCTTGTTGTCGATGTTACAGGCATCGCTTACTTTGCCGGGCATCGCCGGAATCGTATTGACTGTCGGTATGGCGGTGGACGCCAATGTGCTGATCTTTGAACGGATTCGAGAGGAGCTTGCAGCGGGCACACCTCCCCAGGCTGCTATTAGTTCCGGTTACGACAAGGCGTTGTCGTCAATCTCGGACGCAAATATTACGACT
>CAXMPY010000347.1:0-751 GCA_964195275.1 uncultured Paracoccaceae bacterium
ATTGGCAATAGAGCTCGTTGGCGCGCTGGCTGGCATCCTTGCACTCGGCAAAGAACAACGCCCCCGTCCTTTCGGATCGGGGGCGCAGATAACGCTGGTTGCGGGGGTAGGATTTGAACCTACGACCTTCAGGTTATGAGCCTGACGAGCTACCGGACTGCTCCACCCCGCGTCACCAACTGATCCCCAACGAGCGGCCGAACGAAAACGAGCGGGCCGTCACATCGGGAAAGAGAGAATCGGCTTCGGCCACGTGGGCCATCCTCGCCGATAGGAAAAGCCGCCCGTTCTTGTCGAGCGGCTTTCGATTTCGCGGCTTATAGCACAAAAAGTTCGCCTGTGAAGCCCGTGCTCCGAACCGGCCGATGCTATTCCGCTGGGACCTTTGACGTGCTGGCCGCCTCGGGGCTGCTTTCGCTCTTCTTGTTGGAGCGGATGAAGTAGATGTTGCGGCTATAGATGACCAGGCCCATGCCCTGGCCCAGCATGAAGACCGGATCGAGCCGGTAGATTGCGTAAGCGAACAGCATCGCGCCACCGAACAAACTGAAGTACCAGAACGTCTCGGGCACGATGGAGGCCCGCGCCCGTTCGCTCGCGATCCACTGCACGATGAATCGCATCGAAAACATCAGCTGCGCCGTGAAGCCGACGGCAAGCCAAGTCTTCTCCGTTACCGAAGTATCGACCCACCATTGGCCGAGCTGGGCGGCAGCGTTTGCTAGGATGTCCATGTAGCAATTTCTGTCCT
>CAXMPY010000348.1:0-750 GCA_964195275.1 uncultured Paracoccaceae bacterium
CTGGCACGATTGAAGATACAAAATTCACTGATCTGGGCAGGTTTTTATGCAAAGGTGATCGATTGGTGCTGAACGACACCAAAGTTTTGGCCGCACGTCTGTCGGGAACCCGCACACGTCAAACAGGACAGGGGGCCGTTCAGGCCAAGATCGACATAACGTTGCTGGAACCAGCCCCGGATGGTCAATGGCGCGCATTGCTAAAACCATTGCGCAAAGTTGGCTTGCAAGAAATCATAGATTTCTCGGCGTCGTTCAAAGCGAAATTGACCGCGAAAACAGAAGGTATTGCCATTCTGCAATTCAATTTGATGGGCGAACAATTTGATGCGGCTCTAACGCGTTACGGTGTTATGCCGTTACCGCCCTATATCGCGGCCAAGCGGGACGCCGACGAACAGGATTTTCAAGACTATCAAACTGTCTGGGCGGAAAATCCGGGGGCGGTTGCCGCGCCAACGGCATCGCTGCATTATGATCAGGCGTTGCTTAAAACCCTAAGTGACATCGGCGTCGACTTTAGCCATGTAACGTTACATGTGGGCGCCGGGACATTCTTACCGGTAAAAGTAGACGACATAACCGAACACAAAATGCACGCTGAACGCGGGAAAATCACAGCACAAGCGGCTGCTGAGATTGACAAAACCCGGGCTGCAGGCGGTCGGATCATTCCGGTTGGGACCACCGCCCTAAGATTGCTTGAAACAGCGGCGTCAGGGCAGGGCGTTGTGCAGCCCTGGGTCGGGG
>CAXMPY010000349.1:0-747 GCA_964195275.1 uncultured Paracoccaceae bacterium
CGTGCTGGTACTCGTGAGTTCGCGTTGGCTGGAGACGGATATTGCCGTGCTGCTGCCCTTTTGCCTCGGTGTTGCCGTCATCTCGATCATCGGCGACCTGACTGTGAGCATGTTCAAGCGAGATGCCGGCGTGAAGGACAGCGGCCGCTTTTTCCCCGGACACGGCGGTGTCCTGGACCGCATCGACAGTGTCACGGCGGCAGCGCCGTTGTTCGCGCTAGGTATCAGCTGGGTGGGCTTGAGATAATGGCTGCTCGCATTCAGCCCGCGTTCATCTTGTTGCCTCCAAGCTGCAATGCTGGTTCCGGCGCACGGGAACTGTGCCTGCCGGTCTCAGTCGAAAATAAGCGGCAACGGAAAATGGACGATCTATGAGCGGTGCACTGACCAATCTAGTCGCATTCATCGTCGCGATCAGCATTCTGGTTGCGGTTCATGAATACGGCCATTACATCGTCGGGCGCTGGTGCGGCATGAAGGTCCTGAGGTTTTCTATCGGCTTTGGTAAGCCCCTCTGGACCAAAGTGGCAGGGGCCGATCGCACCGAATACTGTATCTCGAGCATCCCGCTTGGTGGTTATGTCAAATTCCTCTTTGCGCTGGTTGCCTACTGGGTCCTGTCCATGCAGGGAATTCCCACGCTGCGGCCGGTCATCGGTGCGGTCGCGCCGGATTCCTACGCGGCAGCAGCCGGTTTGCAACAGGACGAACTATTGGTGGCAGTCGGCGATCAGCCGGTTAGCGAAT
>CAXMPY010000350.1:0-238 GCA_964195275.1 uncultured Paracoccaceae bacterium
CTGACCGTTCATAACAAGGGCCTGGCGGTGGTCGGTGTGTTTTCCCACGAAATCGCGGAAACCAAGGTCAAACAGGTGATGGATATCGCGCGCAAACATCAGCATCCGCTGCAATGCACCATGGAAAAGGAATAGGGCGCGCGGCGTCCTAACCGATTATGGCCATTCGCCTGAACCTGGCTCTTAGCAGCGGCGCGGTAACCCTGCCCGCGACCGGACAAATTGCCGTGATGCGCCC
>CAXMPY010000350.1:419-732 GCA_964195275.1 uncultured Paracoccaceae bacterium
TCAGCATTTCCTGAACAGCGGCTACAAAACCGATATTTTGCTTGGCGAAACCTATTGCGCGGCGCTGATTTTTTTGCCGCGCTCCAAGGCAGACCAGCACGCGCTGGTGGCCCAGGCGATGGCCGCCACCGGCGGTGGCCCGGTGATCCTCGACGGTCAAAAAACCGATGGCATCGACAGCATTCTGTGCATTTGTCGCAAAATGGGTGCCACCACAGGCCAGGTTATTTCAAAAGCGCATGGCAAGATATTCTCAATGACCGGCGGCGACTTCGCCGCCTGGGAAAACCTACCAGACACCGATCTTGCGGGT
>CAXMPY010000351.1:0-472 GCA_964195275.1 uncultured Paracoccaceae bacterium
CTGTTAATCTGGGTGAAACCTGATCCTGAAAGGGTGGACTGATGTTGCGAATATTCTTGGCCATACCGTTGGCACTGTGGCTGGCCACGCCAGCACCTGCACAAACCATCGCTAAAGAATTGTTTGGGCATAAGTCTGCGGCATCGGCCCAGGCTGCGGCGTCCTATGGTGGTTACGCCAAGGGATGTTTGGCAGGTGGTGAACAACTGGCCGATACCGGGGCGACCTGGCAATCAATGCGCCTTAGCCGGAACCGCAATTGGGGTCACCCGGCAACGCTGGCCTTTATTGAACGCCTGTCGCGCAAGGCGGCGCGGCAAACCGGTTGGAAGGGGCTTTATATTGGCGACATGTCGCAGCCTCGCGGCGGGCCAATGCTGACTGGGCATGCCAGCCACCAGATCGGGCTGGATGTCGACATTTGGATGTTGCCGCCAGATCGCTTGAACCTAAGCGCGCGACAACGCGAAGA
>CAXMPY010000351.1:482-723 GCA_964195275.1 uncultured Paracoccaceae bacterium
TGTCGTCAATTTCGACGCGGCGCGAACGCGGCGCATATGTTAACGACAACTGGTCTCCGCAGCATATGGCCGTTTTAAAAGCCGCTGCCAAAGATAAGGCCGTGGCGCGAATATTCGTATTCCCCGGCGCCAAAGTGCAAATGTGCAAAGACGCCACGGGCAACCGTGACTGGTTGCGCAAAATCAGGCCGTGGTGGGGGCATCACTATCATTTTCATGTGCGACTACTGTGTCCAAAAGG
>CAXMPY010000352.1:0-263 GCA_964195275.1 uncultured Paracoccaceae bacterium
TGCACTGGAAGAGTTAGCCACCAACCTGGCTATGGATGTGTTGGTCGAAATCCACAACGAAGAAGAGCTGACGCGCGCGTTATCCTGTTTAAAATCCGAAATGATCGGCATCAACAATCGCAATCTGAAAACCTTTGAAACCAGCCTGGAAACCAGCGAGCGCCTGGTTGGCAAAGTCCCGGGTGATAAATTGGTGGTGGGAGAATCCGGATTGTTTACATCCGAAGATCTGGCTCGGATGAGCGCATCCAATATTCGAACAT
>CAXMPY010000352.1:371-704 GCA_964195275.1 uncultured Paracoccaceae bacterium
AGCCAACCTGCTGGCCAACCCACCGCAAGCGGCCTGATATCACTAATAATATTCACCTGTTTTGATGGCCCAACAGAAATCGAGTACCAAAATGAGTACTAAAATGAGTGCCAAACTTAGCCATATCGACAATACCGGCAAAGCCGACATGGTAGATGTGGGCGAAAAGCAAATAACCAGCCGCAAAGCCATCGCTGAAGGCAGGGTAAAAATGCTGCCGCAGACACTGGAAATGATAATTTCCGGCAATTCTAAAAGGGGCGATGTTATCGCCACCGCCCGCATTGCCGGTATTATGGCCGCCAAAAAAACCTCCGACCTGATCCCGCTCTG
>CAXMPY010000353.1:0-332 GCA_964195275.1 uncultured Paracoccaceae bacterium
ACTGCCGTTCGATGAGCCATACATAATTCCAGAGTACACGGTGAACGCGATTGCCGAAACGAAGGAGCGAGATCGACGCGTCATCGCGATCGGAACGACCGTCGTGAGGGCGCTCGAGTCCGCTGCGGCGACAGACGGCACGGTGACCGCAGGGCACGGAGTCGCACGCGGACGAATTGGGCCGGAGACATCGCTACGCGTGATCGATACGGTGCTCACCGGCATGCACGAACCGGGCGAGAGCCACTTCGAGCTGCTTCGTGCGTTCGCCGCTGACCCCGTGCTGCGAAGTGCGCACCGGACCGCAACCGAGCGGCGGTACCGCACACACG
>CAXMPY010000353.1:445-682 GCA_964195275.1 uncultured Paracoccaceae bacterium
CCAAGCCGACGACGACTGCACCGATTGCCGAGCAGCGCGCCGAATCGCACCCGCAATCACTTCCCTGCTCATCACGAACAGTCTCGCCGGTGGTGTCAGACGAATGCGAACTAGTCTCAGTTTTCCAGTAACCGCAATCTGTTAAGCTGCGCAGAGGTCGCGCCACTCAGCAAGAGCAGCGGCACGGTTCAACTTGAAATTTGATCGGCTGTAGAGGTGTCTTTCCTGATTGAAATG
>CAXMPY010000354.1:0-295 GCA_964195275.1 uncultured Paracoccaceae bacterium
CTAATCGCGGGTATCGGGTTCGCATGTCGGAAATGGCACATTTGCCTTTTCATGAAGCGTTGGCAGAGCTAGCCGTGGCGCCAACGAACGATGGCGGGTCAAAGGTCACGTGGTCGATGGATTATCGCGTGAAATACGGACCCTTCGGATGGTTGTTGGGTCGAACGATAATGAAGCGGTTTCTGGGCAAGGTTTTGGACGCCAATCTGAAGGCGCTTGCCGAAAAGGTTCAGTCCAATCAGGGTGCAACAGCATAAACGGACTGAAGCGACATTGCGGTTCGGAAGGCAGATTT
>CAXMPY010000354.1:408-676 GCA_964195275.1 uncultured Paracoccaceae bacterium
GACACAACGCCAGAATCTCATTGCGAGTGTTACCCCTTTGCTGCCTCTGGGAAATTTGGCAACGGAAGTATGCGTAAGTTGGGTATCAAGTAGCGGATATATTTTAAGATTATTGGCTCCGGCGGTAGGGATCGAACCTACGGCCAATTGATTAACAGAGGACAACCCTGAGTTGTAGTCGGTCGTGTTTGATCGGGTAAGTGCCTATAAAATCAGGTGAAATCGCGTCGCCACCTTCATCTCCGGTTGGGCGATTCCCGCTTAGGTT
>CAXMPY010000355.1:0-306 GCA_964195275.1 uncultured Paracoccaceae bacterium
GCAGCCGTATTTGCTGACCTCAGCGATGCCGCACCCAATGACGCCATTATTGCTGTGGATGTTGGCAATAATACGTATTCGTTCGGACGCTATTTTGAGAGCCAGGGACAGCGAGTGTTGATGTCGGGCTACCTGGGCTCAATCGGTTTCGCGTTTCCTGCGGCGATGGGGGCGTGGGCGGCAACACAGGACCAGGAGCAGTATCGAGATCGAAAGGTCATTGCAGTAAGCGGCGATGGTGGATTTGGACAGTACATGGGCGAGTTTACGACCGCGGTGAAATACGGCATGAATATCACGCATGTG
>CAXMPY010000355.1:399-675 GCA_964195275.1 uncultured Paracoccaceae bacterium
CTGCTGAATAATTCTGAACTTGGCAAGATTTCCAAGGAACAAAAAGCGGGTGAGTGGCCCGTATGGCAGACGGATTTGCACAATCCGAGTTTTGCCGCCTACGCGAATCTGTGCGGTGGCAAAGGTATTCGCGTCACGAAGGCGGAGAAGCTACGACCAGCGCTTGATGACATGCTCGTTCATCCCGGTCCGTCGCTAATAGAAATAATCACCGACGCCGAATTGATCTAGCGACCGATGGCACGTCATTTGCTGAGCAATGCATCAATAAAGGCG
>CAXMPY010000356.1:0-410 GCA_964195275.1 uncultured Paracoccaceae bacterium
CTGCTGACGGCGCTGTTTCTGGGTGGATTCGGAAACTACCTTATTCCATTGATGGTTGGCGCGCGGGACATGGTCTTCCCGTACATGAACATGCTGAGTTATTGGTTGTACCTCGTCTCGGTCATCATTCTGCTAACAAGCTTTTTTGTCCCCGGCGGGCCGACGGGGGCGGGCTGGACGCTATATCCACCGCAAGCCATATTACCGGGCACGCCGGGTACCGATTTGGGCATCGTGTTGATGCTTGCGTCGCTCGCCGTGTTCATCGTGGCATTTACGATGGGCGGCCTGAATTACGTCACGACGATTCTTCAGGCTCGCGCAAAGGGCATGACACTGATGAGAATGCCGCTGTCACTGTGGGGCATTTTCATGGCCACCATTCTCGGCCTGTTGGCATTCCCGGCTTT
>CAXMPY010000356.1:420-668 GCA_964195275.1 uncultured Paracoccaceae bacterium
CAGCGCCGTAATGATGATGTTTGACAAGGAATTGGGTACCAGCTTCTTTATGCCGGCCATCCTGTCGATGGGCGAAAACCTGGACCACGAAGGCGGTAGCCCGATATTGTTTCAGCACCTGTTCTGGTTCTTTGGTCATCCCGAAGTTTATATCGTCGCGCTGCCGGCATTTGGCCTGGTCTCGGACCTTCTGAGCACGCATGCCAGGAAGAACATCTTTGGCTATCGCATGATGGTCTGGGCGATCA
>CAXMPY010000357.1:0-661 GCA_964195275.1 uncultured Paracoccaceae bacterium
GTCTCCGCATCCGACGGAGAGATGACCGATGCCGAGCTCAACACCATCGGTGATATCATCAAGCACTTGCCGATATTCCAAGGTTACAACCTCGCTACTCTGGGCAAGACCGCGGAGGCTTGCGCCGAACTGCTAGCCGATCCGGCGGGTCTCGACACCGCCGGCGACCTGATCCAAGAGGCCTTGCCGGCCAAACTCCGGGAAACCGCCTATGCGCTCGCCTGCGACGTCGCCGCGGCCGACGCCGACGTCAACCAGGCGGAACTGGAACTGCTGCGCTGGCTCCGCGGTCGGCTCGGCCTTGCCCGCCTGGAAGCCGCCGCGATCGAGCTCGCCACCCGCGCCCATTACATCGTGCCTTAGTTTTTCGCTTCGCTTCGTAGCGGTTCCGGCCCTCGCCCCCACCCGCACTGGGTGGGGGCGAGGGTCGGCGCCGATCACAACGAAGCAAAAGAAAGGGCCGCGGCGAAAGCCGCGGCCCTTGGCACGAAAACCTAATGGCTCAGGCGTCTTACATCATGCCGCCCATGCCGCCCATGCCGCCCATATCGCCGCCGGGCATCGGCTCGTCCTTCTTCGGCTTCTCGGCCACCATGGCTTCGGTGGTGACCAGGATGCCGGCCACCGAGGCCGCGTCCTGCAGGGCGATGCGCACGACCTT
>CAXMPY010000358.1:0-242 GCA_964195275.1 uncultured Paracoccaceae bacterium
GATCTACACGGCCACATCGCCGGCATCCTGGCTATGGCCGCAAACACAAAAAAACCGCCCCAAAGGGACGGCTTTTCAGAAGCGTCTATAAAGTTGGTTGCGGGGGTAGGATTTGAACCTACGACCTTCAGGTTATGAGCCTGATAGCTATACTAATAATCTACTGTTATTGTTTAATAAAATGCACTTTCCAGAATATTTGCGCAAGTTTTTGTGCAAGTTTTGCACATTTTTTGCGAATC
>CAXMPY010000358.1:252-661 GCA_964195275.1 uncultured Paracoccaceae bacterium
TTCGTTTTCCTATGTTACCTAAAACCTTGATTCGAAACAAGATTCCATTTTCGTCGAGGATAGCCAAAGCCTCGCAATACGCCATTTTCCTCCTTAGCTGTGCATTTCAGCGATTTCAGGGTGTTCGCTGGCATCCTTGACCTGATCAACGGGCTGCGTGGGCCGCCTGTCGAGGCCGCTTTCGCATGACAGGGATTGCCGCAGCCAGACCGTCGATAGGCATCTCTGGTGACGGAAATGGTGCGACCGGCGCACGTGCACGCGGCGTTCCTGGCTGCGTTGGAGCGCCCATTTTGGGCTGCGCAGGCTTGCCGTCGGCCAACCGAAGCATTGCCAGGGCGCTCAAAGGCTTGATCGTCGCCCCAGATGGCGGCATGTTCATCGGGCGGGAGCCAAACGGGGAATCCTG
>CAXMPY010000359.1:0-231 GCA_964195275.1 uncultured Paracoccaceae bacterium
ATTTTTTTTGGGAAAGTCATATTGGCCTCCATGCAGAACAAAGCGGACACTCATAGAAACAAATGAAACTGTCAAATTGGGCTCAATGCAGTCATTCGCTGCGTGGCAGCGTCCAATGGCTGATTGAACGTCCGTATTGGGCTCAAAGCAGCCGTTCGCTGCGCCATGCACCAAGGTCCGCTTTGGGCCGGAAGTGACAGTCGCGGTTGCCTAATATTAATAAAATGTTGC
>CAXMPY010000359.1:366-656 GCA_964195275.1 uncultured Paracoccaceae bacterium
GGCAACTCGGCGACGGTCCAGGCCAAATATCCCACTGAAAAATCACTACGAATGCAGCGCGACGGCCAAATTCGCCGATCCGGACAGGAACAGCTGTGCTCTGAGGTCAAATGAAGGGTTTGGGGTCTGATGTGGTCAGTGTCGGGAAGTGGCACAATGAGTAAGTTTAGCCTGGAGCGTTTGAAGGGTCGGAAAATGCGCCTCTTCGGTCACTCGCGCACCTCGCTCATTACCTCCTCTGAGAAGAGATAGTCTGTCTTGGCTGCGCCCCTGTGGCAGGAGATGCAGGC
>CAXMPY010000360.1:0-654 GCA_964195275.1 uncultured Paracoccaceae bacterium
CTCGACATATACAGTACGTTCGGCTTTGCAGATGTTCGTATCAAATATGCAGATCGTCCAGAAGTTCGTGTCGGCGAAGATGCAGTTTGGGACCAGGCGGAAGCAGCGCTTCTCAAGGCACTCGAAGTATCTGGTCTTGAATACACACACAATCCCGGCGAAGGTGCTTTTTACGGGCCGAAGCTCGAATTTGTCTTGCGTGACGCAATTGGTCGCGATTGGCAATGTGGCACGCTGCAGGTTGACCTCAATATGCCGGGTCGCTTAGGCGCTACGTATGTTGGCGAGGATGGCAACAAGCATTTACCCGTGATGTTGCACCGCGCCATTTTTGGTTCACTCGAGCGATTTATCGGTATTTTGATCGAGCATCACGCCGGCCGGTTCCCGCTGTGGCTGGCACCGCGCCAGGCCGTGGTCGCCACCATCACCGGCGATGCCGATGCCTATGCCGAACGGGTGGCGACGACGCTGCGAGGCGCCGGGTTGCGCGTCGAGACGGACCTGCGCAACGAAAAAATCAACTACAAGGTCCGCGAACACAGTGTCGCGAAAGTCCCTGTTCTGCTCGCCGTCGGGCAACGAGAAGTTGACGAAAATAGCGTCGCGATGCGTCGCCTTGGATCCAAACAACAGCAGACTTTGCCGCTGCAA
>CAXMPY010000361.1:0-654 GCA_964195275.1 uncultured Paracoccaceae bacterium
ATCAAAATTACGGTTTCAATCCCGGGTGGTGACAAAATCGCAGAAAAAACCTGGAACCCGCGTTTGGGAATTGTAGGCGGTCTGTCTATCCTTGGCACAACCGGCATCGTGCGACCGTTTTCCTGTTCGGCCTGGATTGCTTCGATTCATCGGGGCATCGATGTGGCGCGTGCGGACGGGTTAAGCCATGTGGCGGGATGCACAGGTTCTACTTCTGAACGCACGGTGCAGGCCCATTTTGGTCTGCCCGACCATGCCATGCTGGGCGATTTTGCAGGGGGTGTGTTGAAATACATCGCGCGCCACCCCGTTGCGCGCCTCACGATAGGCGGTGGTATTGGAAAACTTTCCAAATTAGGGCAGGGGTCGATGGATTTGCATTCCGCGCGGTCAAAAGTTGATTTTTCGTCTCTTGCTGAACTTGTCAGCGATCCAAGTATACAAAGTGCAGAAACAGCGCTGCATGCCTTCGAGATTGCGGGCATTCCGTTGGCACAGGCAGTGGCACATAGGGCGCGCGCGGTTGCGGCAAATGTTGTTGAGAAATCCGGGACCACCGTTGATGTCATCGTTGTGGACCGGGACGGGGCAATATTGGCGAGGTCCGACTGATGTTGTTGTTACTTGCTGGCACCAGCGAGGCCCGCGCGATTG
>CAXMPY010000362.1:0-632 GCA_964195275.1 uncultured Paracoccaceae bacterium
GTGTAGAAGAAGCAAAAGAATATGATCATGGCCGCGTACATCAATACAGATACAGGCTGGCCGGGGCCAAGGTTGGCGCCGATGGTCTGCAGTGCTCGCTGAAAGACATTTGGATCTGCTGCCTGACCGAAAAACTGCGCGATCGTTGCCGGGAACATCAGGATGCTCGAGGCGAAAATCGGCGGAATAACGCCCGACATGTTGATCTTGAACGGCAGGTGCGTGCTTTGCGCCGCATACATCTTGCGGCCCTGTTGCCGGCGCGCGTAGTTCACGGTTATTCGCCGCTGCGCCCGCTCCATGTACACAACGAAGGTGGTCGCGCCGATAGCGCCAACCAGCAACAGGATCGCCGTCGCCGGCGACATTTCGCCGTTGCGCACCAGTTCCGCCGTACCGGCCACCGCGGCCGGCAATCCGGCCACGATACCGGCCAGAATGATCATCGAGATACCGTTACCGATACCGCGTTCGGTAATCTGTTCGCCCAGCCACATCAGGAACATGGTGCCTGTTACCAGAGTAATACAAGCCGTGACCAGGAATGCCGGGCCCGGATTGACGACCACGCCCGGCGGGCTCTGCAGCCAGGTCGCGGCAGCGACCGACTGGGACAGGGACAACGCCACGGT
>CAXMPY010000363.1:0-627 GCA_964195275.1 uncultured Paracoccaceae bacterium
CCGCGCTGCTACACCGTCGTCAATTCGAACTCCCCCCTGCAGCTCGACGACCTCATGTGCAAGGGCATCATCGACTTCGCCCGGCGGGGGCAGGTGATGATCCTCACGCCCTTCACCCTGGCCGGCGCCATGGCCCCGGTGACCCTGGCCGGTGCGCTGAATCTGCAGAATGCAGAGGCGCTCGCGGGCCTTGCCTTCGTGCAGATGGTCGGTCCCGGCACGCCGATGATGTACGGCGGATTCACATCCAATGTACGCCGGAGTACGTCAAAGCGACCCTCATCGGCGGCCAGCTTGCGCGCCGCTATGGCGTGCCCTACCGCAGTTCCAACGTCAATGCGTCCAACGCGCCTGACGCCCAGGCCACCTACGAATCCCAAATGTCAATCTGGGCATCGGTGCTCGCCCATGCGAACTTCGTGCATCACGGCCTGGGCTGGTTGGAGGGTGGACTGTGCGCGTCCTTCGAGAAGTTCATCATCGACGCGGAGATGTTGCAGGGCATGGCGGAAGTTCTACGACCCGTTTCGGTGACTGCCGCGGATCTTGCCGTCGACGCCATCGAGGCAGTCGGTCCAGGCGGTCATTTTTTTGGCTCGCCGCACACCATGGAGCGCTACGAGACAG
>CAXMPY010000364.1:0-627 GCA_964195275.1 uncultured Paracoccaceae bacterium
GAGAGCAGCTGACTCAGCGTTTGATTCCCACGGTCACCAGGCTCAAATGTACGCTGCAGAAAAAATCGGATGATTACCAGGACATTATCAAGATCGGCCGCACACATCTCATGGACGCGGTGCCTTTGACGCTCGGTCAGGAGTTCTCCGGCTACGTGCAGCAGTTGGAAAACGACCTCGGACGCGTCGGATTTGCTTTGGACGGCATCTACGAGCTGGCTCTAGGCGGCACGGCGGTCGGCACCGGCCTCAACACCCACCGCGAGTTTCCCGATCGTGCAGCCGCCGCCATAGCAGCGATCACGGCGTTGCCTTTTCGCAGCGCGAAAAACAAGTTCGAGGCATTGGCGGCCCACGATGCCATCGTATTCGCCAGTGGCGCACTCAAAACACTGGCCGTATCACTGATGAAAATCGGTAACGATATTCGCTGGCTCGCTTCAGGCCCGCGCTGCGGCATCGGTGAACTATCTTTGCCGGCCAACGAACCAGGCAGCTCGATCATGCCCGGCAAGGTGAATCCCACGCAGTCCGAGGCCATGACCATGGTGTGCGCCCAGGTCATGGGTAACGATGTGGCCATCAACATGGGGGGCGCGTCGGGTCATTTCGAGCTCAATGTGGTCA
>CAXMPY010000365.1:0-627 GCA_964195275.1 uncultured Paracoccaceae bacterium
CCTAAAACCCGGATGCGACGCAGCCGACGCACTGCGGCGCTTCGCAGTTTGCTTGCAGAATCGAGTCTGGGACCGGGCGATCTGATCTACCCGGTTTTCATTCTTGAGGGCGAAAACCGCACGGAAGCAGTGGTTTCGATGCCTGGCGTCGAGCGCAAGAGCATCGACAAGCTATTGCTCGAACTGTCCGACGTGGTGGCGCTGGGAATCCCGGCAATCGCCTTGTTTCCCGTTATTGACGACGCCGGGAAGTCACTTGACGGGGCCGAGTGCGCCAATCCGGACGGTCTGGTGCAGCGCGCCGTGCGCGAAATCAAGTCAGCCTACCCGGATTTGGCGGTAATCACCGACGTCGCTCTGGATCCATACACAACGCATGGCCGATGATGACGGCTACGTCATGAACGACACAACCGTCGAAATGTTGGTGCGTCAGTCCGAATCGCATGCTGATGCGGGCGCAGATATCGTGGCACCGTCCGACATGATGGATGGCCGCATTGGCGCGATACGCAAACAGCTCGAAACAGCAGGCCACCACAACACGATGATCCTCGCGTATGCCGCCAAGTACGCTTCATGTTTCTACGGTCCATTTCGCGACGCTGTGGGTTCCGCAAGCAAGCT
>CAXMPY010000366.1:0-285 GCA_964195275.1 uncultured Paracoccaceae bacterium
GTTCCTTCTCAGTTCAAATCCTAAAACTTCAGCCCGGCTTCGCGCGCGGCATCCGCAAGAGCCTTGACCCGGCCGTGGTACAGATATCCCCCACGATCAAAAATCACGTCCTTGACGCCAGCCTTGACCGCGCGTTCCCCAATCAGCTTGCCAACAGATTGGGCTGCGTTCACATCAGCGCCCTTGGCGCTGGACTTACGCAAATCCTCGTCCAGACTTGAGGCTGCCGCAAGGGTCTTTCCTTGGGCATCATCAATGACTTGCGCGTATATGTGCTTAGACGAA
>CAXMPY010000366.1:386-626 GCA_964195275.1 uncultured Paracoccaceae bacterium
GCCCATTTGCAACGCCCTGCAACGACCGTCTCACACGGTTGGTGCGGCGTACAAATCTTTTCTTGTCAACGCTCATCGGAACGCTCCGCTATTTCTTCTTGCCTTCCTTACGGAAGACATATTCACCCGCATAGCGGATTCCTTTGCCCTTGTAAGGTTCCGGTGGGCGGAACTGGCGTATTTCAGCCGCGACCTGACCCACTTTCTGTTTATCAATGCCGGACACGATGATTGATGTCT
>CAXMPY010000367.1:0-270 GCA_964195275.1 uncultured Paracoccaceae bacterium
TTCTGATTGTGGCGGGCTGGCGGAATATGGATGTTTTGCGGCAAAACACTGTATCAAGATGCCTGAGAATATGCCTTTTGAAGACGCCGCCGCATTTCAAGTTGCCTATGGCACCAGTCATCTGGCCCTGCATCACCGCGCCCAGATGCAGGCGGAAGACACTGTTCTTGTGCTCGGTGCAGCCGGCGGTGTTGGCCTGACAGCAGTCGAAATTGCAAAACTTGCGGGTGCCAGGGTGATCGCGGTCGCCCGGGGTAAAGCCAAACTTGA
>CAXMPY010000367.1:392-625 GCA_964195275.1 uncultured Paracoccaceae bacterium
GACGTACGGGCCCAAGTCAAAGAACAGGGTGGTGCCGACATCGTCTTTGATCCCGTTGGCGGCGAGCTGTTGATATCTGCGATACGCGCCTGCAATCCATTGGCAAGAATATTGACCATCGGCTTCGCCAGCGGCGACATCCCAAAAATTCCGGCGAACATTATTTTGGTGAAGAACCTGACTGTGATTGGGTTTTATTGGGGTGGGTACCTGAAATTTGCACCCGATGTTCT
>CAXMPY010000368.1:0-622 GCA_964195275.1 uncultured Paracoccaceae bacterium
GCGCAACCTCTTCGCCGTGGTGATGCTGTCGGGCATGTTCAGCCTCACCGCGGCCGTTCTCTATGTCGTCATGGACGCGGTCGACGTGGCCTTTACCGAAGCCGCCGTCGGCGCCGGCATCGCCACGGTCTTGGGCCTGGCGACCCTCGGGTTGATCGGGGTGGTCAACGAGAAGCCCTCCAAGCGCAGTTTCCTGGGGCCTTTCCTGGTTGTCCTCGTCACCGGCGCCGTCCTGATCAACGCCACCCTCGACATGCCGGATTTCGGCGATCCCAACGCGCCAATCCATCATCATGTCGCCCCCCGCTATATCGAGGACTCCGGGCGCGAGGTCGGCGTCCCCAACATCGTCACCTCGATCCTGGCGAGCTACCGCGGCTACGACACGCTGGGCGAGGTGACGGTGATCTTTACCGCGGCCTGCGGCGTGCTGGTGCTGCTTGGCCGGACCAGGCGGCGCAAGCCGCACGGCCAAGAGACGGGTGATCGCGAGACGGCCTCCGGGGACGGGGAGGCGGCGAAATGAAGCACAAGGCGGTGCTGCGCGTCAGCTCGAAGCTGCTGATGCCCCCCATCATGCTGTTCGCCCTCTACGTCCAGTTCCATGGCGATTTCGGGCCCG
>CAXMPY010000369.1:0-256 GCA_964195275.1 uncultured Paracoccaceae bacterium
GAGAGTGAAATCTAGCACCGGGCCAGATGTGGTCAAAGGCAGCTTTGTCCGCGAAGCGGTCATTGGGTGGTTTTGGTCGAACGGCGGCTTCGAGCCCAGAGCGGTCATTGGTTTGACAGAAGTGTTTGCAACCGCAGCGAACGGCTGCTTTGAGCCCTTAACGGACTACTTGTTTTCAAATTCGGGCGGCAGCTATGTGCCATAAGCCGACATGGCCCCCTCTCACCATCGCGGATAGCTTCCCATAGGCGAGGGA
>CAXMPY010000369.1:355-621 GCA_964195275.1 uncultured Paracoccaceae bacterium
TGCCGAGAGCGACGAGAGGAAGTTTGTCACGCACGGCTTCGGCCAAAGCGGGATCGATGAGGATTTGCTCATCCTCAGCCGACGAACACAGTCTGGAAGCCAGATTCACGACATTACCGATAGCGGTATACTCAATGCGGCTCTCATACCCAATCCGACCGACCGTCGCCGGACCCATCGCAAGACCCACGCCGAAACCAATCGTGTAGCCGCGCGAGCGCCAGGCCGCGATGAGGCTTTGAACGACCTTCTGCATGTCTATCGCC
>CAXMPY010000370.1:0-619 GCA_964195275.1 uncultured Paracoccaceae bacterium
AACATTGTCGGATAACTGAACGGTAAAACAGGCGCCTCAGCCGCAGGATAGTTTTGCAGCAAAGGGTAGCGGCGGTTTGGTTTAACGTGGTGGTCTGAATGGCGTTGCAGATTGATCAGTATCCAGTTGGATACTTTGTGGGACGCATTCCAGCTGTGTTGCGGCAGCGCGCGTTCATATTTGTCACGGCCCAGGTGTTTTCGTGTCAGCCCATAGTGTTCGATGTAATTGATGATCTCTAGATGCCAGATCGCCACCAGGGCCTGATACAAAAATAACGCCAATCCGACCCAACCTGCGATTAGCACGGCCAGCACCATATAAGCGGCCTGCAATCCCCAGTAGCGCCAAAACGGATTACGAGCATCCCACCAGCCAAGATCCAGACGCCCCAGCAGGCGTTTTTCTTCGCGAAAAGCTGACACCAAAGAATTTCGCAGGACGCGTGGAAAGAACCGATGAAAATTTTCATTATATCGCGCCGTTGCCGACAAACCGGTGATGCACCAGCAAATGTTCAGATCGGTAATGTGAATACATCACCATTGCCATTAACAGATCACCCAACCAACGCTCGGTTGCGTTTTTCTGGTGCATCAGTTCGTGTGCGTAGACAATA
>CAXMPY010000371.1:0-232 GCA_964195275.1 uncultured Paracoccaceae bacterium
CCTACAACCAATCCGCGATCTTGGCAGTTTGCAGCGAAATCAAATGCTGGTGGATAGCCGCCATAAATTTTGGCCGATACCAGCGCTCGTTCGATTGATATCAAATTGCCAAAAATAACGATTTTCTAATTTATGGTCTCGGCGACCTGTAACATCTCGACCGGCGGAAAGATGTTTAGTTTGCGCGCAACGTCCATATTTACGACATAGGCAAAATCGGTGACCCGCTCGA
>CAXMPY010000371.1:308-607 GCA_964195275.1 uncultured Paracoccaceae bacterium
TGAGAACTGGTAACCCGTTTTCCACCGCCGCGTTGGTAAAAGCGTGGGCGTGAATTCTCAAATAAGAACTGGAACCCAAATAGATGAAATCAATGCCCGCCGCAGCCAGTTCTTTCATCCTGATCGGTATCAGCGCCGGATCAGGGGCCCCGGCGTTCCCTGGTTCAAGCTCGATCGCCGTGAACGCATAGCCCATCTCTTTGGATAACGCGCGATGTTCTTCGACTTTGATCAGCGAATTGGGCTCGTTCCCGTTGAACAGGATGCCAAGATGCTGAAAGTCCGGCTTGATGCTGCGG
>CAXMPY010000372.1:0-237 GCA_964195275.1 uncultured Paracoccaceae bacterium
TGAATAGTTCTGATAGGCGCGAGGGCGTCGATGAATAAAGGACAAAATCTTGAGAATGGTACGACTGGAAGGGTTCGAACCTTCGACCTCTGGTTCCACAAACCAGCGCTCTAACCAACTGAGCTACAGTCGCACATGCTTTGTTTCGGGCAATTCACCCATTCAGTTATCAGCCAACACAAATAATTCGCATATTTGTGACCATCTGCTGCAACTTCACCAAGCAAAAACTGAAAT
>CAXMPY010000372.1:271-606 GCA_964195275.1 uncultured Paracoccaceae bacterium
GCCTGATTAGTTTGTTGGCTCGCACGCCCTGCGTGGCAGCGCAAGCAAAACGTCAAGCATTGCGCCGGAGCGTGAACGCGCGCTCGGCGGAACCGAACAAGATTAGTTTGTTGGCCCGCACGCCCTGCGTGGCAGCACAAGCAATGCGTCAAGCATTGCGCCGGAGCGTGAACGCGCGTTCGGCGGATGCCGAGCAAGGGAAAATAAAGAACCCCCGCCTTATTATATATCCGCCGTCGCAGGTGAACCTGCTTCCCCGGAACCCCCGCCTCTTTCCTTAATCCGCCGTCGGGCCCAAACGGCCCTTCCCCGGAAACCCCGCCTCTTTCCTTAAT
>CAXMPY010000373.1:0-605 GCA_964195275.1 uncultured Paracoccaceae bacterium
TGTCAGCGCCTTTTATGCCTTTTCCGTCCTGCCGCTGGCACAGGTCTATGCCTTCATATTCACCGCACCGCTGCTGATCACGATCCTGTCGATCCCGATCCTGGGCGAAAAGGTGGGATTGCATCGCTGGGTCGCCGTGATCCTTGGCCTGACGGGCGTGCTGATTGTGCTTCGCCCGGGCACTGAACCACTGACATTGGGGCATATCGCCGGGCTAGGTGCGGCAACCGGAAGCGCGTTTTCGTCCGTCGTCACCCGCAGGATCGGGGCCGAGGAACGCAGCGCCGTCATGATGCTTTACCCGATCACGGCGAATGTCATTGTGATGGGCGCAATCCTGCCCTTCGTCTATCAACCGATGCCGATCGCCCATCTTGGCCTGCTCGCGGTGGTGTCACTATTCGGTTTCACCGGCGCGCTGGCTTTGATCGCCGCATATCGCGCCGGGGACGCCGCGATCATCGCACCGATGCAATATTCGCAGATCATCTGGGCCGCACTGATCGGCGCGCTGATCTTTGGCGAAACACCGGATCGCTTCACCTGGATCGGTGCCGGGGTGATCGTGCTGGCGGGCGTCTATGTGGTGCTGCGCGAAAGCCTGG
>CAXMPY010000374.1:0-268 GCA_964195275.1 uncultured Paracoccaceae bacterium
TGGCGACATGGTTCGCGGTCTGCAACACAATAAAATTTCCGAGTTCAAGCGAGCGTATCGATCGCTTGATGCCTTACTCATTGACGACATCCAGTTTTTTGCCGGCAAGGAACGGTCTCAAGAAGAATTTTTTCACACGTTCAATGCGCTGCTTGAAGGTCACCGACAGATTGTGCTGACCTGTGACCGCTACCCAAAAGAAGTTAATGGGCTTGAAGAGCGACTCAAATCCAGATTCGGCTGGGGCTTGACGGTTGCAATCGAACCG
>CAXMPY010000374.1:329-604 GCA_964195275.1 uncultured Paracoccaceae bacterium
AATTAACCTGGAGTTCGCCAAAGAGGCGTTGCGCGACCTCCTCGCGTTACAAGCTCGATTGGTCTCCATTGAAAACATCCAGAAAACTGTCGCCGACTACTTTAAGATTCGCGTCGGTGATCTGTTATCCAAGCGGCGCAGTCGCTCAATAGCCAGGCCGCGACAATTCGCGATGACCTTAGCTAAAGAACTGACAAACCATAGCTTGCCCGAGATTGGAGACGCATTTGGTGGCAGAGACCACACCACAGTTTTACACGGCTGTCGCCGAATCG
>CAXMPY010000375.1:0-254 GCA_964195275.1 uncultured Paracoccaceae bacterium
GGTCTGACCGAAATTGATATCGTCAAAAAGCTGGAAAGTTTCCGGCGCGCCACCAACGCCTTGCTTGATATCAGTTTTGAAACCATTTGCGGGTCTGGCCCCAATGGCGCCCTGCCCCATTACCGGGTTAGCGAAACCAGCAACCGAACGCTACAAACTGGCGACCTGATCGTGATTGACAGCGGGGGTCAGTATTTTGACGGCACCACCGATATTACGCGCACGGTTTGCGTTGGTGATCCCGGCGATGATGA
>CAXMPY010000375.1:347-602 GCA_964195275.1 uncultured Paracoccaceae bacterium
GGTACCGGGCACGGTGTGGGCAGCTATCTTTGTGTGCACGAAGGCCCACAGCGCCTATCCAGAACTGGCGAAGTGCCGCTGGAACCCGGCATGATCCTATCAAATGAACCCGGATATTACCGCGAAGGTGCCTTCGGCATTCGCACAGAAAACCTGTGTGTTGTGCAACAGTCCACCCCGCTTGCCGGTGCAGATGTCCGCGACATGCTGTCGTTCATGACAATCACCTATGCCCCGATTGAACGCCGCTTGATC
>CAXMPY010000376.1:0-293 GCA_964195275.1 uncultured Paracoccaceae bacterium
TCTCGATGGCGACGATTCCTCCTGACGACGAAGCAACCTTCGACATGATCTGTCGCTCGGAGACAGTCGGGGTTTTCCAGATCGAGAGCCGGGCGCAAATGGCGATGCTCCCGAGTTTGAAACCTCGCCACTACTACGACCTCGTCATCGAAGTCAGCATCGTCCGCCCCGGCCCCATCACCGGCGGCATGGTGCATCCCTACTTGCGCCGGAGAAACGGCGAAGAGCCCGTTACCTACCCGCACGAGCTCTTGAGACCGGTTCTCGAAAAGACACTGGGCATCCCCCTCTTT
>CAXMPY010000376.1:354-602 GCA_964195275.1 uncultured Paracoccaceae bacterium
GAGACGAACGGGGCGCATCGAACGCCACCGCGAGAGACTGGTGAGCCGCATGCAAGCCAAAGGTATTGCGATCGAGTTCGCCGAGCGGGTGTTCCAGCAGATCACGGGTTTCGGCGAATATGGTTTCCCCGAAAGCCACGCGGCGAGCTTCGCCCTCATCAGCTATGCCGCGTCCTATCTTCTCTGTCACTACCCCGGGGAGTTCATCTGCGCGCTCTTGAACGCGCAGCCCATGGGCTTTTACTCCC
>CAXMPY010000377.1:0-246 GCA_964195275.1 uncultured Paracoccaceae bacterium
CAAAAGCCAATGCCATCGATCTTGCCACAAGCCGGATCATGGGGCGCGTGTTTGCAGATTTACGCGATAATCCAGATTTACGCGTGGCAATTATTACCGGTGCTGGCGACAAATTCTTTTGTCCGGGCTGGGATCTTAAAGCGGCGGCAAATGGTGACGCGGTCGACGGCGATTATGGCATTGGTGGTTTTGGTGGGCTGCAGGAATTGCCAGGAATGAACAAAGTGGTGATTGCGGCCGTCAATG
>CAXMPY010000377.1:289-601 GCA_964195275.1 uncultured Paracoccaceae bacterium
ACGCCAGTTTTGCCTTGCCGGAAATCCGATCAGGCACGGTTGCCGATGCGGCGTCGATCAAATTGCCCCGGCGCATCCCCTATCACGTTGCAATGGAGATGCTGCTGACCGGGCGTTGGCTGGATGCAGCGGAAGCCCACAAATGGGGCTTTGTAAATCAAATCCATCCTGCGGATCAGTTGATGACAAAGGCCCACGCACTGGCGGCCGATTTGGCGGCAGGTCCACCGCTGGTTCAGGCTGCCATCAAAGAAGTGGTCCGCGAGACTGAAAATATGAAATTTCAGGAGGCGTTAAACCAGATAACCGGCA
>CAXMPY010000378.1:0-245 GCA_964195275.1 uncultured Paracoccaceae bacterium
CGCGCAGACGCTTAAGGAAATCTTCGAAATTCGCCTGTTCTTCTTCCAGGCGGCTTAGGGTATCACCTTTGTAGGCGTCAAATGCCATGTTGCCGGAAGATTTGAATGCGCCGCGATGGCTTCGGCGTGAAATTGAATGGCGCCGGTTGGCGCTGTTACGGGAAAACATGCGTTTGCTCCATATCATATAGTCAAGACGGGCAAGGCCAACCGGCCAGACGAAGACAAAGCCTAGGACCATTGCT
>CAXMPY010000378.1:342-601 GCA_964195275.1 uncultured Paracoccaceae bacterium
GTTTCAGCTTGGTTGGGCCAAGTGGTGACAGTGCTCATTTAGGTGCTCCATATTTGGTTAAGTGTTAATGTGAATGCGTTTCACATTACCTAGATTGCAGTTCGCAAGCCGATCTTCAAGGGTGTATGTGAAAGATATTTACATTAATTGCTATTAATCAATAAAATCAATCATATACCAAACAAATAATTTTCAAATCGTTTGGGTGTTGATCCCTATTTGGGTCTGAAATTTGCCAGCTAAAGCCTAATTTGCGGGC
>CAXMPY010000379.1:0-601 GCA_964195275.1 uncultured Paracoccaceae bacterium
GCCGACGGACTGGCCACCCTGGCCGCGACCCTGGCGGTGCTCGAGTCCGCCCGCCTGCGCGCCCCCGTGGTTCCCGAAGGCTGAGCGGTGGCGGCTAAGATGACCTCAGGCGTTCTTCACCCACTGCAGGATGTGCTGGGCGACCGCCACCAGGTCGCCGTCCTGATTGGTGATCTTGATGTCGGACGTGGAGCGGCGGCGCTCCAGGTCGATGGAGGTGATGGTGTAGTCGACGGTGATGGTGTCGCCGATGAAGACCGGCTTGATGAAGCGCACCCGGTCGTAGCCGACGGAGACCGGGGTCTCGTGGGGATCGTCCCGGCTGTGCTCGATCGCCTTGGTGGAGGCGGTGGACATGTAGCCCACCAAGAGCGCGCCGTGGGCCATCAGCTTCCCATAGCTGGACTTGGCCATGTATTCCTTGTTGACGTGGTTGGGCGAGAGGTCGCCGGTGATGCCGGCGAAGAGGTAGACGTCGCTCTCCCCCACGGTCTTGGAGACGGTGACCTGCTGGCCGATCGCAACGTGAAAGTCCGTCATGAAGCTTCGATCCCTGAATTTCCCGTGCCCCGGCCCCGGCGCGATGTCATGATCCGCCGGA
>CAXMPY010000380.1:0-243 GCA_964195275.1 uncultured Paracoccaceae bacterium
AGGCGCCGAGTTCGCCCAGCGCGGCGGCGAGGTCGACGAAGCGTGCGGCAACGTCGCGGCCACGCCATTCGCTGGGTGCATATCTCAGGTCGAGCCCGTAGGCGCTGGTATCCTGGCTGATCACCAGCAGCTCCTTCACGCCGGCCGCGACCAGCCGTTCGGCCTCGCCCAGCACGTCGCCCGCCGGGCGGCTGTCCAGCTTGCCGCGCAGGGCCGGGATGATGCAGAAGCTGCATTTGTTGT
>CAXMPY010000380.1:336-598 GCA_964195275.1 uncultured Paracoccaceae bacterium
GCGCGGATGCCGCTCTCGTCGATGCCCATGCAGCCGGTGACGACGACGCGGCCGTTGCGGGCCATGGCCTCGCCGATCGCCTCGAAACTCTCGGCGCGGGCGCTGTCCAGGAAACCGCAGGTGTTGACGATGACCACGTCGGCACCCTCAAAGGTGCCGGTGATTTCGTAGCCCTCGGCGCTAAGCCGCGTTACGATGCGTTCGGAATCGACCAGCGCCTTGGCGCAGCCCAGGCTGACGATGCCGACTTTCGGGGATGAGT
>CAXMPY010000381.1:0-263 GCA_964195275.1 uncultured Paracoccaceae bacterium
TAAAGTCTGGCAGCGCCGCGACCGAAATGCACAGCTAAAGATTTGGGCCGCATGGCTGGTTGGAACGGCAATTTTTGTATGGAGCTGGGCACAGATTTCAGCCGTAACCACTTGGGCGTTTTTCTGGGATGCGCCCCGTATTGCAGCCGACATCGGCGGCCGCGCGATGCCACCGCGCTGGAGCTACATCAACGTCCTTTGGGAACCCCTTTGGGACACCTTGAACATCGCAACGCTAGGCACGATTCTGGCCTTGATAATGG
>CAXMPY010000381.1:300-595 GCA_964195275.1 uncultured Paracoccaceae bacterium
CCGTCCCATTGCATTGCTGATCATCGTGTCGAGCCGCTCGATCAACTCGCTGATTTGGGCGCTTTTGCTGGTCAAGATCATCGGCCCCGGCGTATTTGCAGGATTGATTGCGATTGCCATTCGTTCAATCGGCTTCTGCGCCAAGCTTCTGTATGAGGCGATTGAAGAGATTGATCCCACCCAGGTCGAGGCTATCACAGCAACCGGCGCTGGCCGCTGGCAGATCATGGTTTATGGAATTGTGCCGCAAATCTTGCCCGCATTCGCCGGTATTTCGGTCTTCCGATGGGATATC
>CAXMPY010000382.1:0-237 GCA_964195275.1 uncultured Paracoccaceae bacterium
GACGAGACCGTGCCGACCTGGCCAATCTCTTCGGACGTTTTGACCTTCCTGGACCGTTTTTCGAGGTCGGCCACCACCGCCCTGACGGCCATGTCGACGCCGCGCTTGAGGTCCATCGGGTTCATGCCCGCGGCCACCGCCTTGGAACCCTCGCGCACGATGGCTTGGGCGAGCACCGTAGCCGTGGTGGTGCCGTCGCCGGCGATGTCGCTGGTCTTGGAGGCCACCTCGCGCACC
>CAXMPY010000382.1:300-592 GCA_964195275.1 uncultured Paracoccaceae bacterium
GCCGTCCTTGGAGATGCGCGGCGCGCCGAAGGCTTTGTCGAGCACCACGTTGCGGCCCTTGGGCCCCAGCGTGATCTTCACCGCGTCGGCCAGGATGTTGACGCCGCGCAGCATTCGATCGCGCGCGTCGACACCAAATTTCACTTCTTTGGCTGGCATAGTCTCTGCTCCTATCCGGTATGTCCTTGCGGCCTCAGGCGGCCTTCTTTTTGCCCTTTTTGGCGGCTTTTCCCTCGATGATGCCCATGATGTCGGACTCGCGCATGATGATGAGTTCCTCGCCGTCCATCTT
>CAXMPY010000383.1:0-592 GCA_964195275.1 uncultured Paracoccaceae bacterium
AATGTGCTTGTTGCAGCATTGGTCACTAAGTGCTCACAGCAGCCCGTCGCTGCACCGAGCACCAACATCCGCTGTGCGGGACTTTGCGGTCACTCAATGGAGCACTGCAGAATTCGGATACCCAGCTGGGCCTGACGCTTTCGACCGCGCCTGATTTTACGAATAAGAACCAAATCTCGCCCTTAGACTTGCGAGTTCCGATCAGCTTTCGGATTTAGTTCGATAGCGTTGGTACCAGTTTCGTGATAAGTCGATCCAAAACCAGCCAGAATTTCGCGCGACGCGTCGTCCGGGGCATCCCAACATCTACATGTGATCTCGGCGCACGCATCAATGCATCCGCCGAGGGGCACCTTACCATTTTCATCTGCAAGATGAGCTCTGAACACCTCGTTGTTGGCGTAGATTCCCGTCCATTCACTTACGCCTAATGAAGGATAGTCGACATGGTCGATAAGGGCGGAAAGCGGACCTTCGCTGCTATTTACGCAGAGGTCTGCTGTGCGGGACAAAGCGGTCATTTGAGCATTCCCTTAGGGTCGCATTCCCTGTTAATTATCTTGGCAGTGGGTCTGCACAATAGGCAATCGGA
>CAXMPY010000384.1:0-268 GCA_964195275.1 uncultured Paracoccaceae bacterium
CATAGATCTCGAGCCACAGGAAATCGCGGTGATCCCGCGCGGGTTGTTGTACCGCGTTGAATTGCTTGAAGGTCCGGCGCGTGGGTTCGTCTGCGAAAACTATGGGCAAAAATTTGAACTGCCGGCGCGCGGGCCAATTGGCGCAAACTGCATGGCAAACCGGCGCGATTTCAAGGCCCCCGTCGCCGCGTACGAGGACCGCGAGGTGCCGTCGAAAGTCACAATAAAATGGTGCGGCGCATTCCACCAAACCAAGATCGCGCAAAGC
>CAXMPY010000384.1:278-586 GCA_964195275.1 uncultured Paracoccaceae bacterium
TTTGTTTGACCACCCAGACCCCTCGATTTTCACCGTTCTGACCGCACCATCTGGCGTGCAAGGCACTGCAAATATTGACTTCGTCCTGTTTCGCGAACGCTGGCTGGTGGCCGAAGATACGTTCCGCCCGCCGTGGTACCACAAAAATATCATGTCCGAATTGATGGGCAATATTTACGGCACTTATGACGCCAAGCCCGACGGTTTCAGCCCCGGGGCCATCAGCCTGCACAACATGATGCTCCCCCATGGCCCCGACAAAACGGCGTTTGACCGTGCTTCAAATGCCAACCTGGGTCCCGAAAAGC
>CAXMPY010000385.1:0-323 GCA_964195275.1 uncultured Paracoccaceae bacterium
AGTCGGCGACGACGACTTTCGGGCGGTCTGGGCCGAGGTCGAAACCTTTCTCGAGGCCGCGCGACCGGAGTTCATTCTGTTCCAATGTGGAGCCGATAGCGTGGCCGGTGATCCGATCACGCATTTACAATTCTCGCCCGCGGCGCATGGGTATGCGGCGGAGCGTCTTTGCCTGATAGCTGACCGTCATTGCAGCGGGCGCGTGCTCGCGATGGGCGGTGGCGGGTACAACCGGGACAACCTCGCGTTAGCCTGGACGGCCGTGGTTCGTGCCTTTGTCGCCTCCTTTTAGTCCTCCCCGGCACTGCTCTTGGCTGGGCGCT
>CAXMPY010000385.1:333-585 GCA_964195275.1 uncultured Paracoccaceae bacterium
AAAGCCATTGCTCAGGAGGAGCAGAGGCAGGAAGACAATGTTGAGCTGATCGCCTCGGAGAACTACGTCAGCCCCAGGGTTATGGAAGCACAGGGCACGGTCCTGACGAACAAGTATGCCGAAGGCTATCCGGGCCGGCGTTACTATGGCGGTTGTGAGCACGTCGATGTCGCCGAGGCGCTGGCGATCGAGCGATCATGCAAATTATTTAATGCGGATTATTCGAACGTGCAGCCGCATTCCGGCTCTCAG
>CAXMPY010000386.1:0-583 GCA_964195275.1 uncultured Paracoccaceae bacterium
GTGATACCGCGCTCGGTGCCGGCAAGCTTGGCGGTAAAGCCTGAAAGAAAGTAATACTGCGCCTGTTCCGGAGTCAATTTTGAAACTGGAGGGAGCACGCCGAAGGCATCGGCGGTCAGAAAAACGACACGATTGGCGTGACCGGCCCTGGACACGGGTTTGACAATATTATCGATGTGGTAAATCGGGTAAGACACCCGGGTGTTTTCGGTTTTGGAACTATCGGTGTAATCGATTTTGCCTTCACCATTTACCACCACGTTCTCAAGCAATGCGTCGCGGCGGATCGCGCGGTAGATATCGGGTTCGTCTTCGACGTTTAAGTCGATCACCTTGGCATAACAACCACCTTCGAAATTGAAAATTCCGTCGTCATCCCAGCCATGCTCATCATCTCCGATCAAGCGGCGCTTGGGATCAGTAGACAGTGTTGTTTTGCCGGTTCCGGAAAGGCCAAAGAATATCGCTACATCACCATCTTCGCCCACGTTGGCTGAACAGTGCATCGAGGGCATACCCTTAAGCGGCAACAGGTAGTTCATCATCGAGAACATGCCTTTTTTCATTTCACCGCCATACCAGG
>CAXMPY010000387.1:0-261 GCA_964195275.1 uncultured Paracoccaceae bacterium
TTTGCAAGGAACAAAAAAAAGTCCAACAAACCTAACATCATGTTCGTTGTTATCGACCAGTTGCGCGCCGATTGCGTAACAGGTGCCCTAGCAGAACATGTGCAACTGCCAAATATTCAGGCTTTTCGTCAAGAAGCTGTGACATTCACAAACCACTTTTCTGTCGTGAACCCTTGTGGCCCCGCCCGTACCAGCCTGCTGACAGGACTGTATGCGATGAACCACAGATCTGTGCGCAATGGTGCACCGCTGGATCGATCA
>CAXMPY010000387.1:331-572 GCA_964195275.1 uncultured Paracoccaceae bacterium
TGACCCCTTGCTGTTTGGCTACACCGACACCAGCCAGGACCCGCGTGACTTTCATGCCGGTGATCCTGCGTTGAAAAGCGAAGAGATGGTCATGCGCGGTTTCACTGAAGTGCTTGAAATGCGCTATCAAATGAGCTTTCCGTGGCGAAGCCATCTAATTTCCAAAGGTTACAAACTTCCTGACTATTCCAAATTTTATCATCCGGTCTCACCGGGCCCTACGCGACTTGCCCGCATTGAT
>CAXMPY010000388.1:0-571 GCA_964195275.1 uncultured Paracoccaceae bacterium
GCGCCCCGGCAAACCGCGCCAACCGCACCAAATCGATATCCAATTCGTCGCGCCGGTAATGACCGGCGACGAAACCCGGCAACATCCCGGAATATGGGGCGGAGGCACCGGGGTTTATCACGGTGACCCGTACGCCGGGCAAGCGGTTCATGCCCCACATCCGCAACACCAGCGCATGGGTGTGGCCACCGCCGATCAGCAGTAGTTCACGGGTGATCGGTATTTGGATGTTCATACTGCCGCCAGTTTCAACGAATTTGCGTTCTTAGGCGCGATGGGCGCTGATTGGTAGCGGTTTGCACGAATTCTGTGTGATGGGTGTTGGATGGCATAATTTTCCAGCCATCAGATCAGGCCTAAATTCATCACTGGACGCATGGATTTTCCAACTCTAGAACTTCGGCCATGACCCAGGAAACCAAAGAACGCGCCGTTGAAATATTTAAGGCAGGTGTCCGCGCCGCGGACGCTGCCATCGCTGTTAATGCGGCGCTTGAAACATTGTCTTTGGACTCCTCGCGGGGTCGGTTGTTTGTGGTCGCTGTGGGCAAGGCCGCCCATGGCATGGCCA
>CAXMPY010000389.1:0-569 GCA_964195275.1 uncultured Paracoccaceae bacterium
GTCAATCTCGACCTGAAGAACCCAGTTTACACTACCTGGTTCCAAAAATCTCTCTGAGGTTCAACAAGGGCTCGAAGCGGCTATTCGCTGGACCGAACACCAAGGACCGCTATGGGCTCAATGCAGTCATTCGCTGCAGAGCAGCACCAGATCAGTCGATGAATGACCGCTGTGCGGGACAATCCAGACCTACGCTGCGGCTGCGCCGATGCCGTCCTTTGGAAAAGCCATAGCGAGTCATGTATTGTGTTCCAGCTCCACGCTCAATTCATGAGCCAGCTCAAATACTTCAGGCGCATCGTGTTGAACCATAGAGATTGCCTCTACGAGCAAGTCAAAGCTTCGCGTTGTCATTCGGGAAGGCAAAGGTCCCATTCTCTGTAATACTTTGGCGATCAGATGCGTTAATCCCTGAACGGTTGCCGCTTCCCGGTCGTGATCATGGGGCGTCGTCAAGATTACTTGAAGGCCGAGATGTTTGCGAAGAAATGCAGCGAGTGGCCGATGTTGCTGCCCTCGAATTGGACAAACGGCAATTTTCAAACCTTTTAGGCCGTGGTAAGCACTCT
>CAXMPY010000390.1:0-568 GCA_964195275.1 uncultured Paracoccaceae bacterium
AGCTACAAGGCGGCCGTCGCAGGGAGCACAAAAGGACCGGTTCTCGTGCCAGGAGACGCAGAAAACAGCGAACTTGTCCGACGTCTTCGAGGCGAGAGCGTGCCACGCATGCCGTTTCTCAGCAATTCGCTGCCACAAAATGAGATCGACATTATCATCCGCTGGGTTGAAGCCGGCCTACCGGATATCGGCTTTGAGTAGCTGGCGGCGCGTTTCGCGAAAGCGATAAGCCAAGATCAAGTCTACCTCTAGCAAGGTGTGTGAACATTGTTAATTCGAAGCTCCAATTTGCCGACAAACCAAAATGCAAACTGCCGTTAGCGCAACCGCTGACCTACGATGAACCTGGGAAAATGCTGCGCCATTTATGAATGGCCGGTCTGGGGAAGCTACACCGCAGCGCCAGATCGAATGGTCAAGGTCCGCTTAGGGCCGGAAGCAGACATGGTCGATAAGGGCGGAAAGCAGACCTTCGCTGTGGATGCGAACGGGTTTCTCAATTACAGGAAAGCAGACTTTCGCATCAAACTCGTGAGGGGGGGGGGGTCAACTGCGCCGGTTAGCTGAC
>CAXMPY010000391.1:0-567 GCA_964195275.1 uncultured Paracoccaceae bacterium
GCCAGGTACTGGTCGACCAGATCGCCGAGCGTCGGGTTTGATCGCGTCAGATGCTTCGCGTAACCGCGGCGAAGGCGGTAGTCGAGCTCACGGGCCGTTTCCCGGGCCTGCGGCATGGATACGGTTGGGTACCGCCCGATGAGATGGCGCTGGTTGTTTCGGTCGTAATACAGGGTGGTCGTGGTCTTCTGAACATGAGCGACAAACCCGCCGATCTCAGTGTCCCAGAATCTGATAACGCCGTTTCCCGGGCGCTCGACCTTCCGGAGGAAGGCATCTGTGAGTTTCATTGTGGGCATCGTTTTGCACCAAATTTGGATCAGGTTCGGTACATAACGATCGGTGGTGCTGCGGAACATTGCAACCGGAGTCACAATTAGATCAATGACTTAACAGCGTATTACAACACGTTACAACCCAGCGGTTCGGCCTCATAACCTGAAGGTCGTAGGTTCGAATCCTACCCCCGCAACCAACTTTAATTGCGCCAGCCCGTCGCGGACCTCCGCGGCGGGCTTTTCCTTGCCTGAAGCGAACTGCAGAATGGTTGCCAGCTCGCCAAAGAGA
>CAXMPY010000392.1:0-247 GCA_964195275.1 uncultured Paracoccaceae bacterium
CTGAATGTCGTAATTGCTGGCCCCGTCGTGCTCAATGTGAACGTTAAGTTTCGGAATGAGTTTGTTTATCTTCTGATAAAGATCGGTGCTTTCTTCAACAGGTCCCGAGATGATCAGCGGCGTGCGAGCCTCGTCGATCAGGATTGAATCGACCTCGTCAACAATGCCGAAATTCAGCTTGCGCTGAACCTTGTCATTGATGGAAAACGCCAGGTTGTCCCTGAGATAGTCGAAACCCAGTTCGTTA
>CAXMPY010000392.1:291-562 GCA_964195275.1 uncultured Paracoccaceae bacterium
CTGGGTCTGACCGCTTCGGGTCACGCCAACGGTAAGCCCGAGAAATTCATAGACGGGGCGCATCCAGTCAGCATCGCGTTGCGCCAGGTACTCATTGACGGTGACAACATGCACACCATCACCACTTAACGAGTTGAGATAGGCCGGTAGAGTGGCGACAAGCGTTTTGCCCTCGCCAGTACGCATTTCAGCGATGTTGCCCTCGTGCAGGACCATGCCACCGATCAACTGAACGTCGAACGGTCGCATATGCAAGGTTCTAAACGCTGCT
>CAXMPY010000393.1:0-562 GCA_964195275.1 uncultured Paracoccaceae bacterium
GGTCGTATCAAATTCTTCAACTGTTCTGGCATTTGGTGCCAGCGCCAGTCCGTGTACATTTGGACGAACTACGGGGCGAATAGCGCTGTCGTTTGGCCCTAAAAACGTCGCGCCGAATTGGTCTGAACACCCCGCCGAAACCAGAAACAAAAATAACAATCCAACGATTTTAAAATTCGACACCATCAAGTTCAACCTAACGCGATCACAGTCATACTACATTTGTTCCATCCACTTGCGGGGACCAGGGGTCAAGGATAGACTGCCGTCATGTTGAACACACTTGTAGATCCCTTTCAGCGGGCGATAAATTACCTGCGCGTTTCGGTCACTGACCGTTGCGATTTTCGCTGTGTTTATTGCATGACTGAAAACATGACATTCCTGCCCAAAAAAGAACTGCTAAGTCTGGAAGAACTGGACCGGATGTGTTCGGCTTTTGTCGATCTTGGCGTTAAGAAACTGCGTATTACTGGTGGCGAACCATTGGTGCGCAAGGGCATCATGACGTTTTTCGAAGCTATGGGGCGCCATCTGGACAGCGGCGCATTGGAAGAATTGA
>CAXMPY010000394.1:0-229 GCA_964195275.1 uncultured Paracoccaceae bacterium
CTGAAAATGTGGCGCTGTTTGACACAAATGTGCCAATAACCGGCAGCAATTATGAATGTGCGGCATGGTTTTCGGTGCAAAATAGATTGTCATGGATCGCGAAACAGATCGTTCGCATTACGCGACAATCAGTAGGGATTATGGCCTAAAAGCGTTTGAAGTCAGACATTTTTGCGTCATCTGACCCCTCGGTTGCGCCCGTTGCAAGATTTGGCGGCGCAATTCAGGA
>CAXMPY010000394.1:305-560 GCA_964195275.1 uncultured Paracoccaceae bacterium
GCTTTGTGGCCATTTTGTGTCCCCGATTTTTGCATAATTGCTCGTGTCAAAGAAATGACCTAAAAATATCGTTTTGCTGACGCGGGTTGGCCTTTGTTTTGCCATGTGCCGCCAACAGTGTCGGGATTGTGTAATGATTGTGGCAGTAACGAAACGGAACAACGGCGAAAACAAAGGATCTTACACATGAACAACTTGATGGAAAAAGCCCGCACTGGACGCACACACGCTCTTGCAGGACGCCAAGTTAAGGCT
>CAXMPY010000395.1:0-556 GCA_964195275.1 uncultured Paracoccaceae bacterium
ATGATCTGAGTGGTCTGTTGCACACTCCTTATGAGAATGCTCCAAACTTGGTGCAAACCGCCCAACACCCCAAAAAGCAAAACGCCGCCAACCCATTGGATTGGCGGCGTTTATTTGGTTGCGGGGGTAGGATTCGAACCTACGACCTTCAGGTTATGAGCCTGATCGCCTCGTTTGGTGTGCTGGCGTCTTTCGCCTGGCGCGGTGTCGTCGCTTTTGAGCGGTGTTGCGACATGTCGGCGAACAATAGCTCGCTTGGTAAGCTTTCGTCACGAATACCTTTCCGCAGGTGTGACAAGTCAGCAAGCGGCGGCTCTCGGTCAAATCCAGGAGCGCCATCATCGCTAAGGCGCCAAGGAGCGAGGTTGCCAGCCATTCCTGACGGGGAGGCCCCTCGAACGGCTGTGAAATGGTTGGACTCACAGTTTCGATAAGCGCGTGGAATTGATCCAATGCCAGTCGAAGCCTAACGGCATTCTCATCACTCTTGGTGCCGGCAACTTTTTTATGCGCCTCGAAGAGCTTCATTGTGTTCAGCAGCAAACGGGCCGCTTCG
>CAXMPY010000396.1:0-550 GCA_964195275.1 uncultured Paracoccaceae bacterium
TCGATGCCGGGCTGTCACAACGGGAAATGGCCGATAGGGTTGGCATTTCGCAGAATGCTTGCTGGCGACGTCTGCGCGCCCTGAGCGACACGGGTGTCATAATCGGATCTACCGCGCGGATAAGTCGCCAAAAGGTTGGTCTTGATCTGGTGGTGTTTGTAATGTTGCGCACCCGAAACCATTCAGCAGATTGGCTGGCCCGGTTTCGCCGCCATGTTCTGAACATTCCCGAAGTTGTGGATTTCCACCGTATCGGCGGTGATTACGACTATCAGCTTAAAGTGGTGACCGCCGACATGGCCAGTTATGACCGGGTTTATCAGCGACTGATCCAGGGCGTGGAACTGGATTCCGTAACGTCATATTTCGCTATGGAAGCAATCGCCGAAGCACGACCTTTACCCCTGTGACCAAACAAAAAGGCCGCCCAAAAAGACGGCCTTTCCAGATATCTTCAGAACCTTAGTTCTGCGCGTAATATTCGATAACCAGATTTGGTTCCATCACAACCGGATAGGGAACATCGCCCAAGCCAGGTGTACGCACAAAC
>CAXMPY010000397.1:0-246 GCA_964195275.1 uncultured Paracoccaceae bacterium
AATACCGGAATCGCTCTGGCGATGGTCTGTGCCGCCAAGGGCTATGGATTCGTGGCGACAATGGCTGAGTCCTTTTCGGTGGAGCGGCGCAAGATTATGCGTGCCATGGGCGCCAAGGTCATTTTGACGCCGGCCGCCGAACGGGGCACTGGCATGGTCCGCAGGGCCGAAGAACTGGCCAAGGAGCACGGCTGGTTCCTGGCGCGCCAATTCGAAAATCCGGCGAATCCCGAATATCACCGCCAC
>CAXMPY010000397.1:284-546 GCA_964195275.1 uncultured Paracoccaceae bacterium
ATGGCACCGGTGGCACGATGACGGGGGCCGGCGAGGTCATCAAGGTGGCGCGACCCGAGGTCACGATCGTCGCAACCGAGCCCGCCGGCGCGGCATTGCTCGCTGGCGATGAATGGAATCCGCACAAGATCCAGGGCTGGACGCCTGATTTTATTCCCGATGTGCTGAATCGCGAGATTTTTGACGTTCTCATCCCGGTGACGGATGAGCGAGCCATCGAATTATCCAAGCGCCTGGCTGCTGAGGAAGGGCTGTTTGTGGG
>CAXMPY010000398.1:0-233 GCA_964195275.1 uncultured Paracoccaceae bacterium
GGTAACAATTCACGCAGACGAATCGGTCACCATCACTGACGATGGCCGTGGAATTCCAGTCGATTTGCACCCGGATGAGGGACGTTCCGCCGCCGAGGTCATTATGACTGTCTTGCATGCTGGCGGTAAGTTCGATGACGACTCCTACAAAGTGTCAGGAGGCTTGCATGGCGTCGGCGTGTCGGTTGTCAACGCCCTTTCCGAGCACCTGGTCCTGACTATCTATCGTGACG
>CAXMPY010000398.1:300-545 GCA_964195275.1 uncultured Paracoccaceae bacterium
TTGCAGAGACGGGAGACACCGACAAAACCGGCACGACGCTTCGTTTCAAGCCCAGCGCCGACACGTTTACCAACATCAAATACCACTACGATATTCTCGCAAGGCGGCTGCGCGAGCTGTCATTCCTGAATTCCGGCGTGCGCATCGAACTCGTCGACGAGCGTGACGAACAAGAAGAAGTGTTCGAATACCAGGGCGGTATTCGTGCCTTCGTGCAGCACCTGAACCGCAATAAAACGCCGATC
>CAXMPY010000399.1:0-540 GCA_964195275.1 uncultured Paracoccaceae bacterium
ATGGTGCCGCCGGCGGAAAACAGGCCAATTTGAGCGGTAGAAAAATCAAACTCTGAGAGGTCGGTCACCCGGACGGGACTACCCCTAAACTGTATCGTAGTGCCCGCAGACCGACTGCTGGCAAGCGGATACAGGTTGCGCACGGGAAACTCGCGCTCCTCAAGTATTGCGATCATGGCTTCGCCAACCGCACCAGTGGCGCCAACAACGGCCACATCATATTGTTCAGTCATTTTTCCATCTCTTTGGTAATAATTAATTAATAGCGTCAAACAGCCAGGGGGATTTCGCCCGCCATCGCTGCTCATATTGTCGAATAGCATCTGTGCTTTGCAAAGTAATGCCGATATCATCCAGGCCATTTAACAAGCAGTGCTTACGAAATGTATCCACCTCAAACTCAATGGCGTCGCCATCGGGCGTTGTAACTGTTTGTTGGGCAAGATCAACTGTCAGTTGATAGCCTTTTGTCGAATAGAGTGCGGCAAACAAGTTATCGATGATATCTTTATCCAAAGATATCGGCAAAATACTATTCTT
>CAXMPY010000400.1:0-285 GCA_964195275.1 uncultured Paracoccaceae bacterium
GCGGCTTTCTGGACAGCCACGACCTCTCTGGCCTGAAGTGTCCTCTGGTAGTGTGCGCCAAGGGGATCGAACAGGGCACGGGTTTGCTGCAAAGCCAAGTTCTGAGTGCGCGACTGGGTGACACCGCTTGTGCTGTGATAACCGGTCCGGGTTTTGCCGCTGAAATTGCCGTGGGCAAACCAACAGCCCTGACGCTTGCCTGTGCCGACGATATGTTAGGCACACGCCTACAGTCCTTGCTGTCGACCCAATCCTTGCGGCTATACCTGACGAATGATGTTGCCG
>CAXMPY010000400.1:295-540 GCA_964195275.1 uncultured Paracoccaceae bacterium
CTGGGCGAAAGTGCGCGCGCGGCCCTGATGACCCGGGGCTATGCCGAAATGTCCAGGCTGGCGCAGGCCATGGGGGCCGAGCCGGAAACGCTGGTCGGATTGTCCGGTTTTGGCGATCTGGTGCTGACCTGCACTTCGGGCCAGTCCCGGAATTTCACCTATGGCTTTGGTCTGGGCCAAGGTGACGGCCTGTCCACCACCAAAACGGTCGAGGGGATAGCAACGGCCAAGGCAACAGTTGCACT
>CAXMPY010000401.1:0-535 GCA_964195275.1 uncultured Paracoccaceae bacterium
GCAAGCTTGTCGAGGCGGCGGTTTCTAACGGCTTCGGCGTGATCAATGAGGGACTTCACTACCGCGCCAGTCGGGACTGGGGAGAACTGATCGGGTTCTCCCGCGACGGTCTCGAGGAGATTAACATCCGTGGCATCGAGTTCTACAAGGACTGTGCCCGCGAATATGATAGCGCGGACACCCCAATGATCGTGGGCGGCGTTATCGGACCACGTGGCGACGCTTACGACGTCGGCCGAACCCCGGATGCAGCAGAAGCCGAGGATTACCATTCCGAGCAGATCCTGACGTTCAAGAAGGCCGGAGCCGATCTGGTCACAGCAGCAACATTCTCGAGCGTGCAAGAGGTGATTGGCCTTGCTCGTGCTGCGAATTCAGCGGACATGCCGGTCGTGATCTCGTTCTTCGTCGCCAAAGGCGGACGGCTCAAGGGCGGAGAGACCCTGGAAGAGGCGATTGCTAAGGTTGACGCGGCGACTGGCAACTCACCGGCCTATTACATGATTAACTGCACCCATCCGACTGAGTTCGAGCC
>CAXMPY010000402.1:0-533 GCA_964195275.1 uncultured Paracoccaceae bacterium
CCGAGATCGCAAAGCAGCATTGAAATTCCTCAGAAAAACAATGAAACGCTATGGAAACCCGTATGTCATCGTGACCGACAAGCTACGATCCTATGGCGCTGCGATGAAAGTCATAGGTAACGGGCAGAAGCAAGAAACCGGACGCTGGCTGAACAACCGAGCTGAGAATTCACACTTGCCGTTTCGACGACGAGAACGCGCAATGTTGCGCTTCCGACGAACGCGAACCTTGCAAAAGTTCGTCTCCGTCCACGCCTCGGTTCACAACCATTTCAACCAGGAAAGACACCTCTATAGCCGATCAAATTTCAAGCTCAACCGCACCGCCGCTCTTGCCGAGTGGCGCGGCATCTGCGCAGCCTAAAAGATTGCCGATACCGGGAAACTGAGACGAGTTCGCATTCGTCTGACAGCACCATTTATTTTGCTGTGGCCCTTGGTGACCAGTGCGCTGTAGATTGGCGTTTTCCATTTCGCCATGTGGATAATCGGGACAAGGTTCAGGCGACCAGCACAAAGTACTTCACTTGCAC
>CAXMPY010000403.1:0-531 GCA_964195275.1 uncultured Paracoccaceae bacterium
AGCGGCGAAGGGGAGGGCGCACATGCTGGCAAGTCGAACGAGCTAGGGTGAAACTTGCTGGAGTAAGACTTGGAGGCCACGCCCGGAATCGAACCGGGGTGCACGGATTTGCAGTCCGCTGCGTAACCACTCCGCCACGTGGCCGTTCCTCGGACGAGAGGTCCGATACGCGTTCATTAGGTGTCGATGCCCCTTCCCGTCAATGCGGCTTTAGGGTCAACCGATGCGAGGCAGGCCAGCATGGTGACCGACCCGCGACTGCTCGCCGCCATGGGCGAGCTTCCGCGCGAGCTCTTCGTACCCGCCTCGCGCCGCGCCTTTGCCTATATGGACGAGGGCGTTGAGGTCTGGCCCTCCGTCGATGGTGCGCCGGCGCGCTATCTGTTGGCGCCCATGGTGCTGGCCAAGCTGATCCAGCTTGCCGATGTCGATGCCCGCGATCGCGTCCTCGATGTCGGCAGCGCCACCGGCTACGCGGCAGCGGTTCTTGCCCGGCTCGCCGGCGAGGTCGTGGGGCTGGAGCCCGAGCCC
>CAXMPY010000404.1:0-525 GCA_964195275.1 uncultured Paracoccaceae bacterium
AAGCCGAGGTTCTTGACCGGATAAGAACTCCGCACGCGATCCCGATGCGCCACGCAACGCCGCACTTCGCGCATGTGTTCGCAGGCGATGGTTATTCCAGCGGATATTACAGTTATATGTGGTCCGAAGTGATGGATGCAGATGCGTTCGACGCCTTTCTCGAGGCCGAGGATCCCTTCGATGCCGCGACGGCGGCGAGGCTGGAGCGCTTCATACTTTCTGCCGGGGGATCGGAAGAAATCTTGCCGCGTTTTCGGGCACTTGAACCCGGTGACATTGCGACGAAGTCGCGTGAAGACGATTTGGTCACGATTGCTGATCGCGAGGCTGAACGGCGATTGACGGATGCCGCGGCCGGGATTTTGCCAGGCACCGTTGTTGTCGGGGAAGAGGCCGTTGCTGATAATCCTGGCCTGCGCGACGCCATTGCGGATGCGGAAACCTGCCTGATCGTCGACCCCCTTGACGGCACCTGGAACTTTGCCCACGGGCTGGCGACTTTTGGCGTGATCCTGAGTTTTGCTG
>CAXMPY010000405.1:0-246 GCA_964195275.1 uncultured Paracoccaceae bacterium
TCAAGCAGTTCGGCATCTATGCGTGCGAACCCTTGTCTGACCTCGCGGGCTGGCTGCGGACGCTGCTCCGGCCTCGCCTGTTCTGCAACGGCCTGTCGGGCTGCTTTTTCGACGACCGGTTCGGGTTCGGGTTCGGGTTCGGGTTCGGGTTCGGGTTCGGGTTCGGGTTCTGGCTCTGGCTCTGGCTCTGGCTGAAAATCGATCGGCGACGCCGCTACATCAGGCTCGTCTAATGGAGAGTCAACG
>CAXMPY010000405.1:289-521 GCA_964195275.1 uncultured Paracoccaceae bacterium
CTTGCCGGCCGTTACGACGTCGCGCATTCGGTGCAGCTCATCGAGGCTTTGTTGCAACAGGTCCTCTATCTGCGGATTCGATGTGATCCTGCCATCGTCAATGTTAATTAACAGCGCTTCGATCTCATGACTCAGGTTACCCATAGCCACGATACCGGACATGCGGGCACCACCCTTCAAAGTATGCAGATGGCGCTTGAGCTCCTCCATCGGATCGCGCGACGATTTGTCC
>CAXMPY010000406.1:0-520 GCA_964195275.1 uncultured Paracoccaceae bacterium
TGCTGAGCTACTGGGTTTATCTGGTCTCGGTCATCATTTTACTGGCGAGCTTTTTTGTACCGGGAGGGCCGACGGGAGCCGGCTGGACGCTCTATCCACCGCAAGCTATTCTGCCCGGCACGCCGGGCACCGAATTGGGCATCGTGCTGATGCTTGTATCGCTCGCGTTGTTCATCGTGGCATTCACAATGGGCGGCCTCAACTATGTCACGACGATTCTGCAGGCGCGCACCCGCGGCATGACACTGATGAGGATGCCGCTGTGATGATGACGTTGGACAAAGCAGCGGGTACCAGCTTCTTCATGCCGGCGATCATGTCGATGGGAGAAAACCTCAGCTACGAAGGCGGCAGCCCGATATTATTCCAGCACCTGTTCTGGTTCTTTGGTCATCCCGAAGTGTATATCGTCGCGTTGCCGGCATTTGGCCTGGTGTCGGATCTTCTTAGCACACATGCCAGGAAGAATATTTTCGGTTATCGCATGATGGTCTGGGCGATTATCGCGATCGGCGGACTC
>CAXMPY010000407.1:0-517 GCA_964195275.1 uncultured Paracoccaceae bacterium
GACCTCTGCGGATTCAACATTGGTCCCATCTTTGATCGAGTACAGTGCGGTCAGATAGGGCGCCAGCGTCGCGTGCTCCAACTCGATTGCCCATTGCAGATGTGTCTGCAGACTTTCCATATTTGTGATGGCCAACGTCGTTCCCCGCGAGTCGTGTTTCAGCGCTTCGTTTGTACGCACAGAAAGTTATACAATGAAAACCTAATGTATGGCCGAAGGCAGGTCCAGCAATGCAACCTGCCAATCTGTCCTGCTTTAAAGAAGCTGCATTGCAGCGTCGACGCCAAGACAAACGGCCGGTTTGGGCCGTTTGTGACCGGTGCTGCACCATGCACATTTCGGCGGAGGTCCGCTCAGGTCCGGAAGCAGACATGGTCGATAAGGGCGGAAAGCGGACCTTCGCTGCAGGTTGCACCAAGGTCCGCTTTGCGGGACTTTGCCGCCGTTGGTCACACACCAATTCCATCCAAGATCGTTTGCGAGGAATTGGGGTTCATTGTGATGCGAAGGTTCAAGC
>CAXMPY010000408.1:0-516 GCA_964195275.1 uncultured Paracoccaceae bacterium
GAAACGCTACGACATCATCATTATCGGCGGCGGCGGTCATGGTTTGGCCACGGCTTACTACCTGGCCAAACTACACGGCATAACCAACGTCGCGGTTCTGGAGAAGGGTTATATCGGTGGTGGAAATACCGGGCGCAATACCACCATTGTGCGCTCCAATTACATGCTCAACCCGAATGGGCAGTTCTACGAGCATTCGATGAAACTATGGGAAGGTCTGAGCCAGGACTTGAACTACAACGTGATGTTCAGCCAGCGCGGTGTATTATCGATGCGGTCATGCATGATCTGGACGGCGTCAGGAAACTGATGCCACACCTCGATTTCTCGAAAAACACGCGCTTCCCGGTACAGGGGGGACTGGCGCAGCCACGCGGTGGTACCGCGCGTCACGATGCGGTCACCTGGGGTTACGCGCGCGCGGCCGACCAGCTCGGTGTTGAAATCTTTCAAAAGTGCGAAGTTACCGGCATCAAACGCGAAGGTGACAAAGTTGTCTGCGTCGAGACCTCGCGT
>CAXMPY010000409.1:0-511 GCA_964195275.1 uncultured Paracoccaceae bacterium
TCCGACATGTCGGCCTGGATGTATTTGACCTGCGCTCCGGTTTCGTTGGCGATTCGCCTGGCGAGCGAGTGGTCCTCGGGAGAATCGGTGAACGAGTTCAGCACAACCCTGGCGCCGCGTGCGGCGAGCACCTCCGCCACGCCAAGGCCGATACCGGAATTCGAGCCGGTGACAACCGCGACTTTGCCTTTGAGTGACATATCTCCGCCCCTTCCCTTTATTGCTGATTTGGGCGAGTCTGCCCTGGGCATCAGGATAATGTTGCGACGCAAAATAACGAGAGGCAAACTGTCGCAATGGCGAGAGCAGCAAAAAAAAAGGCGCCTCCCGAAGGAGGCGCTTTAGTTGTTGAGGCAGGTTTCATACAGGCAAGAAACCTATCGAGCAGTGAGGTAATAATACGAAATCCGCGGCGAGGCGGCAAGTCCCTTTTAAATAACTGGCCTGAAAGCCTGAATTCGGGTGAATTTAGGTTGCTGATTGCAATTTTCTTGCTGGCGATTTTGGGAGG
>CAXMPY010000410.1:0-509 GCA_964195275.1 uncultured Paracoccaceae bacterium
AACGCCGACTGATTCTATCCAGAAGACTGGTTGTGTGGGCCTCCTTCACTGAGTAGTCTGATCCGTAAACTCATCCGGACATGTACTTCTGGTACTCATTATGTTCAAGGAAACCACCGCCTCTGGCGGTGTGACTCGAAAAGGCTCTGCCGTTCCGGCGTGAATTCGTTCCCGACCCCGACCCCGATCCCGTTCCCGATTCACCGCCGCCACGACACTCGCTTCGCACCCAATCAGGGAGACCAAGTCCGGCGGGTTTCCCGGGCAGCCGCGGAGCACCAGTGTCTATCTTCGCGAGAAGACCCGGGTTCGGGTTCGGGTTCGGGTTCGGGTTCGGGTTCGATAAAGACTGTATTCCGTGACTCCTTGCCCCCTTTCAGGGGGCTTCCTGATACCACCGGCTCTGCCGGTGGAGCCTCATTCCTGGTCACGTTCGGGCGCGACCGAGCGTACCAGGTTGAGCGAACTCTGCAGTCGTCAGGAATGAGCCGAGCCGATGACCTCCCCCG
>CAXMPY010000411.1:0-254 GCA_964195275.1 uncultured Paracoccaceae bacterium
GATCGCGACCGACATGGCCTGACGGAAGCGCAGGTCGCCGAAGACCTTGCGTTTTTCCGGATCGTCCGAGGTCACATTGAACGCGAGGGTCGCTATCGTGATCTCCGGCCGCAGATCGATCGTATAGTCGCCCTTCTCCTGGTTTTCCAGCAACAGCGGCGCCGAAGCCAGCTGCAGCGATTGCTCCTTATAGTCGACTTCGGCGTTGACCAGCTTCAGGATACGGACTTCGTTCTCGTTGATGTAAACCTCAT
>CAXMPY010000411.1:275-506 GCA_964195275.1 uncultured Paracoccaceae bacterium
CGACATCCGCTGGCAGACTGGCTACCTCGGCCGGCTTGCTCAGCAGTGGCGATGGTGTATCCGTCCAGTCCGAGTTGCCGTAATAGGCCGACAGGACCGCCAGACCGTTTTCGAACCCGGCGGCCTGCGCCATCGCATCGGCATCCGGGTTAAGTTTCGGGTCCCATATGCCCAGGAAGTGCTTGGGCTGGAAGCCTTGCGCGAAAGATGTTGCAAAGTGCGCAATCAGAC